>NZ_BAAASQ010000011.1:0-124342 GCF_039532965.1 Streptomyces mauvecolor | reverse complement strand
CACCGCTGCCACACCGCACTCGACGGACACCCGCCCATCACCCGCGTCAACAACCCTGCGGATCAATACATCTAGCCCGCGACAGGGCACGAAGTTCCACCCCCACCTGGCTCGTCGCGGTCGGCGCTCCCGAGAGACCGGCCATCGCCACCACCCGCATCGCCCACACCCGCGCCGGCATCGAGGAACACATCACCCTGGCAGTCGGCCACGCCGCTGGCCAACGCCCGCCCCTGGAGGCGCTGCCGAAGCTGGCGGAGACCCTCGCGGACCGGCACGACCTCGCCACGATGGTCACCGAACTGCGTCCGGCCCGAGCCGACCTCACAGCTCCGGCGCACCATGAGCCGCCGTCCATCCCACTCTCGTTCACCCTCGGCCCCGACGCGGTGGCGGAGCTCGGCCTCGCCCGTACCCGCCGCGCTCTCGCCGAACTGGCCCCCGCGCAACTCGGCCCAACCGCCCGCCCAGCCCTGCACTTCACCTTCGGCGACGGCACCAATACCTCAGCCTGGCAGCGATTGCACCAGGTCACGGCCTACTTGGGCACTGGCCGCAGGTCGGCCTGAGCGGGAGCGCCGCGGCGGCGCATCCTGCATGCCGGGAAGGCGCGAGCAGCGTGGGCTTCACAGGCGCCCATATCCGAGCCGGCCACAGCACTACGCCGCGCCCGGCATCAGCCGAGTGCAGCCCCCGGACCGGCCGCCTCAGCGCCGGACCGGTTGCGCCCTGCTCCGATCAGCCTCAGTTCATGAGGCACGGCAGCACCGCCCAGCTCCGGGTGCCGCCGCCGGGTTCGCGGGATTCGCCGAATCCCCAGTCACCGCCGCAATCCCGTACAACCGCGGCGAGCAGCCGTAGCCCGCCCCGGCGTCGGGCGTCACAGGCAGTGGCGAGCCGGGGATGGGCGTGCCGGGCATGGGCGTCGTACACGATCAGGCGCAGTGCGCTGTCGCGATGCCGGAGGGAGAGGTAGAGGTCCTGGGAGGGGTTCAAGTACGCGGCCACGGCGACCAGTTCGGACGTGGCGAGCACCACTTCGGGCGCGAACGGATCGAGCGCGTGAGCGTGCAGGGCCGAGCGGACCGCGCTGCGCGCGATGCCCGCGCAGTGCGGTTCACCGGGCAGGGTGAGGCTGAGTGACAGCCCCTCCGGGGGTGGTGGGCAGACGATCGGTGCCGGGTGGGCGGCTGGGCAGGCCGCAGTGGTGCGGGTGGTGAGCATCTCTGGCTCCCGTGTGCTGGTGGGCGGGGCAGCGAGCAGTGGCTTGTCTCCCTGGCACGGGCCCACCCCTCCCAGGGGAGGAGCACGCGGGCAGGCTCGCGCGATGCACTTCCAACTCGCTTGCGTAGTTGATTCGTTACCCACTGTAGGGCCAACTTCGGCACACGTGCCACCACTTCAGTGGCAATTGCCCCCACCAGTGGACCGACACACGCGGACGACGGCAGACTGACCCGCATGCCGACGCGCCCTGCCCCTACCGAACGCCAGAAGCGACTCGGCGCCGAGTTGCGCAAGATGCGGACCGCGGCCGGCGCCACCACCGAGTACGCGGCCGGGCTGCTCGGTCTCGACCGGACCAAGGTTTCCAACATGGAGTCGGGGATCCGGCCCATCACCCCCGAACGTGTACGCATGCTCGCGAGCAACTACGAGTGCGCAGACGTCGGCTACGCAGAGGCGCTGGCCAAAATCGCGGCACAACGGGAGCGCGGCTGGTGGGAGCGGTATCGCGGCACGCTGCCCTCGGGTCTCCTCGACATCGCCGAGCTGGAGTGGCACGCCGTACGCCTCCGTACGGCACAGACCGTCCACCTCCCAGGCCTCCTGCACACCGAGGAGTACGCACGGGCCGTGTTCGGCGCGGTGATCCCGCCCCTGCCCCGCCTCGAAGTGGAGCTGCGAGTCACCCATCGCATCGAGCGTCAGCGGGTCTTCGAGAAGGATCCTCCGCTCGACTACGTCGGATACATCCACGAGGCTGCGCTGCGCATGCAGTTCGGGGGCCGCAAGGTGACCCGCGAACAACTCCACCACCTCTGCGCCGCGTCCGAGCACGACCACATCGAACTGCGGGTCATCCCAGTGGAACGCGGCGCCTTCCCCGGCGCCGGGCACGCCCTGCTGTACGCCGAGGGCGTGGTCCCTCAGCTCGACACCGTCCAACTGGATTCGGCACACGGTCCGGAATTCATGCACGCCGAGGCGCAGTTGACCAAGTACCGGGCCCACTTGGACTGGATGGAGGCGGCAGCGCTGCCCGCGACGGAATCCGTCGACTTCATCCAGCGCGTGGCGAGCCAGCTTTAGGAGGGGACGACATGAACCGCATCGAGTGGGAAGAGCCGTACTGCGGCGAGGGCAACAACTGCTTCCGCCTCGGCGTCGACGGTGACGGCAACGCGTACATCGCGGTCGTCGGGCAGGAGGACCACTACCTCACCGACACCCGCGACGCCCTGCGCAACCTCATCCGCGACATCAAGGCCGGAAAGGCGGACCATCTGCTCTGAGTGCTCCGAGCGGGACACGGGCAAGGTCCCGTTCGCCAAGCACCTACGAGGGTGACCTCGTCACCTCTCGGCCTTCTTCGGTTTGTACAGTTTGAGGTCTTTGTTCACGAACAAGTGCACATAGCCGCAATTCCAGCAGATCAGACCGCTCGCCGACTCATTCGCCCAGCCGAAGTTCATGAACTCCATACCTGAGCTGTTGAGTTTCACCTCACGTTCCCGAAACTCATCACCCTGACAGAATATGCACTTGACCCACACATTCCCGATAGCCGCACGTACAGGCTTGGCCACACCATCACCTCTCCCAAGAACAATTCGGAGTGGCGTCACCGTCCCGCACACACCGCTCAGCGGCCAGGATAACCAGGCACTGCGCCCGGCCCCTTTTCTACCCGCTGCTCCGAGTGAAACTGACCTCCACCCGTCGGTTCTTCTTGCGGCCGTCCTCCGTCGAGTTGTCCGAGATCGGGTAGTCCTCGGCGTAACCCCGGATCTCGAAGGTCACGTCGGGGCCGAGCGACAGGGAGAGGGCCTTCTGGACGGCGTCCGCACGCTGCTTGGAGAGGACCACTCCGTGCTCGTGCGTGCCGAGGTTGTCCGTGAAGCCGAAGACCCGGACGTTGGTCGCCTTCTGCTTCTTGATCTCCGCCGCGATGCCCTGGATGCGGTCGTTCGCGTCGGGCGACAGGGCCGCGCTGTCCATCGCGAACAGCACCTCCGCCTGCAGCGCGAACGTCACGCTCGTGTTGGTGTCCGAGCGGCGCTCCTCGCCGCCCTGGTCCTCGACGATCGACTTGATGTCGAGCACCTTCGGCGCCGCGAGCGTGCCGCCCTCGGGGAGCTTCAGGTTCGGGGAGGTGCTGTCCACCTTCATGGAGGGGTCGGACGTCGCTTCCGTGCCGGGCAGTGGGGGGCTGCTCGGCGTCTCGTCGGCGTACGCGGTGGTTCCGCCGGCGGCCAGGACTAGCGCGGCGGCGATCGCTACGGCTGCGTGCCGGGTTCTGGTCATGGCGTGATCACCCGGAGACGGGAACGGTCATGGTGGGGAAGGTGGGCAGTTGGAAGTCGACTTCCTTTGTGCCGTTGGGTGGGGCGGGGAATTGGGCGAAGAAGGGGACGGTCTGGCCCGCCTTCACTCCTACGATTCCCATCGTGCAGAGGCATTTCCCACCCGTGTCGCGGAGTACGTAATAGCGTTTCTTGCCCACCTTGTCGACGAGTGTCGCCCCGGCCACCGAATCGCCGCTGGCCAGCACGTCCTTCTCGGTGCCGACCCAGCCGGAGGTGTCGACGAAGTTCTCCGATCCAGGGTTCTTCAACTGGCCCGACACCGTGACGAATCCGCCCGAATCGCGGGACACGCTGTTGATGGTGAGGACGATCCCGCCCTGACCCGTGGACTCCGCGAGCTTGACCGTGGGGTCGGACTTCGGCGACGAGGAACCCGGCTGCTGGCCACCCCCCGAGGACGCCGACTTCGACTGCGAACCACTGCTAGCTGCGTTCGACTTGCCGTCCTTGCTGTCGCCGCCGCATCCGCCGACAGCCAACGCCAGGGTGACCGCCATCGCCGCCGCCACCGCCCCCCTACGGGCCCTCAACGTATGCCGAACGCTCATCGGTGCCATTCCTCTGCTCGTCGCTTGCTGTCAGTCGACCAGTTTCACGGTGAAGATCTTGTCCAGGGCGGGCCTGGGATCCACGGGCAGGTCCTTGCCGTCGCACGTGATCGTGACCGGAGGAGGCGGCGGCTTCGGACCGCTGCCGCTGCCCTTGGCGGGCGGCAGAACACATCGAAGCTCCACCACCGCCGTGGCATGGGCAGTTGCCTTCTCGTTCTCGGTGCCCGGGATCACCGACTTGCCCACGGTGTACTGGGTCCGGACGCCCACAGTGAACTTGAACTGGCCGACGTCACCGGGGTGAGGATTCCATCCCTGCGGGTCGAGGTCGGCATGGTTCTTCGCAGCGAAACTCACCGCCTCGTCATGCGCAGGGGCGATAAAGGTGCCGTCCTTGAAGATGTCGTCGAGACCGCCGGGCGTCGTGAGCGCGACCAAGAACTTCGGCCCCAGTTCCTCACGGGCGCGCTGCGCTGCGGCGAGAGCAGCCGAATCCGCCGCCCCCTGGGCCCCGTTGCGCGTCGCCGACGCCTGGCCGACCGCGAAGAAGGCGAACGCAAGAAAGAGCAGGCCCGCCACCATCACCACATAGATGGGGAAGGCCTGCCCTCGGTCCTGGCGCAGGTCTGGGATCAGCCGCCGGCCTTGATCTTGTCGATCTGTTCTTTGATCTTGTTCGTGATGGATGTCCCGATCCCGGTCGCCATAATCCCGCCGATAATCGCCACCACCACCAAAATGATCCCCAGATACTCGAACGAAGTCTGCCCCCGGTCCCGGCCCCGGCCCGGGTCCGCCGACGCGTACCGGCGCCGGATGCGGGCGGTCGCCGTGTCCCTCCAGCCGGTCACCCGTACCTGCGCAGCGACGGCGGTCTTCAGCAGCGTGTCCTGCGGCATTTCGCGGCTCTCCTCCGGTTGGGGCGTCACGTCGTACGTCATCGGGAACGTAAGGCGGGGTTCCGGAGGCCGCCGAGGGTCCTGGGGCCCAAATCCGGGCCCAAGCGCGGGACTTACGCACCGGACACCCCCAGCCAGCGGGCGATCGCCTGGCTGCGGGTCGTGGCGTGCAGCTTGGCGAAGATGCGGTTGATGTGGTTCTTGACCGTCTTCTCGCTGATGAAGCACGTGGCCGCGATGTGCTGATTGCTCATGCCCGCCGCGATCAACTCCATCACCTCGGCTTCCCGCGAACTCAGCCTGAAATCTTCCCTGTTGCGCATGGACACTGCTCGCTGTGCAGTTGAAGACTGTGCCACAACCGGTTGCAGTTGCGAAAGGGATTGCGCGGAAATGGGAGACGGCGGGTCCGGTTGCTCGCGTACGTGGGCGAGGAGGGCGTTCGCCGCCGTGGCGGTGAAGACCGCCCTGCCCTCCCTCATCCCCCGTACCGCCGAGGTCAGTTCGTCCGCGGTGAACTCCCCGTGGACCAGATAGCCCCCAGCCCCGAGCCGCAGCGCCTCCCGCACGATCTCGCTCTCCCCGCTGTACGTCAGCATCATCACCGGGGCCAGGCCCACCAGGTGCGGCAGCGCCGCTATGCCGTCGACGCCCGGCATGCGGACGTCCAGCAGGATCACGTCCGGGCGGTGGCGCACCGCCGCCTCGTACGCCTCGCGGCCGTCCGCCGCCTCCGCCGCCACCTCGATGTCGTGGCAGCCGTGCAGCAGCGCCACCAGGCCCGCCCGTACGACCGGGTTGTCGTCCGCGACGACGATCCTCAGCGGACGCACCGGGTCGCACACTCCGATCGCGTACGGCATTCCGTCCGGCATGACACCTCTCCTCTCATGGAGTTCCCGAAGCCATCCGACTGCCGAGCAACTGCACGCCTTCCACATGGAGTTCCACGCGTACCTCCGTGCCCGTCGGCGCCGTCCCCCGGCCCACCCTGATCCGCGCCCCGATCGCCGCCGCCCGTTCCACCATGCCCACCAGGCCGAAGTGGCCCGAGCGTCTCAGGTCGTCCAGAGTGGTGCCGGGCGGCAGGCCCCTGCCGTTGTCGTGGACGCTCAGGCGGAACATCCCGCCCTCGACACCCGCCTCCACCGCGATGCGGGCGGGGCCCGCGTGCCGGTGCGCGTTGTCCATCGCCTCGTTCGCGATCGTGACCAGTTGACGAGCCACCGCCGCCGGGAGGACCGTCGCCCCCCGGCCGTCGCCGAGCGTCTTCCACTCCGCTCCCGATCCCGTTCGTCGCGTGAAGTCCTTTACCGACAAGCGCAGTTCGTCCAGTACGTCCACCTCCCCCGGCGTCCGCCTCAGGTCCGCGAGCAGCTCCCGGGATTCCGCTGCCGCTCTGCGTGCCGCCCTGGCCACGAGTTCGGCCTGCCGGCGGACCGTGGCCGGGTCCACCCGGTCGGCCGAGGCCGCCAGCCCGTCCGCCGCCAGCGCCAGGCCGTGCAGCGTCTTCGCCACCGAGTCGTGCATGTCGCGGGCCAGCCGCGCCCGCTCCTCCTCGACCGCCAGGCGCGCCCTCGTCTCCGTCAGGGCCTGGCTCGCCGCGCCGAAGCGGAAGAGGAGGTTGCGGATCGTCACTCCCACCGCCCCCGCCATGACGCAGAAGCCGGGCAGCAACAGGGCGGAGACGTCGGCTGATTGATGCCTCGGGCCCGTCGCGTACACCACCGTCAGGATCGTCACCTGGAGGCCCGCGAAGACGCCCGCGCCCCGCCAGCCGTACACCAGGCCCGCGAGCAGCGGGGTACAGATCGTGACGTAGCCGAGGGGCGACTCCGGGGTCGCCGTGATCAGCAGGAGTGCGCCGAACACGGCGTCCACCGCGAGCAGCCAGGGGTGGCGCAGGAGCAGCGGGCCGAAGCGTTCCCAGTCGCGGAACAGGACGTACGAGCCCATGAACGTGACCAGGACCGCCGCGCCCACCAGCAGGCCCGGCGCCCCCTTGGCCGCGCCCGCGAGGGCGAAGGGGGCGCCTATCGCGATCATCGCCAGGCGGAAGCCGAACACCTGGCGGCACATCGCCTGGAGTGCGTTGATCTGGAGAGTGGGGGGTGGCAGAGCCTCCGTCGCCCTGCGGCGGTTCAGGTGCGGCATTCTCAACCCCCTTGTCGCCAGCGTCAGTTGGAGGGTCACTTCGGGCCTCCCAGGAAGCCGCCGAAGTCCAGGTTCGCTCCGTAGACGAAGCCCACGCTGAGCAGGATCAGCGTGCCCGGCAGCAGGAACGTCGTCACCGCGAAGGTCGCCTTGGGGACCGCCCGGGCCGCCTTGCGGCGGGCGTTCTGCGCGTCCGTGCGGCGCATGTCGGCGGCGATCGCTATCAGGGTGTCGACGATCGGCGCGCCCAGCTCCTCGCCCTGCTGGAGCGCGGTCACGAACATCGCGACCTGCTCGGAGTCGTTGCGCTTGCGCAGTTCCTCGAAGGCCTGACGGCGGCTGACACCCATGTCCATCTGGCGCAGGGTGATGCGCAGTTCGTCCGCCCAGGGCCCTTCGTACTTGTCGGCGACCCGGTCGAGGGCCTGGCGGAAGCCGAGGCCCGCGCTGGCCACGACGGCGAGTACGTCCAGGAAGTCGGGCAGGGTGCGTTCGATGTGGTCGCGGCGGACCCGGACCGCCGACCAGATGCCGACCTCGACCCAGAACAGCGCGAAGGCCACCATCACCAGGGCGATGATCCAGTGCCCTTCCAGCAGCATGATCAGCGCAGCCGCCGCGCCCAGCATCCCGTACACCGCGCGGCGGGCCGCGTACCGGTCGACGGTGAGGCCGCCCGGGTTGCCCGCGAGGTCGATCTGGCGGCGCTTCCTGCCGACCCGCTCGGGGCCCATCATCCGCAGCACGGCCGGCGCCCAACGCATGCCGAGCCGGTCGACGGCCGAGCCGACGGCGGTGGTGCGCGTCGCGCCGACCTCCAGGGCCACGGAGAGGTCGCTCGGGAGCTTCACCTCGGCCCGGTACATGCGGATGCCGAGGAACATCCCGTACACGCTCAGGCCCATCAGAGCCGCGAAGAGCAGTCCCATTTCTCGCTCACTCCCCTCTCTCCAGCCGGCTGCCCGGGGTCATACGTCGATACGGGACAGGCGGCGGACCACGAAGAATCCGAGGGCGTACAGGGCGATCGAGACCAGCACCGCCGCCTGGCCGAGCAGGGCGCCCGTCATGCGGTCCAGCGCGCCGGGCATCACCGCGTTCAGCATGAGCAGCGCCGCGATCCCGAAGCCGGGCACGGCGTACGCGGTGACCGTCACCTGGGCCAGCGTGGTGCGCACCTCTCGCCGGGTCTCCTTGCGCTCCTCCAGGGTGGTGGTGAGGTTGCGCAGCGAGCTGACGACGGTGCCGCCCGCGCGGTTGGCCAGCACCAACGTCGTCACCAGGACGACCAGTTCGCGGGAGGGGAGCCGGTCGGCGAGTTCGCCGAGTGCGTCGTCGAGGGACTCGCCCATGGCGAGCCGGTCGGTGACCCGGCCCAGTTCCTCGCCCGCCGGGGCCTCCATCTCCTCGGCCGCCATGGCGATCGCGGTTCGCAGCGCGAGGCCGGCCTGGGTGGCGTTGGCGAGGATGCGGGACAGTTCGGGCAGTTGGTTGATGAAGCGCTCGATGCGTTTCTGGCGCTGCCAGTCGAGGAACGAGTTGGCGCTCCACAGCCCCGCGAGCCCGGCGAGCGGGCCGAAGAACGCGGCGAGCACCGATGCCGCGATCAGCCACAGGGCGGCCACCCCGGCCAGCATGTACACGAAGAACTCGCCGGGGGTCAGGTCCAGGCCGGTGGCGGCCAGCTTCAGCTCGATGCGGCGGCCCAGTGTCGTACCGCGCAGTCTGCGGTCCAGGCCCTGGAACGGGCGGTTCCGGCCGGTCGTCTGCTGGCCGCCCGGGTTGGTGAGCCGGTCGATGAGGGCTTCGCGCTGGGCGCGGCCCGCCCCGTAGGAGCGCAGCCCCAGGACCGCGAGCACCCCGGCGAGCAGGGTGACGCCGAGCGTGAGGAAGGAGAGGTTCATCTGCGCTTTCCCTGTCAGTTGGCGGGTGACGGACCCAGTTGGCGGGTGGCGGACTCAGCTGGTGAGGCGGATCAGTCAGCGGGTGACGGATCAGTTGGCGTGGCGGACGGCGAGCTGTTCGGCGCTTGAGGCCACCCCGTACGCCTGCGGAACGGGCTGGTTGGCGAGGTAGAGGCGGTCGGCGACGCGGCGGGGCAGCGGGAAGTACTGGAAGCGGCCGTGGATGCGCCCGTCGGCGGCCATCGGCTGGGCGTCGAAGCGGCAGACGGTGGTGATGCGGTACGGGTCACGGCCGTGCGATTCGAGGACGGCGATCTCGGTGATCTTGCGGGCGCCGTCCGCGTGCCGGGTGAGCTGGACGATGACGTCGACGGCCGAGTTGATCTGGTCGTGCAGGGCCTCGAACGGGACATCGACCTCCGACATCGAGGCGAGGGTCTGGAGGCGCATCAGCGCGTCCTCGGCGCTGTTGGCGTGGACGGTGGCGAGCGAGCCGTCGTGGCCGGTTGACATCGCCTGGAGCATGTCGAGCGACTCGCCGCCGCGGACCTCACCGACGACGATCCGGTCGGGCCGCATGCGCAGTGAGTTGCGTACGAGGTCGCGGATGGAGACGTGGCCCTTGCCCTCGACGTTCGGGGGCCGCGACTCCAGGCGGATGACATGGGCCTGCTGGAGCTGGAGCTCGGCGGAGTCCTCGATGGTGATGATGCGCTCGTGCGGCGGGATCAGGCCGGACAGGGCGTTGAGGAGCGTGGTCTTCCCGGTGCCGGTGGCGCCCGAGACGATGACGTTGAACCGGGCCTGTACGAGCCCGGCGAGCAGCAGCAGCATGTGCTCGTCGAGCGAGCCGAAGGTGATCATCTCCTGGAGCGTGAACGACCTCGGGAAGCGGCGGATGGTGAGCGTCGCGCCGGTCAGGGACAGCGGCGGGATGATCACGTTGACGCGCTCGCCGGACGGAAGCCGGGCGTCCACCATCGGGTTCGACTCGTCCACACGGCGGTTGACCGTCGACACGATCCGCTCGATCGTCTGCATCAGCTGCTCGTGCGAGGCGAACCGGAGCGGGAGTTGCTCCACCCGGCCGCCGCGCTCGACGAAGATCTGGTCGGGGCCGTTGACCATGATCTCGGTGATGGAGGCGTCTTCGAGGAGCGGTTCGAGGATGCCCAGACCGAGGGCCTCGTCCACGACCCGGCGGATCAGCCCGGCCCGCTCGGACGTGGAGAGCACCGGGCCCTCGCGGCTGATGATGTGCCCGAGCACCCGCTCCAGGCGGGCCCGGCGCTCGGCGGCGGCAAGGGACGACATCTCCGCGAGGTCGATCTCCTCCAGGAGCTTGGCCCGGTAGGAGGCGACGAGGTGGCCGTCCTCGCGCCCGGGGCCGGTCTCCTCGGGGACCGCGATGCGTGCCCGCAGACTCATGTGTCTCGTCTCCAGTCGTCTCGGGTCAGGTGTGGGGCTGAAGCTTCGGCATGGTGGAGGTGCGGGTGGCGGTGCCGAAGTCGCTGATGCCGGGGATGACGCTGGGGATCTTGATGGTCACGGTGTACGTCACCCCGTCCCCGCCGCTCCCGGCCGGCGAGACCTTCGGACTGAGCCAGCCGCTGACCGCGGCCGTGCCCGCGGCCACGGGATCCAGCCGGGCCTCGCCCGCTCTCGGATCGTCCAGGCTCGCCGCCCGCGCCGCCGCCCGCGCCCCCGTCCCCGCCTGGTTCACGGCGTACGCGGCGACCCCGAGCTGGATCGCGGCGAGGCCGACGAGCAGCAGGATGGCCACGAACCCGATGTATTCCAGGGCGACTTGACCCCGGTCGTCCGCCCTCCTCCGGTTACGGATGCGCACGGCTCAGCGCTCCTTCACATGGGCGGCGGTGCCGTCGACGGGGAAGCTGTTGAGGACGCCCGGGATCAGGATGGGGATCTTGAGCGTGACCTTGGCCCGGTACATGCCGCCGTCCTCATGGCAGGCCGGGTCGCCCTGGAAAGCGGAGGGCAGCTCGTGCAGGGCCGCCGCCCGGCACGCGCCGTTCGCGTCCCCCTCCGCCGCCGCCCCGGCCCGCGCCCCCTCGTCCGCCGCGTTCCCCGCGAGGACGAAGGTGTAGCCGACCAGGGCGCACTGCCACAGCGCGACCAGAAGCAGCAGGATCAGCGGGACCACGCCGACGAACTCGATGACCGTCTGCCCCCGGTCCCGCTCGCCCCGGGGAATCCGTAGAAGACGCATCCCGCGCATCGGCCTCATCATCAGCCCCTGCGCCTGAGCACCAGGCCGGAACCCCGCGCGGCCCGCGCCTTCGCTCTGCCCTCCGGGGCCTTGAGCAGGCCGAGTTCGCCGGCCAGCGCCCACAGGGCCTGCTTCACCGTGCTCTTGTTGTCGAGGTCGTGCAGGCGGCCCGCGTCGACGGCGGCCTGGAGCTCCTTGAAGTGGGCCGGGATGGCGGTCTGGGCGACCCGGGTGCCGGTGATCTTCTGGACGAGCGGGGGCTGGATCTCGGTGTGCCGGGTGTGCCGGTTGACCAGCGTGGTGGTCTCCTCGGCCTTGCGGATCTGGAGCCGGTCCCACATCCGTACGGTCCGCTTGGCACCCCGTACGGACACCACGTCCGGGGTGGTGACGAGCAGCGCCACGTCGGCCGTCTCGACGGCGGCGGCGTTGGCCGCGTTCATCTGGGTGCCGCAGTCCACCACGACGGCCTCGTAGCGGGTGCGCAGCGCGCCGATGATCTGGCGCGCGGCCCGGTCGGTGACCTCCTCGCCACGTTCGCCTTCGCCGGGGGCGAGCAGCAGGGCCAGCCCGCTCTCGTGGTTGAAGACGGCGTCGGCGAGGACGCGGGGCGAGATGTCGGTGATCGCGGCGAGGTCGGCGATGGAGCGCCGGAACTGGACGTCGAGGTAGGAGGCGACGTCGCCGGCCTGGAGGTCCATGTCGAGAAGAACCGTGGTGCGGCCCGACGCCCTTGCTGCCAGGGCGAGTTGGACCGCCACGAGCGTGGTGCCGACGCCGCCCTTGGCGCCGGTCACGGTGGTCACGGTGCCGCCGGGCCCGGTGAAGACGTCGAGGCTCGCGCCGAGGTGACGGCGTACGCCCGCGGACCACTGGGCCGCCGCCTGGACGCGGACCGCGAGCTCCTCGTACGACAGGGGCAGCGCGACCAGGCCGCGGGCGCCGGAGTCCATGGCGGCGGAGAAGACCGCGGGCCCGGCGTCGGAGGAGATCAGGACGACGCCGACCGCCGGGAAGCGCAGGGCGACCTCGCGGATCAGCTCCAGGGCCGGAACAGGGCCGATGCGTTCGTGGACCAGGACTACCTCGGGGAGCTCGTCCAGGGACTCGGCCGCGAGCCTGGCCAGGGTGTCGAGGAGCTGGGTGGAGTCGCCGACGGGCACGGCGGGTTCGGCGTCGGGGAGCTGGCTGAGCAGGGTGGTGACGGAGCGCGCGGTGTCCGCGTCGGCGACGGCCGGAAGGATTCTGGTGGTCATCCGCACCTCACTGGTCCTTTTCGAGCCGGTACGTACGGTCACCGGGCGGGATCGTGCTGTCGCCGTTGCCGCGGCCGACGAGCGCGAGGCGGACATGGGTGGCGAACGACTCGGCGTAGGCGACCCGTTGGGCGTCGAGGGTGGAGAGGGCGAAGGTGATCGGGACCGCCTGGGTGGTCTGATTCTTGGCGGCGGCGTCCGGGTTGAGCGCCTGCAGCTGACCCACGGCGATCACCCGGGCATTGGCCACGATGAGCTTGGACTCGGGGGTGTCGCCCTGCTTGGTGGCGGCGAAGGTGGCGAAGATGTTGACCGTGTCGCTCGCGTTGATCTTTCCGGCGACACCGGTCGCCGCGTCGATCATGATGGCGATCTCCTGTTCGCCCGGCTTGAGCTGGGGCCGGTCGGTGAACATGCCGTCCTGGAGCAGCGAGCCGCGGGTGAGGTGGGTGGCGGCCATCTTGCCGTTGACGTCGGAGATGTCGGTGACCGCGCCCTGCGAGAGCCACCGTTTGGGCATGCTCGTCCTCACGAACAGGTCGGCCTTGAGCGGCGTGTAGGCGGGGATGTCGTCCTTGAGTTTGTACGCCGTCACCTCCGGCCCCACCTTGGAGTTCACGTCGCTGATCACCGTGAGCACCCCGGCGAACGCGCCGAGGGCGCACAGGACCGAGAGGAGGAGAAGGATGGTGCCGCGGCGCTGGCGGGAGTTCATTGACCGTACGACCTCGTTCGCTGACGTGGGGCAGAGCGGGCAAGTGGCGGGCCTTTGAGGCGCGTTGGGTCAGGGGCCCGGGGCGATGGCGCGGCGGCGTTCGGCCCGGGTGAGGGGCCGGGCGCGATAGGCGGAGGCGGGGACGGGACCGAGGGCGGCGGCGCCGTACGGGTCGGCGGACTCCTCCTCGGGCGGCTGGTGCGAGGCGCAGAATCCGCAGCGGTCGCCGATGAGCTCCATGGCGCACCAGCGGCACTGTTCGCGGCGTACGGAGGCGACGAGTTGGTAGAGGACCGAGATGTCGGGCAGGTAGGCGGCGAACTCGGTCAGTTTGCCGGTGCCCCACCAGGTGGCCGAGTCGGCGGGCAGGGCGGCCTCCTGCACGGCCTTGACCTGCCAGGACGGGGCGAGGGTTCCCGTGATCCAGTCGGCGTTGGCGGTGCCTCGGGCGAGCAGGAGGTGACAGGCGAAGTCGGGCCCGGTGAGGGCGCCGGCCGGGCCGACCTTCACGAGTTGTGGGGCGGGGTTGGCGAGGACGGCGAACTGGCTGCCCGGTATCCAGGACTTGGCGTGCGCGGTCAGGGCGACCGGGATGCGCTCCAGGCGGGTCACGGAGTTGAGGACGGCGCCCGCGTGGATGTAGTGGGAGAGCAGCCGGGCCGCCGAGGCGATGACGCCGGGGCTGAAATCGCAGACCGACAGCTGCCTCAACTGCCGCACGAGGATGGCGAGTCCCAGCGGCGGAAGATCGGATTTGATCAGGGTGATCCGATCCGTTTCCAGGAGAGACCGAACGGTATGCAGCCGGTGTTCATGGGCGGCGTCAATTGATGCCGGATAGAACGCGATGACATAGCCGTGCTGTTCCAGGAGGCGGTGCATGTCGACGAGTGCGGCATCGAGCGGCTGGGCGTGCGGCGACTGGAACAGCGCCGCGAGCGGCGTCTGCGGATCGGTCGGCGGCAGCACCAGGTCGGGGCTGGTGACGGCTATCGCGGTCGGCACGTCGCGGGCCCCCGTTCACTGATCGCGGTCGCCACCTTGCGGCCCCCGTTCCCTTCGGACGCGCGAGCGTGTGCGAGCCCCCACGACCGCAACTGATCACTGCAATTCCCACCTGCCTCAGCACTTTATCCACGACCTACCGGCCGGAGAACCGTCTTCTCCTTTCCTGTGTGCTTCCACGGCCGGTTTTGGTGCGCGTGGGACGGGAGTTGCGTGGAAAGTCAGCCAGCCGTGCGGCCGGAATTGATCCTTCACTCCAGAAGGCCGAACGAGCGAGCGCCACAGGGAGCCCAGGCGCAGGACCGTGTACGGGTCACCGCCAGAGGTCTTGACAACCCAATTGGTCTGGACCATGTTGTGCGACCAGGACGCCCCACCCCCACTCCCCCACGTCCTCCTCTCCTCCCAACTCCCCTCCCGGAGGCAGCAAGTGAACCGTGCAAGATTCGGTCTTGCCGTGGCCGCGGCCGGCGCGCTCTCCATAGCCGGGCTCACCGGCGTCGCGTCGGCGGCCGATGTCAACAACGCCAAGAACGCCGGGTTCGAGTCGGGCCTCGGCGGCTGGAGCTGCACGGCCGGCAGCGGCTCGGTCGTCTCCTCCCCGGTGCACGGCGGAACCGCCGCCCTCAAGGCGACGCCGTCGGGCTCCGACACCGGCCAGTGTTCGCAGACCGTCGCGGTCAAGCCCAACTCGACCTACACGCTGAGCGCCTGGGTGCAGGGCAGTTACGTCTACCTCGGCGCGAGCGGCACCGGCACCACCGACGTCTCGACCTGGACGCCGGGCACCGGCAGCGGCTACGGCCAGCTGTCCACGACGTTCACCACCGGCTCCTCGACGACCTCCGTGCAGATCTACACCCACGGCTGGTACGGCCAGCCCGCGTACTACGCCGACGACATCTCGGTGTACGGACCCGACGGCGGCGGGGGCGGCGACCCCGCGCCGACGATTCCGGCGGCTCCGGGCGGTCTGGCGGTCGGCTCGGTCAGCTCGTCCTCGGTGAACCTGTCGTGGGGCGCGGTGTCGAACGCGACGGGTTACAACGTCTACCAGGGCGGCACCAAGGTGCAGTCGGTGACGAGCAGTTCGGCGACCGTGACCGGGCTGAGCGCCTCGACCTCGTACCAGTTCCAGGTGACCGCGACCAACGCGGCGGGCGAGTCCCCGAAGTCGGCGGCGGTGACCGGCACGACGTCCGGCTCCAGTGGCAACCCGGGCGGCGGGACCGTGCCCAAGCACGCGGTGACCGGCTACTGGCAGAACTTCAACAACGGCGCGACCGTGCAGAAGATCAGCGACGTGCCGGCGAACTACGACATCATCGCGGTCGCCTTCGCGGACGCCACCACGACGCCGGGCGCGGTGAGCTTCACGCTCGACACCAACGGCCTGGGCGGCTACAGCGTCGACCAGTTCAAGGCGGACATCGCGGCCAAGCACGCGGCGGGCAAGTCGGTGATCATCTCGATCGGCGGCCAGAACGGCACGATCTCGGTCAGCGACTCCGCCTCGGCGAACAACTTCGCGAACTCCGTCTACTCGCTGATGCAGACGTACGGCTTCGACGGCGTCGACATCGACCTGGAGAACGGCCTCAACTCCACCTACATGACACAGGCGTTGAAGTCCCTCTCCGCCAAGGCGGGCAGCAAGCTCGTGATCACGATGGCTCCGCAGACCATCGACATGCAGTCCCCGTCGAACGAGTACTTCAAGACGGCGCTCAACATCAAGGACATCCTGACCGTCGTCAACATGCAGTACTACAACAGCGGCTCGATGAACGGCTGCGACGGCAAGGTGTACTCGCAGGGCACGGTCGACTTCCTGACCGCACTCGCCTGCATCCAGCTCCAGGGCGGCCTCGACCCGTCGCAGGTGGGCCTCGGCCTGCCGGCGTCGACGTCCGGCGCGGGCAGCGGCTATGTGTCGCCGTCGGTGGTGAACGCGGCGCTCGACTGCCTGACCCAGGGCACGAACTGCGGCTCGTTCAAGCCGTCGAAGACGTACCCGGGCCTGCGCGGCGCGATGACGTGGTCCACCAACTGGGACGCGTCCTCGGGCAACGCCTGGTCGAACGCGGTGGGTCCGCACGTACACGCCCTGCCGTAACGGGTGGCAACGGACAGCAGCGCCGCCCGCAAGCCCGGACGGCGCTGCTGTCGCGCGCTTACGGCTTGGGCAGCGTGCAGCCGGCCCGGGTCAGGTCGATCTTGTTACCGGCCCCGATGCAGGGAACGATGATGTACGTCTCCTCGGCATAGTTGATGCCCTGGCGTACGGTCACGTTGCCGTTCTCGTCGACCTCGCACGGGTTGTTCTCCGTGCACCGCTCGCCGTCCTCGTTCCCGGTGTTGTTGACGGCGACGACCTTGCCGGTGGTCGTGTCGATCACCGGCGAGCCGGAGGTTCCGCCGATGGTGTTGCAGGACGAGGTGTAGCGGACCGAGTCCTTCCAGGTCCAGTCGCCCTCCTTCAGCCGGTAGACGAAGCCGTCCACGTTGCAGCTGTAGGTCCGCTTCCAGTACCCGGAGACGACCTTGATCGCCGAACCCTGCGTCGGGTGCGCGTCGTTGAGGGTGAGCGCGCTGATCCCGTAGCTGCTCTGGATCTTGGCGTACGTCGTGTTGAGCTGGTAGATCGATATGTCGGTGTCGGTCATCGTGGCGTACGAGACCTTGGTGGCGCGCAGGGTGGCGACCTTGGACCCCGACGCGTTCAGCAGCGAGAACGAGCGGGACGACGGCTGGTCCGTGATGACCTCGCCTGCGGCGGGGAATCCGCTTTCGAGGCAGTGCCCGTTGGAGAGCACGAGCGCGGGGTCGTTCGGCTGCGAGCTGGGCGTACGGATCACGGAGCCCGAACAGTTGCTCAGCGCCACGGTCCCGGCGAAGTTGACCGCCTTGGCGGCGGCCTTGGCGGGGGCGGCCTTGACGGGGGCCTTGCTGTCGGAGGGCTGAGCCGCGACGGCGGGCACCGCGCCCGCGGTCGCGAGCAGCAGGGCACAGACGGCGCCGAGTGCGCCGACGTAGGACTTCTTCATGTGGGGGTTCCCTTTTTGAGGGTGCTCGGATGATGAAGGAGTGCGGTTTTGTCATGCGCATTGTTGAGGGTCCACTGGGCAACGGGCAAGTGGACAAAAGGAGTTGTATGCGTGCTGGAAGGGATGGCCGAAGCAGCCCGTAGCGGGCAACCCCCACCGGCCACCCCCTCGGGCTCCTAGATCACCAGACTGAGCACCGCCGCCACCGCGAAGCCCGCTACCGACAGGACCGATTCCAGGACCGTCCAGGACTTCAGGGTGTCCCGTTCCGTGATGCCGAAGTACTTGGCCACCATCCAGAAGCCGCCGTCGTTCACGTGCGAGGCGAAGATCGAGCCCGCCGAGATCGCCATGATGATCAGGGCCAGGTGGGCCTGGGAGTAGCCGAAGCCCTCCACCAGGGGGACCACGATGCCGGCCGTCGTCACGATCGCCACCGTGGCCGAGCCCTGGGCGACGCGCAGGACGACCGAGATCAGCCAGGCCAGGAGGATGACCGGGAGGCCTACGTTGTTGAAGGTGGTGGCCAGCGCGTCCGCGATGCCCGAGGCCTTCAGGACCGCGCCGAAGATGCCGCCCGCGCCGACCACCAGCAGGATGTTGCCGACCGGCTTGAGGGATGAGGTCGACACCGTTTCGAGGGACTTGCGGGACCAGCCGCGCCGGATGCCGAGCAGGTAGTAGGCGAGGACGAGGGCGAGGGTCAGGGCCACGAAGGGGTTGCCGAAGAACTCCAGGACCGAGCGCAGCGTGGAGGGGTCCAGGGCGATCGAGGAGAAGGTGGCGGCCAGGATCAGGATCAGCGGCGTGCCGATGATGGCGAGGACGGCGCCCAGCGGTGGCGGTTCCTCGCGCGGGGTGACCCCGGCGGCCCGCTGTTCGGCGGCGACGGCGGCCTTCGCCTCCTCGGCGGCCTCCAGCATGTCCTGCGGGACCTCGACGAAGATCCGCTTGCCGATCCAGGCGGCGTAGCCCCACGCGGCGAGCACGGACGGGATGCCGACCAGGGCGCCCATCAGGATGACCCAGCCGAGCGAGACGTGGAACAGGCCGGCCGCGGCCACCGGGCCGGGGTGCGGCGGCAGGAACGCGTGGGTCATGGACAGGCCCGCGAGCAGCGGCATGCAGTACAGCAGGATCGACTTGCCGGACCTCTTGGCGGCCGCGTACACGATGGGCGCGAGGACGAAGATGCCGACGTCGAAGAAGACCGGGATGCCGAAGATCAAGCCGGTCAGGCCCATGGCCAGGGGGGCGCGTCGCTCCCCGAACACATTCAGCAGCCGGGTGCTCAACACCTCGGCGCCGCCGCTGACTTCGAGGATCGCGCCCAGCATCGTGCCGAGCCCGATGATGATCGCCACATGGCCGAGGATGCCGCCCATGCCGGACTCGACGACCGAGACGGCGGCGGACTTCTGGACCGTACCGAAGAGTTCGGTCACCGACAGGCCCGCGCCGAGGCCGACGGCTATGGAGACCGCGAGCAGGGCCACGAACGGCTGGAGCCTGACCTTGATGATCAGGAAGAGCAGCAGGGCGATGCCCAGGACGGCGACGGTCAGGAGACCGGCGGTGCCGCCGACGAGGGGCAGGATGCCGCCCGTGTGGACGGGGGGTGGTGGGGTGGCGGCCGCGACAGCTTGGAACAACATGTGCCAACTCCGTTGTACAGCAGGGGGGTTCCAGGGCAGGGGGGACCGCGGCACGGCACCCCGGCGGTCCGGGGTACCGCACCGTGCGGCGGGTCGAGCGGTGTGACTAAGGGCAGCAAGGAATTACGCGTCCAGTACGGCGAGGGCATCGATCTCGATGAGCAGGCCGGCCGGGAGACCGACGTACACGGTCGTGCGGGCGGATGCGGGCGCCTTGAGCCCCTGCTCCTCGAAGTAGGCGTTGTAGATCTCGTTCATCTCCGCGAAGTGGTCCACGTCCGTCAGATAGACGCGCATCATCATCACGTCGTCCCAGCTCGCGCCGCCCTCCTCCAGGATCGCCTTGACGTTGGCGAAGGTCTGGAGGGTCTGCTCGCGCAGGGTGGGCCCGGCCGGGGTGGGCGCGCGGCCCTCGACGGCCG
The DNA here is from genome assembly GCF_039532965.1 of Streptomyces mauvecolor. Taxonomy (NCBI): domain Bacteria; kingdom Bacillati; phylum Actinomycetota; class Actinomycetes; order Kitasatosporales; family Streptomycetaceae; genus Streptomyces; species Streptomyces mauvecolor. Next base: position 104,914 of record NZ_BAAASQ010000011.1, on the reverse strand, counting down.
GCAGGAAACCGACCTGGCCGGCGACCTGGAGGATGTTCCCCTTCCGCACGCCGTGCGAGAACTTGGCGGGCGGGGTGGTGTGCGTGGCGGGGGTGAGGGCGGTCTTATCGGTCATCGGAACTTCCTTGTGCGGGTGGGGTGTCGGGGGCGGTACCGGAGTACTCGCGGCTGATGTCTTCCGCGGTGCGGCGCACCTGGGGAAGCAGGGTGAGGAGTTCCTCGGCCGTGACGACGACGTTCGGCGCGGACACCGACATGGCGGCGACGACCCGGCCGTCCGCACCGCGGATGGGGGCCCCGATGCAGTTGATGGACTCCTCGTGACCACCGAGGTCGGTGGCCCAGCCCTGTTCGCGCACGGTCGCCAGCTCCTTGAGGAAGGCGGCGGCGTTGGGCGTCGAACGGGACGTGTAGGTGGGGTAGTCGAGCTTCTCCGCGACGGCTCGGCGCTCGGCCTCCGGCAGGTCGGCGAGCAGCAGCTTGGCGACGGCGGCGACGGTGATCGCGACCGGCTTCCCGATCCGCGAGTACATCCGCACGGGGTAGCGGCTCTCGACCTTGTCGATGTAGAGGACCTCTCCCTCCTCGTGCACGGCGAGGTGGACGGTGTGCCCGATCCGCTCGTTGAGCGCGACGAGGTGGGGGTGGGCGATCTCGCGTACGTCCAGGTTCTCGACGGCTTCCTGGGCGAGCGCGAAGAGGCGGGCGCCGAGCCGGTAGCGCTGGTCCTCCTGGCGGTAGACGAGGCCGTGCTCGTGCAGGGTGCGCAGGAGCCGCAGCGCGGTGGACTTGTGCACCCCGAGCCGGTCGGCGACCTGCCCTAGGTCGGCGGGGCCCTGCGCGAGCAGCGGCAGGATGCTCAGCGCCCGGTCGACGGTCTGACTCATGGCGTACGTACCTCCTGGTCGTCCCCCGTCCACCCGGGGCCGAGACGAAGTCTCCCCCAGCCGGTGTCGTCGAGGGCCACGAGCCGGTCGGCGTGTGCGCGGGTCGGCGGCTGGGTGAGATCCCCGGGCACGGTGAGCACGGCGGCCGCCATGAGGTGCCCGTGCCGGATGCGGTCGCGCACGGGGAGGCCGCGGAGGGTGGCACTGAGAAACCCGGCGGCGAATGCGTCGCCTGCGCCTACGGGGGCGACTACGTCGACACGGGGAGGACGTACGAGGGTGGCCACCCCGTCGCCGTCCCCGAGCCCTTCGGTGGCCTCGGGCCCCCTCTCGAAGACGATGGCCCCGCCCTTGCCCAGCTTCACGACCAGGACGGCCGGCTCCGGCAGCGCATTGCTGATGGCATGGGTTCCCCGCAGCCCCCACGCCTCCTCCGCCTCGTCCTCCCCCACGAAGACGACGTCCGCCCCCCGGGCCAGTTCGAGCAGCACGGCGGGTCCCGCCGCGTCCCGCCACAGCCCCGGCCGGTAGTTGACGTCGAACGAGACGAGGGGGCGGCCGGGACGGCGGGAGACGAGGGCGCGCATCAGGGCGAGGCAGTCGTCGGAGAGCGCGGCCGTGATGCCGGACAGGTGCAGGATCCGCCCGCCCCACAGGTCCCGGTACGGCACGGTCGCCGGCGACATCGCGGAGGCCGCCGACCCGGCGCGGTAGTAGAGCACCTCATGGCCGTCGGCCGCCCGGTCGTCGGCGGTGCGGAAGTAGATCCCGGTGGGCCGCACCGGGTCGCGGCGTACGGCGCTCACGTCGACCCCGTACGCGCCGATCGCCTCGACCAGATGGTCGCCGAAGCCGTCCGAGCCGACCCGGCCGACCCACTTCGCACGGTGCCCGGCCGCCGCGAGCGCGCAGGCCACGTTGGACTCGGCGCCGCCTATCGTCCGCTCGAACGCGGGAACATCGGCGAGGCGGCCCGGCCGGGCCGGGAGGAAGGTGACCATGGACTCGCCGAGGCAGACGACGTCGACGGGAGTGTCGGCGTCGTCCGCGGCGGCTGGGGATCCGGTGGTCACTGCTGGCTCCTCGCTGATGGGCGGCCGAGGCCGGTCATTGACCCGGCGTTGGCCCGGATGTTAGACAGCATTGAGCGATATACGCAATGGGTGTTGCAGATGCTGCAACGCCACCCGAGGAGGGTGAGGTTTTCCGTGGCAGCCACCGATCGCGAAGACAGGCTTGCGGCGCTGGGCGCCGAACGCGTCGACCACCGCTTCAAGGGGCTGCCGCCGGACGCGGACGGGCTCACCGTCGCCGAGCTCGCCGCCCAGCGCCGCGACCTCTTCACCGGCGGCTTCAGCACTCCGGTCCTCACCCTGTCCGCGGAGTCCCTGGAGCACAACCTCGCCCTCCTGGAGACGTACGCGGAACGCCACGGCCTGGCCTTCGCGCCGCACGGCAAGACCACGATGGCGCCGCAGCTCTTCGCCCGCCAGGTCGAGCGCGGCGCCTGGGGGATCACCCTCGCCATGCCCCACCAGGTGCGCGTGGCGAGGGCGTTCGGGACCGAGCGGATCTTCCTCGCGAACGAGCTCGTGGACGCGCCCGCGCTGCGCTGGATCGCCGCGGAGCTGTCGCGGGACCCGTCCTTCCGCTTCATCTGTTACGTCGACTCCGTACGCGGGGTCGAGCTGATGGACGAGGCGCTGCGGGGCTCCGCCCGGCCGGTGGACGTGGTGGTCGAGCTCGCCGCGGGCGACGGCGCGCGGACGGGTGTGCGTACGGCGGCGGAGTGCGCGGAGGTCGCCGACGCGGTGGGCCGCGTCGGGACGCTGCGGCTCGTCGGCGTCGCAGGGTACGAGGGCGAGGTTCCGCAGGCCGACCCCGCGCGGGTGGGGGCCTATCTGGAGCGGATCGTCTCGCTGGCGGTCGACTTCGACAAGGCGGGTCGGTTCGCGGGGCTCGGCCTCGATGAAATCGTGGTCAGCGCGGGGGGATCGGCGTGGTTCGACTCGGTCGCGGAGACCTTCGCCGCCATCCCCGAACTGTCGCTCCCCGTACTGAAGTTGCTCCGCTCCGGGGCGTACGTCTCGCACGACTCGGGGCACTACCGGAAGCTGACCCCGTTCAACCGGGTGCCCTCGGAGGGCGCCCTCCAGCCGGCCTTCCGGCTCTGGGCCCAGGTCGTGTCGCGGCCCTCGCCGGAGCAGGCGTTCGTGAACGCGGGGAAGCGGGATGCGGCGTACGACCTCGACCTGCCCGTGGCGGAGGTGGTGCGGGATGCGGCTTCCGGGGTTGTCCGGCCCGCGTCGGGCATCTCGGTGACGGGGCTCTCCGATCAGCACGGGTGGCTGCGTACGGCGGAGGGGGTTTCGCTGTCCGTCGGGGACTGGGTGGGGATGGGGCTTTCGCATCCGTGCACGGTGTTCGACAAGTGGGGGTTGATTCCGGTGGTGTCGGGGGACGGGGCGGTGTCGGACTACATCCGCACGTACTTCTGACCCTGGCCCCGCCCGGGGCTCCGCCCCCGACCCCGGGGGTTCGCCCACCCACCCGCCCGTTGCTCAGGACTGGATGGCTCGGCCCCTGGGGCTGCGCCCCAGACCCCCTGCGGGGGCTGCGCCCCCGGACCCCCGTTCGCGCCTTAAGGGCGCTCGTCCTCAATCGCCGGACGGGCTGGGAGTGCCTGTGCGGGCGGCTGGCAGGTGCTGGACGGGCTGGGAGTGCCTGGAAGGGCGGTGCGCAAGGAGCCGGGCGGGCTGAAGATGCTCGATCCTGCCGGGACCAACCCTGCTAGGGGCGCGGGGAACTGCGCGACCAGCCACGCACGGCCCGCAGCCGAAGGCGGCTCTAGGGAACGCGGGGAACTGCGCGAGCAACCACCCACGGCCCGAAGCCAGAAACGGGGTTTGGGGGCGCGGGGAACTGCGCGAGGGGTCGCCGACGGCCCGCAGACTGTCGACCACGCCCCGGGCCCAGCACCACCCACCAGCCGACCCACCCACCCCCGGAGGGTCTAGGGGAAGGGGCGGGGTGGGGGAAAAGACCCGACTCACACGAGAGGCACGCATGGACCTCCTAATCCAAGACGCCCGCGTCATCGACGGCACCGGCACCCCCTCCCACCCCGCCGACGTCGGCATCACAGACGGCCGGATCGCCGCGATCAGGAAACCCGGCGAGCCGCCGCTCACCGCCCGCCGCACCCTCCGTGCCCACGGCCTCGCCCTCGCACCCGGGTTCATCGACATGCACGCCCACTCCGACCTCGCCCTGCTCCGCGACCCGGACCACAGCGCGAAGGCCGCCCAGGGCGTCACCCTGGAGGTGCTCGGGCAGGACGGGCTCTCGTACGCGCCCGTCGACGACCGCACGCTCGGCGAGGTCCGCCGGGCCATCACCGGGTGGAACGGCGACGGCAGCGACATCGACTTCGACTGGCGCACCGTCGGCGAGTACCTCGACCGCCTCGACCGCGGCATCGCCGTCAACGCCGCCTATCTCATCCCGCAGGGCACGGTCAGGATGTACGCCGTCGGCTGGGACGACCGGCCCGCCACCCGCCAACAGCTCGACCACATGCGCCAGTTGGTGGCCACATCCATGGAAGAGGGTGCTGTCGGCATGTCCTCCGGGCTCACCTACACGCCCGGCATGTACGCCACCGACTCCGAGCTCACCGAGCTCTGCCGCGTCGTCGCGCGCTACGACGGCTACTACTGCCCCCACCACCGCTCCTACGGCACCGGCGCCCTCGAAGCGTACGAGGAGATGGTGCGGCTCACCCGGGACGCCGGGTGCTCCCTCCACCTCGCGCACGCCACCATGAACTTCGGCGTGAACAAGGGCCGGGCTCCCGAGCTGCTCGCCCTGCTCGACGACGCCCTCGCCTCCGGGGCGGACATCAGCCTCGACACCTACCCGTACACCCCCGGGTGCACGACTCTCGTGGCGATGCTGCCCAGTTGGGCCAGTGAGGGCGGGCCCGAGGCCACTCTCGGGCGGCTTCGGGACGACGCCACCGCCGAGCGCATCCGGCATCACATGGAGGTCGTCGGCGCGGACGGCTGCCACGGCGTGCCCATCGACTGGGGCACGATCGAGATCTCGGGCGTGAGCCACCCCGGCCTCGCCGACTGTGTCGGGAAGACCGTGGCCGAGGCCGCCGCCCGGCGCGGCGAGGCGCCCTGGACCACCGCCCGGCGGCTGCTCGTCGACGACGGGCTCGGGTCCACGATCCTCCAGCACGTCGGCCACGAGGAGAACGTGCGGGCCATCATGCGGCACCCCGTGCACACGGGTGGCAGCGACGGCATCCTCCAGGGGGACAAGCCGCACCCCCGCGCCTACGGCACGTTCCCGCACTATCTCGGGCACTACGCGCGGGAGTTGGGCGTCATGTCACTCGAGGAGACCGTCGCTCATCTCACCTCCCGGCCCGCCGCCCGGCTGCGGCTGCCCGACCGGGGGCTCGTCCGTGAGGGCTACCGCGCGGACCTCGTCCTGTTCGACCCGGACACGGTCGCGGCGGGCTCCACCTTCGAGTCCCCGCGCACGCTGCCCGTCGGCATCCCGTACGTCCTGATCGACGGGAAATTCGTCATCGAGGACGGCAGGCGGACCGGTGTGCTGGCGGGCCGCTCGGTGCGGCGGACGCCCGGGGTGCGGTGAGCGCGCCGGTCGACAGTTCGCGCGCCGCCGTCAGATAGACCGTACGCAGGGGGCCGTAGTCGGCCGAGTAGGCGAGCTGGGTGAGCGCGAGGGCCTGCAGGGCCCGCGCGCTGCGCCGGGCGGCCCGGGGGGCGGCAGCCCCGACCACCTCGTCGAGGAGCTCGATCACCTTGTCGTAGTGGGGAGCCGGCGCGTCGTACTCGCGCTGCGCGGCGGCGAGCAGCCCCCGCCACCGCAGCCGCCCATGGGACCGGTCGGTCATGGCCACTGCCTCCTGATGCGCGCCGGGATGGACGTACGGGACGCTAGGAACACCCCGGCCCGCGGCACAACACCGTCCTGCCGTACGTGGCTCAATCCGCCCCGCGACACCCTCACGCCCTCGGGGTGATCCGCACCGATACCGTGCCGCCACTCCCCGAAGTGAGGTGCAGCGTACGGGAGTTGGCGTCCCACGCCCCTGCCGACCCGTCCCCCGCCACCACACCGCCCCTGGGGTAGAACCGGGCGGGCAGATACACCTCCGTGTCGCCGCGCACCCCCTCCGCCGGCCGCCAGCTCACCGACAGCGTGCGGCTCGGCTCGTCCCACGCGTACGCGACGGGGTCACCCGCGATCGCCCTCGGTTCCGGGCGGTCCAGGACCGGGAGCAGCGCGGTGGGCTTCAGGTTCTGGTCCCAAGGGGCCCAGGATCCGGGGTCGTTGGACCAGTACGCCGTGCCCGCGCCCATGCCGTCGGCCATGGCCCGCACCTTGGCCACGTAGCGCAGGGCGCCGGGCAGGGTGGTGTCGAGGCCGTACTCGCCGATCAGGACGGGGGCGCCGAGCCGCTCGGCGGTCTTCTCGGCCTGTTCGCGCCAGGAGGTGAGCGTGCGGTCCACCCACTTCTCGGCGTCCCCCGTGTAGCCGCCGCCGAGGTCCATGGGGAGGGGGTAGAGGTGCGGTGCGTACGCGATGCGGGCGTCCTGCCCGTCGCCGCGCGGGTCCTTCAGATACGGAAGTGCGCTCGGCAGGCCCCAGTTGGTGCTGACGGCCTCGGGTTCGACGAAGATCCAGGAGTCGTGGTCGACCTCGCGGACGGCGGCGATGGCCTGGCGGTAGAGGGCCGCTAGCGGGCCGGCCTCGAAGGCGGGGCCCTGCACGCTGCCGCCGAACGGCTCGTTCATCAGGTCATATCCGAGGACGGCCGGGTCGTCGGCGAACCGTGCGGCGACGTGCGCCCAGGCAGCCGCGTAATGCGCGCGCAGATCCCGGCTCGCGGTGCGCGTCCCCCAGAAGTTGTCGAAGGCCCGCACTGTGCCCGGCTCGATGTACTTGAGCTCCCACTGGCCCTGCTCGGCGACCGGCAGCCCCTCGTTCTCGGTCGCCCACTCCGGCGCGCCATTGCCCTTCACCTTCGGCCCGTACACGTCCTGGTGCAGGTCGAGCATCACGCGGTAGCCGCGCGCCCCGTACCAGCGCACCCGCTCGGCGACCTGCGCGAGATAGCCGTCGTCGTACTGCCCGGGCTTCGGCTCGACGTTGCGCCACTGAATGAGAAACCGTACGAAGTCGGAGCCCAGCGCATCCGATTCGCGCTGTACGTCGGCCTCCTTGATCCAGGGGAGGCCGTCGGGCCGGGACTTGGCGCTGCTCGCGGTGTTGAGGCCGGTCAGGACGAGGGCGCGGCCCTGGTCGTCGGTGATCCAGCGGTGCCCGGTGGCGGTGTGCGCGGAACCCGCTTCGGCGGGACCGACCACCACCAGGAGGGCGGCGGCCACCGCCAGTGCCGCGCCCGCCGCCGTCCACCTGATCGCCCGTAGCCGCATGGCCGGACTCTAAGCGCTCGGCCTTGCACCCAACACCCCTGTTCACAGCGATAATTGAGCCTTGTTCAGCATCTTCTCTTCGCTCCCTCCGTGCCCTAGGGTCCGCCCATGCGTCAGCTCACGCGTCTGCCGATACGGCTGCCCGGAACCGAGCCGGCGGTGGCCGCCGTCGCCGGGGTCTGCCTGCTGCTCGCCCTGCTCCTGGGCCTGGCCCCGGTCCTGACCTCGCTCACCGCGCACGAGGGAACGACCCTGGTCCCGAGCGCACTCGGCGCCCCGTTCGCCCTGCCCTCGCTGCGTGCGGTCCCCCTGGGGAGCACGGGCTGGGCACAGCTCCTCTGCGAGGACTTCGCGGCGGCGATCCTGGTGACGGTGGCGGCTCTGCGCACGCGCCGCCACCTGCGCCGGCACCCCGAGGCTCGCCGCCTCCGCCGCCTCCTGGCCGGCTGGACCGCTCTGATCGCGGCCGGGGCTGCGTCGGGGGCGTGGCGCGGCCTGGTCGCGGCCCGCATGGTGGACGCGGGGCCGGTGGGCTGGCTGCTGTACGCGACGACGGGGGCGGTGTTCGGGGCGGTGTGGGGGCTGGGTCTGGGCTGGCTACCGGGGCTGGCAGCGCTTTGCGTGCCTGACGGACGCGGACGGCAGCCCACTCCTAGCCCGTCCAGCGATTGAGGACGAGCGCCCTTAAGGCGCGATACGGGGTCTGGGGGCGGAGCCCCCCCGGAAGGGGCGCAGGGGACGAAGTCCCCGCAGGGGGTTCGGGGCGCAGCCCCGGGAAACCGACCTTCACCGCCCCTCCAACCGCCGGAGGCTCTCGGGAAGGGGCGGGGTGGGGAAGATCTCACCCCCCACCCCCCGCACCCGCATTCCAAGCCCCCCACCCCGAACAACCCCGCTTCCCCCGGCCCGAACCCAACCCGCACATTGCGATGAAAGCCCGCCCCGGCGGGCTCACGCCCAGGCGGCCCCAAATCACGAGGCACACCGCGAAACGCGCCCGTAAGGTGGCCGTCATGCAGGTGATCCAGTCGACGAAGCTCGCCAATGTCTGTTACGAGATCCGGGGCCCGGTGCTCGAAGAGGCCATGCGCCTCGAAGCGGCGGGCCACCGCATCCTCAAGCTGAACACCGGCAACCCGGCGGCGTTCGGCTTCGAGTGCCCGCCCGAGATCCTGGAGGACATCCTCCGCAATCTCGCGGGCGCGCACGGCTACGGCGACGCGAAGGGCCTGCTGTCCGCGCGCCGCGCGGTGATGCAGCACTACCAGACCAAGGGCATCGAGCTGGGCGTCGAGGACGTGTACCTCGGCAACGGCGTCTCCGAGCTGATCCAGATGTCGATGCAGGCACTGCTCGACGACGGCGACGAGGTGCTCGTCCCCTCGCCGGACTACCCGCTGTGGACCGCCTCGGTCTCGCTCGCGGGCGGCACCGCGGTGCACTACCGCTGCGACGAGCAGGCCGACTGGATGCCGGACCTCGCCGACATCGAGCGCAAGGTCACCGACCGGACCAAGGCCATCGTCATCATCAACCCGAACAATCCGACGGGTGCGGTGTACGACGAGGAGATGCTGCGCGGGCTCACCGAGATCGCCCGCCGCCACAACCTGGTCGTCTGCTCGGACGAGATCTACGACCGCATCCTGTTCGACGGCGCCACCCACACCCCGACCGCGGTGATCGCCCCGGACCTGATGGTCCTCACGTTCAACGGGCTCTCGAAGAACTACCGGGTGGCCGGCTACCGCTCCGGCTGGCTGGCGGTGTGCGGGCCGAAGGCCCACGCGTCCTCGTACATCGAGGGCCTGACCATCCTCGCGAACATGCGCCTGTGCGCGAACATGCCGTCCCAGCACGCGGTGGCCACCGCGCTCGGCGGCCGCCAGTCGATCGAGCAGCTGGTGCTGCCGGGCGGGCGGCTCCTGGAGCAGCGGGACACGGCGTACGAGCTGCTCACGCAGATCCCCGGCGTCACGTGTGTGAAGCCGAAGGGCGCGCTCTACCTCTTCCCGCGTCTCGACCCGAAGGTCTACAAGATCAAGGACGACCGGCAGATGGTGCTCGACCTGCTGCGGGCCGAGAAGATCATGGTCGTGCACGGGACCGGGTTCAACTGGCACGAGCCCGACCACTTCCGCATCGTGACACTGCCGTCCGCGAAGGACCTGGCGGACGCGGTGACGCGGATCGGCAAGTTCCTGGAGGGCTACAGCCAGGTGTAACCCCTGGACCCGGCCTTCGGCTGGGCCCGACTCAACTTTAGACAGAATCTAAGCTAGGATGGCTTCCTGAAACGTTCAGGAGGCCATTCCCATGTACGAACCGATCCGCACCAAGTCGGTCCACAGCACGATGGCCACCGACGACGCCCCCATCCCGCACCGCTCCCGCGAGGACGAGCTGGACATCCAGCTCGCCGGACATCTCTCCGCCCTGCTCGCCGTCACCGACGAACTCGGGCTCACCGAGGCCGGGGACGCCATCGCGCGGCAGATCGCCCGGCTGCGCGGCGGTCTGCCGCCGGTCCGCCACGCGGGGCTCAGCGGTGCCGACGCGGACGCCCTGCACACGCGCGCCCACGCGCTCGCGGGCCGCGCCCTTGTCGTCGCCGCCTCGCGCGCCGACACCGCCGCCGCGATCCTGGCGGCCGGGCGCATGGACGCCCACGCGGCGGCCCGCGCCCTCACCGCCGCCTCCTGAGCGGCCCCCGTTCGGCCCCGGTCCGCGAGCCGCGGAGGTCTGCGGACCGGGTGCCACACATCTCCAACTGCCGAGCCGCACAAGGCGGTTGAGGCTGCGTACGAGAAAAAGGCCGACCCCCGGAGCCGTGAGGGAACTCCGGGGGTCGGCCTTCATACGCGGCGGGTCACGAGTGACCCCACAGGTCAGGGCGGATGTCGAACCGACCCGCCGCGAACACCTCCGGCCGGGCCAGGACAGGCGGCCGTGACCGGAGGGGGTTTTCGGGGCGGTCAGCCGAGGCGGGACACCAGGGCGCGGTACTCGTCCCACAGCTCCTTGGGCGTGTGGTCGCCGAAGGTGTTGAGGTGCTCGGGCACCAGCGCCGCCTCCTCGCGCCAGATCTCGGTGTCGACCTTGAGCAGGAAGTCGAGGTCGGCGTCGGGCAGGTCCAGGCCGTCGGTGTCCAGGGACTCCTTCGTCGGCAGGATGCCGATCGGGGTCTCGACGCCCTCGGCCTTGCCTTCGAGGCGCTCCACGATCCACTTCAGGACGCGGCTGTTCTCGCCGAAGCCGGGCCACACGAACTTGCCCGCGTCGTTCTTGCGGAACCAGTTCACGTAGTAGATCTTCGGCAGCTTGGCGGCATCGGCGGTGGCGCCGACCTTGACCCAGTGGGCCATGTAGTCGCCCATGTTGTAGCCGCAGAACGGCAGCATCGCGAACGGGTCGCGGCGCAGCTCGCCGACCTTGCCCTCGGCGGCGGCCGTCTTCTCGGAGGCCACGTTCGCGCCGAGGAAGACGCCGTGGTTCCAGTCGAAGGACTCGGTGACCAGCGGCACCGCGGAGGCGCGGCGGCCGCCGAACAGGATCGCCGAGATCGGCACGCCCTTGGGGTCCTCCCACTCGGGCGCGATGATCGGGCACTGGCCGGCCGGCACGGTGAAGCGGGCGTTGGGGTGGGCGGCCGGGGTGTCGGACGCGGGCGTCCAGTCGTTGCCCTTCCAGTCCGTGAGGTGCGCGGGCGCCGTCTCGGTCATGCCCTCCCACCACACGTCGCCGTCGTCGGTGAGCGCGACGTTGGTGAAGACGGAGTTGCCCCACATCGTCTTCATGGCGTTGGCGTTGGTGTGCTCGCCGGTGCCGGGCGCGACGCCGAAGAAGCCGGCCTCGGGGTTGATCGCGTACAGCCGGCCGTCCTCGCCGAAGCGCATCCAGGCGATGTCGTCGCCGATCGTCTCGACCTTCCAGCCGGGGATCGTCGGCTCCAGCATGGCGAGGTTCGTCTTGCCGCAGGCGCTCGGGAAGGCCGCGGTGACGTACTTGGGCTCGCCGCTCGGCGGGGTCAGCTTGAGGACGAGCATGTGCTCGGCGAGCCAGCCCTCGTCGCGCGCCATGACGGAGGCGATGCGCAGCGCGTAGCACTTCTTGCCGAGCAGGGCGTTGCCGCCGTAGCCCGAACCGTACGACCAGATCTCGCGCGTCTCGGGGAAGTGCGAGATGTACTTGGTGGTGTTGCACGGCCACGGCACGTCGGCCTCGCCCTCGGCCAGCGGGGCGCCGAGGGTGTGGACGGCCTTCACGAAGAAGCCGTCGGTGCCGAGCTCGTCCAGGACGCGCTGTCCCATGCGGGTCATGGTGCGCATCGACACGGCGACGTAGGCGGAGTCGGTGATCTCGACGCCGATCGCGGACAGCGGCGAGCCGACGGGACCCATGCAGAAGGGGACGACGTACATCGTGCGCCCGCGCATCGACCCGCGGAAGATGCCCTTCTCACCGGCGAAGATGGCCTTCATCTCGGCCGGGGCCTTCCAGTGATTGGTCGGCCCGGCGTCCTTCTCGTCCTCGGAGCAGATGAAGGTACGGTCCTCGACCCGGGCGACGTCTCGGGGGTCGGAGGCGGCGTAGTAGGAGTTGGGGCGCTTGGCCTCGTCGAGCTTCTTGAACGTGCCCTTGGCAACGAGCTCCCCGCACAGGCGCTCGTACTCCGCCTCGGATCCGTCGCACCAGACCACACTGTCCGGCTGGGTCAGTTCCGCGATCTCGTTGACCCACGAGATCAGTTCCTGGTGCTTGGTGGGGACAGAGAGGGGAGCCGCGATATCGCGCGCCACGATCGCTCCTTGTGAGGGTCTTTGGAGGGGTTGACGTACTACTTCATTGCCGCCCCGTGGGGGCTGCGACCCGGATGCTTGACCCCGTGGATCCTCTTGGCGCTCATCCGGTGCCGACCGCACTCATCTGATCTTCCGCGTCGTTCGCCCATATGTCCAGGGGGCCTCTCACGTGAGCATCACCACTTACCGCCTTCTTAACTGCCATTTGCCGTTCACTTACCCGACAGCCGAGGGACGCTCGGTGACGGGCCGTACCTATCCGTAACCTACGGGGCCGTAGGTAGCATGCGGAACATGACTGATCAGGTGATGGCCCCCGCGATCGACCCGGTGACACAACAGGTGAAGCCAAAGATGCGCGGCTGGCTGCACGCCGGGATGTTCCCGGCCGTACTGATCTCGGGCCTGGTGCTCACCGCGCTCGCGGACTCCACCAAGGCGCGGATCGCCTGCGGGATCTACGTCCTGACCGCCTGCCTCCTGTTCGGGGTCAGCGGTCTCTACCACCGGGGCAACTGGGGCCCGCGCGGGGAGGCGATCCTGCGCCGCCTCGACCACGCCAACATCTTCCTCATCATCGCGGGCACCTACACCCCGCTCACCCTTCTCCTGCTGCCGGGCTCGACCGGCCGCGTCCTGCTGTGGGCGGTGTGGGCGGCCGCGGCGGCCGGCATCGCGTTCCGGGTGTTCTGGATCGGCGCGCCGCGCTGGCTCTACACCCCCTGCTATCTGGCGATGGGCTGGGCGGCCGTGTTCTTCCTGCCCGACTTCATGCGGGCCGGCGGCATTGCGGTGCTCGTCCTGGTCATCGTCGGCGGGCTGCTCTACAGCGCGGGCGGCATCATCTACGGCATCAAGCGCCCCAACCCGTCGCCCCGCTTCTTCGGCTTCCACGAGGTGTTCCACTCGCTGACCCTGGCCGCGTTCGTCGTGCACTACGTGGGCATCTCGCTCGTCGCCTACCAGCACGGATAACCCGGACTCCGGCCCCCGAAGGCCACATCCCCGCACCCTTCACCGGCGCCGCGCCCACCGTCACGGCCGCGCGCGATGCAGGACAATGACGAGCATGGCCGCCACCTCCCGCACCTCAGCCGCCGCCGCTTCCCCCGGCCGGGTCGCCCCGGCCGCCCCGGTCGACTCGGTTGCGGCGAGCCTCCAGCCGCAGCTGAGCCTGCGCGAACGCAAGAAGATCAAGACCCGCACCGCGATCCGCCGGGCCACGTTCCGGCTGATCGCGGAGCAGGGGTACGAGGCGACCACGGTCGAGCAGATCGCGGACGCGGCGGAGGTCTCCCCCTCGACGGTGTTCCGCTACTTCCCCACCAAGGAAGACATCGTCCTCACCGACGAGTTCGACCCGATCATGCTGAGGGAGCTGCGGGCCAGGCCCGCCGGGGAGCCCCCGCTGGAATCGCTGCGGCACATCATCACCGAGGCGATCCGGCTCTCTCTGCTGCACGACCGCGAGGAGACCCTGCAGCGCACCCGCCTGATCGCGGAGGTCCCGGCGCTGAGGGCCCGCATGATGGAATCGGTGGCCGATGCCGGCCGGTCGCTGTGCGATGCCCTTGCGGAGCGGACGGGGCGGGAACGGGTGGACCTGGAGGTCCGGGTCTTCGCCATGGCGGTGCTCGGGGCGCTCCACGAGACGACGGTGTACTGGGCGGAACACAACCACGAGGACGACCTCCTGGACCTGATCGCCCGAACGATGACCACGCTGAGCGAGGGCTTGACCCTGGGCACGCGGGGGCCTTCGACCCCCTGAGGCCACGCGGCGGAGCCGCAGAGTGCCACAGCGGGAAGGGGGCAGGGTCGGGGACTAACCCAGGGCCTCCGCCAGCGCATCCGCCGACGTCACCGGCGCCTCGCAAGTGAATCGCCGGCACACATACGCGGCCGGAGCGCCGTCCACCAGAGGCCGGTCCGCCAGGAGCGGGAACTCCGCACCCCCCGGCATCCCCACCGCCACCACCGCCCCCGGCGCGGAAGCCAGCAGCGCGGTCCGGTGCAGCGCCCCCGTCCGCGGGTCGGTGGGCGCACCCACCACCGCGACCTCCCGGGGCCCGTCCAGCGCGGCGGAGGCCGCGGCCAGCCCCCACCCGATGAAGCGCGGCGCCCGCGGCCCGAGCGCCCGGACCACCCCCAACGCCCCCTCCGCCGCCTCCCGGTGCGCCGAGGACCCCGTGTGCGCCGCGTACGACAACAGCGCCGAAGCCGCGGCCGTCCACCCCGACGGCGTCGCGTTGTCCGTCGGGTCCTGGGGACGCCGGATCAGCTTCTCCGCGTCGTGCGCGGTGTCGTACAGCACACCCTCCTCGCCGACGAACTGGTCCAGGACGATGTCGAGCAGGAACCCCGCGAACTCCAGCCAGACCCCCTCCCCCGTCACCCCGGCCAGCGCGAGGAAGCCCTCGGCGACATCCGCGTAGTCTTCCAACACCCCGCTGTTCGCGCCCACTTGACCGTCCTTGGAGGTCCGGGCGAGCCGGGCGTGGTCGTCCATGTGGACCCGTACGAGAACGTCCGCCGCCTCCGTCGCGCGCTCCACCAGGTCCGGGCGGTCGAACAGCGCGCCCACCTCGGCGAGCGCCGCGATCGCCAGGCCGTTCCAGGCGGCGACCAGCTTGTCGTCACGGCCCGGACGCTCCCGCAGCTCACGGGCGGCCAGCAACCGCTCGTACAAGGATGCGTCCAACGGTCCGCCGTCCGGCGGCAGTTGGAGGACGGACGCGCCCTCCTCGAACGTGCCCTCCTCCGTCACCCCGAAGTGCCGGGCCGCCGCCTCGCCGTCCCGCTCGCCCAGGACCTCCGCGAGCTGCGCGGGCGTCCACACATAGAACGCGCCCTCCACATGGTGTCCGGCACCGTCGTCGCTGTCGGCGTCCAGCGCGGAGGCGTAGCCGCCCTCGTTGGTGCGCAGCTCGCGCACCATGAAGTCGGCGGTCTCCAGGGCGACCCGCCGGGCCAGGTCCGAGCCGGTGACCCGCCACAGGTGGGCGTACACCCGGCACAGCAGGGCGTTGTCGTACAGCATCTTCTCGAAGTGCGGCACCAGGGCGGCCCCCGGGCGCGGGCGCAGTACGTAGCGGTGGAAGCCGCCGCCGAGCTGGTCGTACAGGCTGGAGCGGGCCATGGCCTCGCACATGCCCTCGGCCATCTCCAGGGCACCCTCGGACCCGGTCCGGACGTGGTGGCGCAGCAGGAACTCGATCACCATGCCCGGCGGGAACTTGGTGTCGCCGCTGCCGAGCCAGCCGCTCGCCGGGTCGTACTCGCGGACGATCCCGAGCAGCGCCTGGTTGAGCTCCTCCTCGCCGGGCAGCCCGCCCGTACCGTGGTCCAGTTCGCGGGCCGCCAGATCGCGGGTGATCTTCTCGGCGACCTCGGCGACCTCCTCGCGCCGGTTGGCCCACGCGCCCTGGACTCCTTCGAGGACCTGCCGGAAGGACGGCATGCCGTGCCGGGGCTCGGGCGGGAAGTACGTACCGAAGTAGAACGGCTCGCCGTCCGGGGTCATGAACACGGACATGGGCCAGCCGCCCTGCCCGGTCGCCGCCTGCACCGCCTCCATGTAGACGGCGTCGACGTCGGGCCGCTCCTCGCGGTCCACCTTCACGTTCACGAAGTGCTCGTTCATGAAGGCCGCCGTGACCTCGTCCTCGAACGATTCGTGCGCGAGGACATGACACCAGTGGCAGCTGCTGTACCCGACGCTGAGCAGCACCGGAACCCCGCGTTCGCGGGCCTCCTCGAAGGCCTCGGGCGACCAGGGCCACCAGTCGACCGGATTGTCGGCGTGCTGCAGGAGGTACGGGGACGTCTCATGGGCGAGGCGGTTCGGCATGACCCCATACTCCCCCACACGGGAGATGATCCGCCGACTCCCTCGCGCCGACGCGCGTCACGCTGGACACTTGGACAGGTAGGCGGGCGACGGGCTCTCGGAGGGGGACGCACATGCGGGACAGCCATCGGGCCGAGGCCGAGCGGCTGTTGGTACGCGCCGTGGAGGAAGAGGTACGGCGCTCCGGCGGGCGGTCCGACGGGAGCGCTTTGCTCTCCCGGGGCCGGGGCGCGCTCGACGCGCTGGCCCAGAGCGCCGCGGAGGAGTACGCGGCCTACACCCACGCCCTGGACGAGGCGGCGGCCGGGCAGCTGTCCTTCGGCGACCGGTTCAAGCGTGACGGCGGGTCAACCGGCTTACTGGCCACGGGCGTCGGGGCCGTCGCCGCCGTGGTCGTCGACATCGCGCTCGGGGTCGGCGCGGGTGGCGCGATGGCCACCGGGGCGGCCGTGGCGGTGGCCGGGGCCGCGGGGACGGTCGCCAGGGTGACGGCCTCGCACGTGCCGGCCGCACACCGGCGGGCCGGGGCGCTCGGCCAGCCGGGCGGCCTGGAGCAGCTGCGGCTCCAGTGGCTGACGGCCCTTGAGGTGCGGGGCATCCGGCCGTTCCTGGACCAGCAGCGCGCGGTGAGCCCCAAGCCGCCGCAGAAGAAGGTGCCGACGCAGTTGCGCGGTACGGACAAGAGCGCGGCGGCCCGCCGCCGGTCGGTCCTTGAGCAGTCGTTCGGCCATCTGCCCGATCCGCAGGGCCCGTTCGCTGGCCGCCGGGCCGAGCTCGCGCGGATCGGCCAGTGGGTGCAGGCGGCCCGCGCCTCCACCGAGACCCGCCCGGTGGTCGTCGTCCTGCACGGCGCGCCGGGCTCGGGCCGCAGCACCCTCGCGGTGCGGGCGGCGCACGGTCTTCGCGACCAGTTCCGCGGCGCGTGCCTGGTCGACATGCGCGGCGGCGGCCTGTCGGGCGAGAGCCCGCTGCCGACCCGGGACGCGCTCCTCCACCTGCTCAACCGGCTCGGCGCGCCCCGCGAACAGCTCCTGTTCCGCGAGAGGTCGTCCCCCGAACAGCAGGTGCGCCGCCTCGCCGAGCTCTACCACCAGCACCTGACGGGCCTCGCGGTCACCGTCGTACTGGACGACACCGACGACGCCGACCAGGTGTGCACCCTGGTGCCGCAGCGCTCCGAGGGCCTGGTGCTCGTCACCTCGTCCAGGCCGCTCGACCTGCCCGCCGACTTCCCGGCGTGGGTGCACCAGCTGGCCGTCGAGCCGCTGGACGCGGCGGGCGCCGAGGAGCTCCTGCGCGAGTGTGCCGAGGAGAAGGAGCCCAGCCCCTACGACGCCGAATCGGCCGAGCTGGTACGGCAGTTGTGCGGCGGGCTCCCGCTGGCGCTGCGCATCGCCGGGTCCTCGCTCGGCCCGCGTTCGGCGCGGGCGCTCGCCGCCGACCTCGCGGCGTACGGCCCGGTGGCGCCCGCCGAGCGGGCCCTGTGGCTGCGCTACACCGACCAGTCCGAGCCGGCCCGCCGCCTCCTGCGCCGCCTGGCGCTCGCGGGCCGGGCCTCGCTCGGGGCGGCGGCCGCCGCGTCGCTGCTCGCGGCCGACGAGCAGGAGGCCCAGCGCCAGCTCACCGCCCTTGCCACGGCCGGGCTCATCGACCACGTGCGCGGCAGCCGCTACCGGCTGCACGACGTCGTACGCTCCTTCGCCGAGGCCCGCCTCGCCGACGAGGAGGAACAGGCCGAGCGGGTGGCCGCGCAGGAACGCCTCATCCGCAACTACGCGGAGCTCGCCGACGCCGTGGGCCGCATGGTCGACGGCAAGATGTCGACGCGGGCCGGCCAGTTCGGCGGCCACGGCTTCGCCTCCCTGGACGCGGCGCTGCGCTGGCTGGACGACGAGTCGAGCTTCATCACGGCCGCCCTGCGCCAGGCCGAGGGCGTCGACCAGGAGGCCGTGCTCAGCCTGCTCGGCGCGCTGTGCGACTACTGCCTGCTGCGCGGCGACCTCTACCGCCTCGGCGAGATCAGCGAGCTGACCCAGGCAGTCGACCAGGGCCTGCTCGTCCGTTCCGTGCAGTGGCGCACCGGCATCGCGGCCCGCCAGCTCGGCGAGCTCGACACGGCGCGTACGACGCTGTCGTCCGTGGTCAACCTCTACCGCGAGGCCCAGCACGAGGCGGGCCAGGCGCTCGCCCTGTGCTCGCTCGGCATCACCCTGCACCACCAGGGCAACCTGGCCGAGGCGGCGGCCCGCCTGCGCGAGGCCATCGACCTCCAGGCCGGCGAGGATCTCTCCGGCGACCGCGCCTGGTCGCTGCACGCGCTCGCGGCGGTCGAGCGCGACCGCTCCAACCTGTCCGGCGCGCGGACACTGCTCGCCACCGCGCTCGCCCTGCACCGCGAGAACGAGTCGCTGCACGGCGAGGCCTGGACACACTTCCAGCTCGGCCAGCTGTATCTGCGGATGGGTGAAGTCCCGCGCGCGGAAGAGGAGTTGCGTACCGCGCTCGACCTGTACGGCCGCACCCGCGACGGCCGCGGCGAGGCCTGGGCGATGACCCAGCTGGCCCGCGCCCGGCTCGTCGACGGCGACGCGTCCGCCGCGGTCGACCAGCTCCGCCAGGCCCTCTCCCGCCACCGCGAGCAGGAGGACGCGCGCGGCGAGGCCTGGACGCTGTACTACCTGGGCCAGGCCCTGGAGGAGCGCGGCGACCGCGACCAGGCGGTGCGCGAGCTGGAGCGGGCCCGCACCATGTTCTCGCGGATGCGGGACGTGTACGGGCTGGCCTGCGCCCGCCACCACTCGGGCCGGGTCACCCGCGACCAGCGCGCCGCCCAGACCGGCAACCTGCGCAACTCCGGCTTCGCCCGCCAGCTCCTGGTCGACGCGCGCGCCGACTTCCACCGCATCGGGGTGGCGCACGGCGAGGCCTGGACGTGTCTGGAGCTCGCGATGATCGACGCGGGCAACAACCGCCCCGGCCCGGCGCTCGCGCTGTGCGACGAGGCGACCGCGCTGTTCGCCTCGTACGACGACCGGCGGGGCGGCGACTGGTCCCGCTTCCTGCGCTGCACGCTGCTGCCGTACGCGGGCGCCGGCGGTGTGGACGTCGGCACGGCGGTCGCCCAGGAGGAGGTGGCCCAGCTCCTGCGCGCCAGGCACGACTCCCGCGACAGCAAGCTGGAGGACTGCGCGGAGGCCTTCGCGCTCATGCTGGAGCGCGGCATCTCCCTGGAGGCGGGCTGGCAGGCCTGGCACCTGGGCATGGTCCCGGACCGGCATGCCCGGGAGGTCATGGGGGTGCCGGTGACGGCCGGGCGCTGACGGCCTCGGCCACGGCTGAACGACGCCCGCCGCCGCGTCCCGGAACGGGCGCGGCGGGGGCGCTTCGCGGACCCGGAGGGTCAGGCGTTCTTCGGTGCGCCCTTGCCCGGGGCGGCGGCCGGGGTGGTCGCGGACGGGTCCGGGGCCTCCTCGAAGTCCACCTTGCCCATGTGGCGGTTCATCGACTTCATCAGCATCCACACGCCAAGCGCGAGGGCTGCGAAGACGATGAAGCCGAGGACACCCGGCGTCACCTTGTCGTTGTTGATCTCCGCGGCCAGCGGGACCATGTGCGTCATTGCGAGGCTTGCGCTCATATCAGGCATTGTCGCGTACGCCCGCGAAGAGGTCGTCCTCGGGGAGGGAAGTGTCCACGAGCGACTTCGCGAGCTCGTACTCCTCGGTCGGCCAGACGTCCTTCTGGAGGTCGAGCGGCACGCGGAACCAGCCGCCGTCCGGGTCGATCTGGGTGGCGTGCGCGATCAGCGCCTTGTCCCGGATCTCGAAGAACTCCGCGCACGGAACGTGCGTGGTCAGCGTGCGCTCGGCGCGGTCGAGCTCCTTCCAGCGCTCCAGCCACTCGCCGTACGGGGACTCCATGCCGCGGGCGAGCAGCGCCTCGTGCAGGGCGACCGTGCGCGGCTTGTTGAAGCCCTGGTTGTAGTAGAGCTTCTGCGGCTGGAAGGCCGGGCCGAACTCGGCCTCGGGGTACTTCTCGGTATCGGCCGCGCCCTCGAAGGCCACCATCGTGATCTTGTGGGTCATGATGTGGTCGGGGTGCGGGTATCCGCCGTTCTCGTCGTAGGTCGTGATGACCTGCGGACGGAAGTCACGGATGGAGCGCACGAGGCGGCCGGCCGCGACGTCGACGTCCTCCAGGGCGAAGCAGCCCTCGGGCAGCGGCGGCAGCGGGTCGCCCTCGGGGAGCCCCGAGTCGACGAAGCCGAGCCACTCCTGGCTCACGCCGAGGATCTCGCGCGCCTCGTCCATCTCTCTCTTGCGGACCTCGTGGATGTGCTCCTCGATGTACTTGTCGCCCTGGAGCTTGGGGTTGAGGATGGAGCCGCGCTCGCCTCCCGTGCAGGTCACGACCAGCACGTCCACCCCCTCGGACACATACTTCGCCATGGTGGCCGCACCCTTGCTCGACTCGTCGTCGGGGTGGGCGTGGACGGCCATCAGTCGCAGCTGCTCAGTCAAGACTCGATCCTCGGTGACTCAGTAAGTGAATTCGGCGCCCTCTGTGATCGGCGCAACGGGCGGCTTCTATAGTGACCGAATCGGGGGGCGGAAAATTCCGGCGACCCCCACCAGCAGGAGGACGATCATGGCCGCTGTTCGCGAGCAGCTTCCCCAGGGGCGCTACGGGCGCTCGGCGGACGAGCGCGCGGACCGCAAGCTGAAGATCATCGGCGCCGTGCTCGGAATCGTGGTGCTCGGCGTGATCGGCTGGATCGGTTACGACTACGTGGGCGGGCAGTCGCTCTCCGCGCAGGTGATCAAGTTCAAGGTCGTCTCGGACACCTCGGTCGAGGTGCACCTGGAGGTCCGCAAGGACAAGGACGCCAAGGGAACCTGCACCCTGCGCGCCCAGCAGACCAGCGGCGACGACGTGGGCCGGGCGGACTTCCGGTTCGACGAGCCGGCCGAGCAGGTCGACAAGGTGGTCACGATCACCACGACCTCGCGGGCGACGGCCGCCGACCTGGTCGGCTGCCAGTCCGACTGAGCCCGACCGGGCCCGGCTCGGCCCCGTACTGCTCAAGTTATTGATCAAAGTTGACGACGCACCGGCTCTGACCTGCGTTGATGAAGTTCTAGCGGTTTATGTCCTCCCCCTACGGCGCCTGAATTGTTAGGCTCGTGGTTTCGCCCACCCATCAAGGCACATGCTTGTGGGTAGGGCGATGCTTTGTATTCCCAGTACCGACGAGGAGCACCTGTGACCCAGACCAGCGACAACGTCACCTGGCTGACCCAGGAGGCGTACAACCAGCTCAAGGCCGAGCTGGAGTACCTGTCTGGTCCCGCGCGCACGGAGATCGCCGTAAAGATCGCGGCGGCCCGTGAGGAGGGTGACCTCCGGGAGAACGGCGGGTACCACGCGGCCAAGGAGGAGCAGGGCAAGATGGAGCTCCGGGTGCGCCAGCTGACCCAGCTCCTGGAGCACGCCAAGGTCGGCGAGGCCCCCGCCGCGGACGGCGTGGTGGCCCCCGGCATGCTCGTCACGATCGCCTTCGACGGCGACGAGGACGACACCCTGCAGTTCCTGATGGCCTCCCGCGAATACGCCTCGGACGACTTCGAGACGTACTCGCCGCAGTCGCCGCTCGGCTCGGGCGTGAACGGCAAGAAGGTCGGCGAGGACGCGGAGTACGAGCTGCCCAACGGCAAGAAGGCCTCGGTGAAGATCCTCGCGGCGAAGCCGTTCAACGGCTGACGCCCGCACGCAGCGCGAAGCCCCCGGCCGCTTTGGAGCGGCCGGGGGCTTCGTCGTGCTATGCCGTGGCCGAGCGGTACTTGCGGACCGCCAGCGTGCGGAAGACCACGATGATCAGGACCGACCAGAGCAACGAGGCCCAGACCGGGTGCTGCATCGGCCAGGCGCCGGAGTGGACCACGCCCGGGTTGCCGAACAGCGTGCGGCAGGCCTGGACGGTCGCGCTGAACGGGTTCCATTCGGCGATGTGGCGCAGCCAGGCCGTCATGCCCGAGGTGTTCACGAACGCGTTGGACACGAAGGTGACCGGGAACAGCCAGATCAGCCCGCCCGAGGTGGCCGCCTCGGGGGTACGCACGGAGAGGCCGATCAGGGCGCCGATCCAGGAGAACGCGTACCCGAGAAGGAGCAGCAGGGCGAAGGCGCCGACCATCTTGGGCAGGCCGTTGTGGATGCGCCAGCCCACCAGGAGGGCCACGATCGCGAGGACGACGACGGTCAGGGTGGTCTGCACGAGGTCGGCGAGCGTGCGACCGGTCAGGACCGCGCCGCGCGCCATGGGCAGCGAGCGGAAGCGGTCGATGAGGCCCTTGTGCATGTCGTCGGCGATGCCCGCGCCCGCTCCGGCGGTCGCGAAGGTGACCGTCTGCGCGAAGATGCCGGCCATCAGGAACTCGCGATAGGCGCCGGCGTCCGTGGTGCCGCCGATGTTGACCGAGCCGCCGAAGACGTAGCTGAACAGCACCACGAACATTATCGGCTGGATGAGGCCGAAGATCACCATCTCCGGTATCCGGGTCATGCGGATCAAGTTCCGTTTTGCAACGACCAGCGAATCCCGTACGGACCCGCCGATGCCGCCGCGCGCCCGCGGTGCGGGCATGGTGTCGGTGATGGCGCTCACTTCGCGGCCTCCTTGCGGGGCTTGGGCGTGACGTCCGCGTCCTCTCCGCCCTCTTCCGGCGGAGCCTCCGCCGCGTGGCCGGTCAGGGAGATGAAGACGTCGTCGAGGGTGGGGCGGCGCAGGCCGATGTCGTCGATCTCCACGCCCCTGGTGTCGAGTTCGCGGATGACCTCGGCGAGCAGCTTCGCGCCGCCGGTGACCGGGACGGTGAGCCGGCGGGTGTGCTCCTCGATGGCGACCTCGCCCTTGCCGAAGCCCGCGAGCACATCGCGGGCCGGGGCTATCTGGTCGCCCTGGTGGACGACGACCTCGACGCGCTCGCCGCCGGTGCGGGCTTTGAGCTGGTCGGAGCTGCCGCGGGCGATGACCTTGCCGTGGTCGACGACGCAGATGTCGTGGGCGAGGCGGTCGGCCTCTTCGAGGTACTGGGTGGTGAGCAGCAGGGTGGTACCGCCGGCGACCAACTCCTGAATGACTTCCCAGAGTTGCTGCCGGTTGCGCGGGTCGAGGCCGGTGGTCGGCTCGTCCATGAACATGACGGGCGGCGAGACCACGAGGGCGGCCGCGAGGTCGAGGCGGCGGCGCATGCCGCCGGAGTACGTCTTGGCCGGGCGGTCGGCGGCGTCGGCGAGGTTGAAGCGGTCGAGCAGTTCGCCCGCCCGCGCCTTCGCGGCCTTGCCGTTCAACTGGTAGAGCTGACCCACCATGTGAAGGTTCTCGCGGCCGGTGAGGTATTCGTCGACGGCCGCGAACTGGCCGGACAGGCCGATGGAGCGGCGGACTTCGTTGGGATGCTTGAGGACGTCGATGCCCGCGACGACCGCTGTGCCGCGGTCGGGCTGGAGCAGGGTGGTCAGGACGCGCACGGTGGTGGTCTTGCCGGCGCCGTTGGGGCCGAGCAGGCCGAGGACCGTCCCTTCCGGGACATCGAGGTCCACGCCGTCCAGAGCCGTTACGTCGCCGAAAGTCTTCACCAGGCCTTCGGCATAGATGGCGCCTGGCATGTGGGTACCCCCAGTGTTGGCTGTGACTTTCTGGACAAATCCTAGATTTTCCGGGCATGGGACGCCCGGTGAAGCCTTGTCGAGCCACACACACCATAACGCGATACATCGCGTACTGTCAGCCGTCCTGCGCGACCTTCCCGTCCCCTTCTCGCGCACGCGGATCCCGGCTCAGCCCATGACCGTGTAGCCCGCCTCCCGCAGCGCCGACGCCACCTCCTTGCAGTGCTCCGGGCCCTTCGTCTCCAGGTGCAACTCGACCTCCACCTCCGTGAGTCCGAGCCGGGGGTCGGTCCGTACGTGGCTCACGTCCAACACATTGGCATCCAGCACTGACAATTCCCCGAGAAGCGAGGCCAGCGCCCCGGGCCGGTCGGTGAGGCGAAGGCGCAGCGACAGATAGCGGCCCGCCGCCGACATGCCGTGCCGCAGGATCCGCTGCATCAGGAGCGGGTCCACATTGCCGCCGGAAAGCACCGCCACGACCGGCCCGCGGAACGCCTGGGGGTCACTGAGCAGCGCGGCCACCGGGCTCGCCCCGGCCGGCTCCACGACCAGCTTCGCCCGCTCCAGGCAGAGCAGCAGCGCGCTGGAGAGCTCGTCCTCAGTGACCGTACGCACCTCGTCCACCAGCTCGCTGACCAGCGCGAACGGTATGTCGCCGGGTCGTCCCACCTTGATCCCGTCGGCCATCGTGGGCGCGGTGTCGATGGCGACGGGGTGCCCGACGGCCAGCGAGGGCGGGTAGGCCGCGGCGGCCGCCGCCTGCACGCCGACGATCTTCACGTCGGGCCGCAGTGCCTTCACCGCGACCGCGATGCCCGCCGCGAGCCCGCCGCCGCCGATGCCGACGACGATGGTGCGGACCTCGGGGCACTGCTCCAGGATCTCCAGGCCCACGGTGCCCTGCCCGGCGATGATGTCCTGGTGGTCGAAGGGGTGGATGAACACCGCGCCGGTCTCGGCCGCGTACGCCTGGGCGGCGGCCAGTGTCTCGTCGACGACCGTGCCGTGCAGGATGACCTCGGCGCCGTAGTGCCGGGTCGCGGCGACCTTCGGGAGCGGGGCGCCCATCGGCATGAACACCGTGGAGTGCACGCCGAGCAGCGACGAGGCGAGGGCCACGCCCTGGGCGTGGTTGCCCGCGCTCGCGGCGACCACCCCGGCGGCCCGCTCCTCCGGACGCAGCCCGGCGATCCGCACGTACGCACCGCGCAGCTTGAAGGAACCGGTGCGCTGGAGGTTCTCGCACTTGAGGTGGACCGGCGCTCCGACCAGCGACGACAGATGGCGGGAGCCCTCCATCGCGGTGGTGCGGGCCACTCCCGAGAGCATCTTCTGCGCGCCGCGGATGTCATCGAGGATGAGGTGGTGCAAGGGGCCAGACGTACTGAAGCTCATGACGGCAAGTCTTGCAGCTCACGGCGCTTTCCGGCCGCCCGGATTTCGATCCGGGCGGCAGTTGTCCACAGGTTTGCGCACCGCCGGTACGTATACCGGTCAGGCCGCGTACTCTGTCCCCCACCACACCGACACCCGCACGAGAGAGCCCCGGCCATGCCCCCAGTTCAGGACATGACTCCCCCGCTTGACCCCGGCCTCCTCGATGCCCTCCAGCACCAGGTGGCCGTGTTCGCCCGCCGCGCTGAGCAGACCAGGCTCGGCGGCGTCGGCCAGGTCCGCAACTCGATGGACCGGGCCGCGTATCTGCTGCTCAACCGGCTCGACCTGGAAGGCCCGATGGGCGTCAAGGCGCTCGCCGCGGGCATGGGGATCGACTCGTCGACCGTGACCCGCCAGGTCGCGCCGCTCGTCGACACCGGCCTGGTCAAGCGCACCTCGCACCCGGAGGACGGCCGGGCGGTCGTGCTCCAGCTGTCCCCGCGCGGCCAGTCCCGCCTCGAAGAGGTGCGCTCCTCGCGGCGCGAGCTGATGGCGCAGGTCACCGACGGGTGGACGGAGCACGAGCGGGAGTCGTTCTGCACGCTGCTCACGCGCTTCAACTCCGCGCTCTCGGCCCGCCAGTCGGCCGCTCAGGAGCCGTCCGCGCCGACCTCTTGACCGGGGGCTCGCGCCTGCCCTCATATGAGGCTCATGCGCGAGCGGTACTTCAGCCAACACCGCCGCCGCACCCGGGAGTTCGAGTCGTACGTGGCGGGCGCGGGCGGCCGGTTGCTGCACGCCGCCACCCTGCTCACCGCCGAGCTCCCGGACGACAACCCGCGCGCCCGGCGTCTGCTGACCGCAGCGCTGGCCGAAACGTACGCCCGCTGGGACCGGCTGCGCGGTGAGGACCCGTACGACCGCACCCGTCAGGAGCTCGCCGCCCGGTTCGCGCGCGGCGCCTGGCGCCACCACCGGCCGGCGATACCCGGTCTGCCCCGGCCGCACGCCGACGTGGGGCTGCTCGCGCGGCTGACCCCGCAGGAGCGGCTCATCCTGGTGCTGCGCCTGTACGAAGGGGTCGCCGAGGAGCAGACGGCGGCCCTTGTCGGGCTCCCGGCGGACCGGGTCCGGGCGATCTGCACCCGGGCGATCGCCACGATGCGCAGCACCCCGCCGACGCCGCCCGCGCCCGCCGCCTCGGCCCCCGGGGTGGCCACATGAGCGGCTGCGAGGAGGCCGTGCGATGAGAACGCCGGACCGCAAGACCGCCGAGGTCCGCCGCCTCCTGGAGGGCGGCCCGCACCCGGCCGTACCGGCCGAACTGGCCGTCCGGGCAACGGAGTTGGGCCTGCGCATGCTGCACCGGCGACGGCTCGTCCGCCGCACTCTGTGGCTGCTGCTCGCGGTGGCGGTCGTCCTCTTCCTGGTCTGGGCCTCGATCGCCCAGCCGTGGGTGGCGCCCCCTTCGACGGTGACGCCACCCGTGGAAGGGCTCTAGCCCAGCGCCTGCTGCAGGTCGGCGAGGAGGTCGTCCGCGTTCTCGATGCCCACCGAGACCCGCACCAGGTCCGCCGGGACCTCCAGGGCGGAGCCCGCGACGCTGGCGTGCGTCATGCGGCCCGGGTGCTCGATCAGCGACTCGACACCGCCGAGGGACTCGCCGAGCGTGAACAGCTTCGTACGGTTGCAGACCTCGACCGCCGCCTCCTCGCCGCCCTCGACGCGGAACGAGACCATGCCGCCGAAGGCCCGCATCTGCTTGGCCGCGACGTCGTGGCCCGGGTGCCCGGGCAGCCCCGGGTACAGGACCTGGGTGACCTTGGCGTGCCGGGTCAGCATCTCGGCGACCTTGCCCGCGTTCTCGCTGTGCCGGTCCATGCGGACGGGCAGCGTCTTGATGCCGCGCAGCACCAGCCACGAGTCGAAGGGCCCGGCGACCGCGCCCATCGCGTTCTGGTGGTACGCCAACTCCTCGCCGATCTCGGCCGAGTTGGTGATCAGCGCGCCGCCCACGACGTCGGAGTGGCCGCCCATGTACTTGGTCAGCGAGTGCACGACGATGTCCGCGCCGAGCGACAGGGGCTGCTGGAGGTAGGGGCTCGCGAAGGTGTTGTCGACGACGAGCCGGGCGCCCGCGTCCGCCGCCACCTGCGCCACGGCCGCGATGTCCGTGATGCCGAGCAGCGGGTTGGAGGGCGTCTCCACCCAGATGACCTTCGTACGGTCGGTGACGGCCGCCCGCACCGAGGCGGGGTCGGAGGTGTCGGCGACCGACCACTCCACGCCCCAGCGCGAGACGACCTTCGCGAACAGGCGGAACGTGCCGCCGTAGGCGTCGTTCGGGATCACGACGTGGTCGCCGGGGGCGAGCAGCGTACGCAGCAGGCAGTCCTCGGCGGCGAGACCGGACGCGAAGGCGAGGCCGCGGCGGCCGCCTTCGAGCGCCGCCAGGTTCTCTTCGAGGGCGGTCCGCGTCGGGTTCGCGCTGCGGCTGTACTCGTAACCGCCGCGCAGGCCGCCGACGCCGTCCTGCTTGTAGGTGGAGACCTGGTAGATCGGGGGTACGACCGCGCCGGTCAGCGGATCCGCGGTGTTCCCGGCATGGATCGCGATGGTCTCGAAGCTCTTGTCGAGGTGCTCGTGGCTCATGGCTCAGAGCCTAAGCGCTCCGCGGGGATCGGCGGGGAGTGGAGTGCTTCATCCGCCGGCCGGTCGTGCCCACGCGGCGGAGCCGCACGGTGCCACTGTCCCGCGCCTCTTCGGGGCGCGTGCCCACCGGTTCGTCATATCGGGCCGCGGTCTGGTTCGCTGGAAGACATGGAGATTCTGTGGACCCTGCTCGCGCTGTGCATGCTCGTCGCGATCATCGGCCGGTTCGTGTTCCGCCGCGGCGGGGGCGGCATCCAGCTGTCGCGGCCCGGTGCGCCCGATGCCGCCGACCCGGCGGCGTACGGCTTCGCGCTCCAGGAGGAGCTCGACGTGCGCATGCCCGGGCCCGACCAGGATCTCCTCGACGTGCTCGCCGTGGTGCAGCAGACCCAGGACTGGAAGCCGGCCGCCCGCCTCCTCGCCGAGACCCCGAAGGAGGGCGAGCGGCGCTGGCAGCGCGTCCAGGCCTTCGCGGGCGCGGCCTCCCTGGAGCTCGCCCAGCGCCCGGGCATCGGCGGGGCCTGGCTGCGCAAGTGGCGCTCCGAGGCGCCGAAGGACGCGGGGGCCGCGCAGGTGCACGCGGAGTTCCTGGTCCAGCAGGCCTGGCGGTCCTCCTCCGTCGGCCAGGACGACTTCCGCATCATCCTGGAGGAGGCGCACACGGTCTGCTCGGAGGCCGCGCTGCTCGCGCCGGGCGACCCGGTCCCGTACATCACCGAACTCGCGGTGGCGCGTGGACTGGCCTATCCCCGGCCGGAGTTCGACCAGCTGTGGGCCAAGGTCATGGACCGCGCCCCGCACCACATGGGTGCGCACCTCGCGGCCCTGCACTACCACTGCGAGAAGTGGCACGGCTCGCGCGCGCAGGCCGACGAGTTCGCGACGTCGGCCGCGGCCCGGGCCCCGCGCGGCTCCCTGCTTTCCGCGCTCCCCCTCTTCTCTGTGTACGAGCACGTGCCGGACGTCGTCCTGGTCAGCGACTTCTACCGCACGGCGGTGGTGAGCCGTGCCATGGAGGGCGCCCTGCACGCCGTCCACCAGGCCCGCCCCGACGACCCGGTCCTGCCACAGGTCCGCCACCTCCTGGTCTTCTTCCTGGTACGCGCCGAACGCTGGGCGGAGTCGATGGACCAGTTCGTGGCCCTGGACGGCTATGTGGGCGCCCTCCCCTGGACGGTCTCCGAGGACCCGGCGGCGGACTACACCCTGTGCCGGGCCCTGGCGGTGGCGGGCTACGAGGCGAACGGCGGGAGCCCGGCGACGCTGCGGCGGCCGTAGCGGGTCATGGGGGGGGGCGCCCGGAATCTCTCGGCCCGGCCGTACGTTCCCCTAAGGCATCCACTCTCTTCCGAGGAGCCCCCGATGATCTTCGGCCGCCGTACGCCCGAGCTGCCCACCCCCGAGCAGGCCCTCAAGGGACGCCCGGAGCCCGAATTCACCCTGCCGTCCCGGCACACGGTCCTCGGCAACCCGCTGGCGGGCCCGTACCCCGAGGGATTCGGGATCGCGGACTTCGGGATGGGCTGCTTCTGGGGCGCCGAGCGCAAGTTCTGGCAGACCCCGGGCGTGTGGACGACGCTGGCGGGCTACCAGGGCGGAAGCACGGTGAACCCGGCGTACGAGGAGGTCTGTTCGGGCCTGACGGGCCACACGGAGGCGGTCCGGGTGGTGTACGACCCCGCCGTCGTCTCCTACGAGCAGCTCCTGAAGGTGTTCTGGGAGAACCACGACCCGACGCAGGGCTTCCGCCAGGGCAACGACGTGGGCACCCAGTACCGCTCGGCGATCTACACCCACACCCCCGCCCAGGAGGCCACGGCCCAGGCGTCCCGCGAGGCCTACCAGAAGGTCCTGACGGCTTCGGGCCACGGCACGATCACGACGGAGCTGCTGCCGGCACAAGGGCGTCCGTTCTACGCCGCGGAGCCGTACCACCAGCAGTACCTGGACCGCAACATTAACGGCTACTGCGGCATCGGAGGGACGGGCGTGGCCTGCCCGATCGGCATCGCCGAGGCGCCGTCTTCGGACGAGTAAGGGCAGGCACACATCCCGGCTACGCCGCAGCCCCCACGCATCAGCTTGCCGGCCCGCCCCGCGCGCTTGCCCAAACTCCAGGACGAGAGCCAGAAGTCTGGCTACCATCCGAAGAGATCGATCGGGCAAGCGAGGGGGCGGAAGCCGGAGTGATCCACAAGGTCTCGATTCCGAAGAGCCAGGTCTTCAAAGTTCTTCAGCTCGAAGAAGGTCACTTCACTGACCTGAAGGCCATCGAGATTGCACCCGCGAAACTCACAAAGGCCATCGCAGCCTTCGCGAACGCCGACGGCGGGGAGCTTTACGTCGGAATCGACGAAGGCCCCGACGGAAAGAACCACAAGTGGCGCGGTTTCGCCAACATGGAGGCAGCAAACGGCCATCTACAGGTTTTCGATGAATTATTCCCCTTAGGTGGCGGATTCCTCTACGAATTCCTTTCATGCGATGGAGAACTCGGCCTCGTCCTTCATGTAATCATTCAAAAAACGAAGGACATCAAGCACGCCAGCGACCGTAAGGCATACATTCGGCGCGGTAGTCAGAGCATTCCAATCGGCCCGGACGGGATGGAGCGACTTCGGCGCAACAAAGGAATAACCTCCTTCGAGTCCGAGACCGTCACAGCATCGATCGATCTTATCTCAAATTCACTGACAATCATTGACTTCATGCTGAGTAGCGTACCCACAGGTGAACCCGAGGTTTGGCTGCGAAAGCAGATGATGATTGTCGCCGATAAGCCAACAGTTGCTGGAGTCCTCCTTTACTCCGACGAACCGCAGGCAGTTCTGCCAAAGCGGTGTGCGATCAAGGTCTATCGCTATAAGACCACAGACCCTGAGGGGTCTCGCGAGAACCTCGCGTTCGATCCACTCACGATCGAAGGATCACTGTACGATCAGATCAAACAGGCCGTAGCGAAGACCTCCGAGCTCATCGAAGGCGTCAAAATACTCGGCCCCGAGGGTCTTACCCCGATCACGTACCCGTTCGAGACACTGCACGAGATCATCACAAATGCTGTCATTCACCGAGACTACGGAACAGCAGACGATGTACATGTGCGAATTTTCGACAACCGCGTTGAGGTTGAGAGCCCGGGCAGGCTGCCGGCTCACATGACGACAGCCAACATTCTCAAGGAACGCTTCTCGCGAAATGGCGCAATCGTTAGACTAATCAACAAATTCCCCGACCCTCCGAACAAGGATGTCGGCGAAGGTCTGGCGACAGCGTTCGCAGCGATGAAAAAGCTAAAACTGAAAGATCCGGTGATCGAGGAGCGAGAGAATTCTGTTCGCGTAAACATTCGCCACGATCGCCTCGGGTCGCCAGAGGAAATCATCATGCAGTACCTGGAGACCCACTCGGAAATCAATAACAGGACAGTCAGAGCCCTTACCGGGATCGGATCAGAGAACAAGGTAAAGACGATCTTCCTGCGCCTAATTGATGCCGGGCAAATCGAACGCGTTCCAGGAAAGCGCGGTAGCGCCTCCGCGTATAGGCGCATCACTAGGACCTCAGGGGATTACCGAATCCTGACAGACACTGGGATATGAGCCCAACGCCCTTCCTGTTTTGGAAAGATCACCCTCTTGACCCATCCATCAGCGCCTCGGGAGCATCCAACCCGACAGGCGTGCGCCGACATGTGGGGGCGAGGATGCTACGAAAGCTGTCCGGTGCCCGGGAGTGCAGGAACGGAACGTGCCCGACGCTTTGGGGTACCAAGGACGCCAAGGAATATGGAGTGCAGGGCTACGTCATCACTGACCCCGAGCGGCTGGCGCAGCTCGACCTGCCCGAGCGTGAGACCGCCGTCGTGGTCCCGGCCGCGGTGCTGGAGGAGTACTTCCGTGCTCAGCAGTGAGGAGTTCGGCCGACTATTCGTGACCTTCGAGCGGAGCGCCTTTCGGCTAGAGACGCTCGCCGTTTACAGCGTGGAGGAGGAGCGCGAGGAGTTCGAGCATCAGAACTCGATCAAGGCCACGCGCGAGCAGTGGTAGTCCGGGCCCGTAAGACGAACGAAGGGGCACCAGCCGGATGGCCGTGCCCCTTTCCGTTTCAGCTCACTGTCAGTCGCGCCACTTCGGGACCAGCAGGTCAGGGTTGAAGGGGCGTCGGCCTCCGCCGCCCACCGGCAGGACGATCACCGCGTGCAGTGCCTCCCTGATCAGGGCGCGCTTCTGCGCCAGGTCCAGCCTGCCGGAGGTCCAGCGCTCGCGTACGTCGCCGGTGACCTCGGCTGCACGCTGCTGGTTGAGAACGTGGCGCGTACGGTCCGCACGTAGTTCCTTGACCCGAGATTCCATCCTCTGATTCTCGGGGAAGAACAACTCATCCGAGATCTCGTCCCCCTGCCAAGCCTGGAGCAGCTTGCGCTGCTTCCGCGTCAAGCGGTCCAGTTCGTCTTCCCTCGCCCATTTCTCGTCCGCATGCGCCGTCCTGGCCGCCCGCTCCTCCAAGTTCGCCAGAACCGCTTCCGTGATGAATTCGTCAATCTTGGCACCATTGCGTCCCGTGCCACCGCAGCCGCCCATTTCCTTACTGGGGCACTGATAGAGGTAGCCGCCGGAGAGATCCAGCCGCACGGTCGCGCGGAGGGGCGCGTTGCAGATCCGACCGTCCGCACCGGGCTTTCCGCATCGGAGGATTCCGGTCAGCAAGTACGACGGGGTGCGATAGTCAGTGACCGTTCCGTCGGACTTCACGTTGGGACCGACGCGGGCCGAGAAGACGGCGTCGATGGCCATCCACTCCTTCGGCGTGATGACGGGCTCCCAGCGGCCCACCACCGGCACGCCGTTGGCGTCGCGGACCAGCTCTCCGTTGTGCTTCCGCCAGCCACACAGCCGCGGGTTCCAAAGTGCGAGCTTCAGCGAACGGCTCGCCCACTCCTTGTCGTTGATCGTGCGGACGCCAGCCTCCCGCCACTCCCGGAGGATCGAGTGCAGGGACTTGCCCGCGATTACCTCACGGGCGCCCTTCGCCAGCCACGCCGCTTCCTCGGGCTCCAGCGTGAGCTTGTCGTCCTGCCAGCCGAAGGGTCGCTTTCCGCCCACCGGGATGCCCAGCTCGGCACGGGCACGGTGCGAGCGGCGCGCACGCCGCTGCATCTTGCGCACCTCCATCTTGGAGATGACGACGCCGAAGAGGCCCATGGACTCCACATCCTCGCTGTAGAGGTTCTTCGCCCCCTTGGCGTCGGCGTAGAGACGGCCCTCCTCGTACGTGAGCGCGTCCACGAACCGCTCGTAGTCCCCAGCCCTGCGCGTCAGCCGGTCGTCCGCGACGACGATGACGCCGCGCACCGGCTGCCCGTCAGGCATGTGGCCCGACTTGAGCGCCTTCACCATGGTCTCGAAGTCCGGGCGCACCACACCCGCCTTCGCCGCCGACAGGTCGTTGTCGGTGTAACGGTGCACGATCGTCCAGCCGAGACGGGCCGCCGTCTCGGCGTTCACCTTGTGCTGGTCTTCGACGCCGTGACCGTCCCTGGCCGTGTCGGCGGAGATACGCGCGTACGAGACAACCGGGATCACCGGTGCCGCTTCGTTCACTTCCCACCCCTTTACGAAGAGTCACCAATTCTACGCAAAGAGAAGTAGTACTAACAGCAGTACCTGGACAAGAACCCGGCGGGGTACTGCGGGATCGGCGGGACGGGGGTCTCCTGCCCGATCGGCGTGGCGAAGGCGGGGAGCTGACCCAGCCGGAAGTTCCTCGGCTGCTCGACGAGGCGGGAGGCGTTCGCGGCTCGCCGGGCTGGGGATGGGCTGGGCGGGGGAAGCGGGGTGACCGGGGTCGCGGAGGGCCGTTGAACCCGGGGCAAGATCACGGCGGCGGGTTGGGTATTGGCCCGAATGAGCACAATTTGTGACGTGATGCCCGGGTTCCTCGTTCCAGGGACGACGGGCTTCCTCCGGGCAGCCCCGTCACCCCCCTCTGACCGACCCAATGGGAGTACAACCGTGATCAAGCAGGTTCTCGCCGGAGCAGCCTTCGCCACCGCAGCAACGATGGCCATCGCCGCCCCGGCCTCCGCAGCCACGGCGACCCAGGCCCCCAGGTCTCCGCTCCAGCTCCCCACCAGCGCGCTCCAGAGCCTCCTCGCCACCGCCACGGGCCCGACCTCGACCGGCTCGGGTTCCATGGGCAGCGCCGGCGCCACGGGCTTCGCGACCCGCAACGGCAACACCGTCATCGCGGGCGAGGCGGGCGGCATCGGCAACACCTACGGGGCCTCGCTCATCAACGTCGACCTGCGCTGCGCGGTGCCGCTGCCGGAGGGCGAGGGCATCGGCGGACACGCCCTCGGTGGCCCCAAGGCCGCCTGCAACCTGGCGCCCGTCGACCAGTACCAGGCCCCGCAGAAGCTGCTCTGACGCACCACCCGGCGTACGGGTCTCCCACGGGAAAACCCGGCACGGCCGGCTGAACGAACATGGACCCGCCCAGCCCGCGGAACCCTCGATGGGCTGGGCGGGGGAACCGGGGTGACCGGGGCAGCGACGAACCGTTGAACCCGGCGCATTGGAGAGTGCACAGGAGTCCTGGGGTCCGACCAGTCACCCCGGGACTCCGCACACTCACCACCCCCCGGACCGACCGGGGCACCAGCCCCCTCCTCGCGTCCGTTTTTAGTCTTATCGGGCGCAATTTGCGACGTGTTGTGCATGTTCCTCCGTCGAGGGGGCGTCCGGTGGATCAGGGTCGGACAGGGCACGGCGTCCGGT
Source organism: Streptomyces mauvecolor (assembly GCF_039532965.1). Classification (NCBI taxonomy): domain Bacteria; kingdom Bacillati; phylum Actinomycetota; class Actinomycetes; order Kitasatosporales; family Streptomycetaceae; genus Streptomyces; species Streptomyces mauvecolor. Next base: position 70,417 of record NZ_BAAASQ010000011.1, on the reverse strand, counting down.
GCGGTGCATGCCGGACGGCGCCCCTTGTCCGACCCCTCCAGGGGTCGCAGGTTTCCCTGGGGCGGGCCTGTCGCCCTCTCTGATCCACCGAATGGGAGCACAACCGTGATCAAGCAGATTCTCGCCGGGTCGGCCCTCGCCATTGCCGCGACGATGGCCATCGCCGCCCCCGCCTCGGCGGACACCAGGGACTTCGGGACCCGCAACGGTGACACCGTCATCGCGGGCGAGGCGGGCGGCATCCTCAACACCTACGGCGCCTCGCTCATCAGCGCCGACCTGCGCTGCGCGATCCCGATGCCGGAGGGCGAGGGCATCGGCGGACACCTGCTCGGCGGGCCCAAGGCCGCCTGCAACGTCGCACCCGTCCGCCAGTACCAGGGCCCGCAGAAGCTCCTCTGACCCCTCGACGGCCGACCGGGGCACCGAGTACACGCGTCCAGTACCGGTGCCGCCGGCGGCCGAAGGGTGCGGGCCCGTCCGCGGCCCCGTCCCCGGCCCCGGAGGCCTCCGATGGACAGCGGACGCATCAGCCCCTGCGCGTTGGTCCGAATGAGCACACTTCGTGACGTGTTGTGCATGTGCCTCGTTCCAAGGGGCGGCAGGTTTCACAGGGCGAACCTGTCACCCCCGACCAACCACCGAATGGGAGCACAACCGTGATCAAGCAGGTTCTCGCCGGAGCAGCCTTCGCCACCGCAGCAACGATGGCCATCGCCGCCCCGGCCTCCGCAGCCACGGCGACCCAGGCCCCCAAGGCTCCCGCCAACGCGCTCCAGAACCTCCTGTCCAGCCCTCTCACCCAGAGCCCGACCACGAGCGGCACCGGCTGCGGCTGCATCGGCGACACCGTGAGCGGCCTGACCGGCAACACCCCCCTCGGCAACGGCACCACCGGCAAGCTGACCAGCACCGTCAGCAACACCACCGGCAGCCTCACCGGCACCAACAACGGCACCATGGGCAACGGCGGCGGTAACGGCGGCAGCAGCGCGAGCGGCAGCGGCGCCACGGACTTCTCGACCCGCAACGGCGACACCGTGATCACGGGCTCGGACGGGGACGGAGCGGGCGGCATCCTCAACACCTACGGCGCTTCGCTCATCAACGTCGACGGCCGCTGCCTGGTGCCGCTGCCGGAGGGCGAGGGCATCGGCGGACACGGCCTCACCGGCCCCAAGGCTGCCTGCAACCTCGCGCCCGTCGACCAGTACGAGGCCCCCCAGAAGCTCCTCTGACCCCGGGTCAGCCCAGCCGCTGGACCAGGATCGGGTCCGCGCCCACCGCCGGGTAGAGCAGCGTCATGGTCGAGCGAAGCCCCGGGGCCCCGGGCGCCGGGGACAGTTCGACCGTACGGCTCGCGAAGTCGCCGACCTCGCGGCAGGACCACCATGCCGCCAGGTCGGGGCGGGCCTCGCGCAGCCGGGCGGTGAGGCGGCGGACCCGGTCGTCAAGGGGATTGCGGTCCGCGCGGGTACGGAAGTGGCGGTGCAGGTCCATCGCCACCGGCTCCCAGTCGGGCAGCAGCCTCTGGTGGGCCGGGTCCGTGAGCAGGAGGAGCAGCAGGTTCCGGTCCGGGGCCGCGATGCGCGCCGGGTCGGGCCAGAGGGCGGCGTATGCCTCGTTCCACGCCGTCATGAAGAGTGCCGGGTCGAGGGCCACGGCCGGAGTCTCGCCCCAACTGGCCATCAGGGCGCGGATGTCGGCGTCCACAGGCGCGGTCGGCTCCGGCGCCGCGAAGCCCGCCAGGGTCAGGACGTGGGCATGGGCCGTCGCGTCCAGCCGCAGGGTACGGCTCACCGCGTCCAGTACCTGACGGGATGTCTCGACCCGGCCCTGCTCCAGCCAGGAGTACCAGGCCACGCCCACCCCGGAGAGCGCGGCCACTTCCTCGCGGCGCAGGCCCGGGGTGCGGCGCCTCGCCCCGGCGGGCAGGCCGAGTTCGGCGGGGTCGATGCGTTCGCGGTGGGCGCGCAGGAAGCCGCCGAGTTCCCGCCGTCGCGCACCACCGTTGCCCTCGGCTCCGATGCCCGCCGTCACACCTCCGCCTCCCCACACGTACGCCCGCCCTCACGCCTGCCGGCTGCTGGGGCTCACGGGAACAGACACGCCTCCCCGAACATACGCCCCGCGCCCTCGGCCTCCCTCGTCGCCTCAGCCTATGACTCCCACTCACCGCATCAACCGGCGTCTGGTTGCCGCCCCTTGGGAGTCCGAGGCTGAACCCATGACTCGACACGACATCACCACCCCCGTCGTACGGCGCCGCAGCAACGACTCCTCCACTCGCACCGCACCCCGCGCCTTCGTCCGCGTCTTCACCGGGCCCGGCACCCTCGAAGAGCTCACCCGCTTCTACGAGGAGGTCCAGGGCGTCGAGCGCGACATGTGGTTCACCTATCCGGCGAAGCGCCTCGCCCTTGCCGCGGTCGGCGGCTTCCTGCTCGTCGAGGGGTCCGACGACGCCGTCGCGCCGTTCCTCGACGTCGACGGCACCTTGCTCGTCGACGATGCCGCGGCTCATCTCGCCCGGCTGACCGCGCTCGGCGCGGAGATCCTCGACCCGCTGCACAAGGTGCCGACGGGGTCCGGGTTCCATGCCCGGCACCCGGACGGCACCGTGATCGAGTACGTCGAGCACCGGCCCACCCCCGAGGGGTTCTAGCCCGCCCCGAAGATCCGGTCCAGGTGCAGCCTCAGCACCCCCGTCGCCGACTCCGCGTCCCGCTGGCCGACCAGGATGCTCGTGCCGAGGCCGGCCGACATGGCCAGCAGGCCGATCGCCTCGCCCCGGGCGTCGAGGCCGGGCGCGACCAGGTCGGCTTCCTGCCCCTGGCGGAGGAGGCCCGCGACAGCCTCCTCCGCCGCGTCCGGGTTCGCGATGAACGGCTGGGCGGCCAGCGCCTCGTCGGTCATGGCCAGGACCGCGTACGAGGTGTAGAGGAAGTGGAAGGTGCGGCTCTCGTCGTCGGTGGGCAGGGCCGACAGGAGCAGGGCCTCGATCGTGGCGCGCGGGCCGGGGGCGTCACCAACGGCCGCGATCCGTGCGGCGACCCGCTCCCCGAACCGCTGCGTCAGATGGTCGAGGCCGAAGAGCAGCAGCTTCTCCTTGGTCTCGAAGTAGTACTGGACCAGCCGCAGCGACACCCCCGCCTCCGCCGCCACGTCGCGCATGCCCACCGCGTGCAGTCCGCGCCGGCCCGCGACCCTGACGAGCGCCTCGGTGATCTCGGTCCGTCGTTGTGCGTGGTCCACGCGCTTCGGCATCGGTCCCGTTCCCGCCTCTCGTCCGCCGCCCGCCCGGCCAAGGAGCCCGGGGGTTTTCATGGTACAGCCGTATCAAGTTGATGATACGGTCGTACCACGAAAGAGTTCGACCGCTTCCGGAGGTGGCCTCCCGTGCCCAAGTCCACGACCCGCGAACGTGTCCGGCCCGACGTCGGGCGGTATGTGAGCGACGCCCTGCGCGACCGCTACTTCGCCGCGTGCGACGCCCTCTACGCGCTGGGAGCGCCGGCCGTCGCGGAGCAGGACGTCGAGACGAGCTTCGGCACGACGCACGTCTACCGGTACGGATCCGACGACCCGGCCGCCTCCTCGCACACCCCGGTCGTCCTGGTGCACGGCGCCGGGAGCTGCTCCGCGATGTGGTACCCGAACACCGCCGCGCTCAGCGCGGAGCGCCCCGTCTACGCGGTCGACACCCCCGGCGACCCCGGCCGCAGCGTGCAGCGCGAGCCCATTCACCAGCCCGAACGCGCCGCCCAGTGGCTGGAGGAGACGCTCGCCGGGCTCGGGCTCGACCGCGTCCACCTCGTCGGCTCCTCCTACGGCGGCTGGCTCGCCCTGAACCAGGCGCATCTGCGGCCCGGCCGTCTCGCGTCGGTCACCCTGCTCGATCCGGGCGGCCTGGAGAAGGTCGGCCTGCGCTTCTTCGTCTGGATCTTCGCCAGCCTCTTCGCGACGTCCGCGCCCAAGGCGCTGCGCCCGCGTCTGGCGGCCTGGCTGGAGCAACCCGTCCTCGTCGTACCGGAGCTGCGCGCGATGGTCAGGGCGAGTGTCCGCGCCTACCGCATCCGCCGCCCCGCTCCCCTCCCGCTGTCCGACGCGGAACTGTCCACCGTCCGCACCCCGTTCTACCTGCTGCTCGGCAGGCGCAGCCTCCTCGTGCACCCGAAGCGGCAGGTGGAGCGCGTGCCCCGGCTGATACCGGGCGCCCGGGCCGAGATCGTCTCGCACACCGGTCACGGACCGCAGATCGACCACGCGGACGAGGTCAACCGCCGGATGCTGGCCTTCATGGAGTCCGCCGGGTCCGGGCACCGCGTCCCCGAACGCCCGTAACCCGATATTCGCTGGTGACGCCCCGTCCCGCCGGGCCACGCTTTCCCCATGGAAGCAACGCACGACCGCACCACCACCCCGCCCCGCCAGCAGATCCGCGCCCTGCATACCGGGTCGACGGTCACCGTCTACCAGGCGTACGACCCGGCGCTCGGACTGCCCGCCGCCCGCGACGGGCGGTTTCCGGCGGCGTGGAAGCGGGAGCGGATGACCTGGGTCAAGCCGTCGTTCCTGTGGATGATGTACCGCTCGGGGTGGGGCACGAAGGAAGGCCAGCGCACCGTGCTCGCCGTCGAGATCCGGCGGGACGGCTTCGACTGGGCGCTCGATCACGCCTGCCTCTCGCACTACGTACGCGAGCTGCACGGTGAACGGGACGACTGGACGCGGGAGTTGAGGCGGGCGCCCGCCCGGGTGCAGTGGGATCCCGAGCGGGATCTGCGGCTCCAGCCGCTGCCGTACCGGTCGCTGCAGCTCGGGCTCGCCGGGGAGGCCGTGCGGCGGTACGCGGACGAGTGGATCGTCGGCATCCGCGATGTGACCCCGCTCGCGCACCGCGTCCACGCGCTCGTACGCCAAGGCCAGCTCGACACCGCCGCGGCCCTGTTGCCGAACGAGCGGGTCTATCCGCGGGCCGGGTAGCTCATTCCAGCTCCGCCCAGATCTCGTACGAGATCTCCGCCGCCCGGTCCGCGTCCCCCGCCTCGCATGCCGCGATGAGCGCTTCGTGGCGGGCGGCCGAGGCGCGGGCCGCCGTGCCGGAGAAGCGCTGGTGTTCCAGGCGGCGCAGCAGCGGCGTGTAGCGGGCCACTGTGTCGGCGAGCGGCTGGTTGCCGCCGGCCGCGATCGGGACGGCGTGGAACGCGTCGTCGGCGCCGATCGCCGCCGCGATGTCGCCCGCCTCCACCGCCCGTACGAACTCCGCGTTCGCCGTGCGCATCCGGGCCAGGTGGTCCGGCTTCAGGCGGGGCAGGGCCTCGCGCACCGCGAGGGTGTGCATCGCGCCCACCACGGCGAGCGCGCCCCGGATCTCCTCGGCGACCAGCGGCGCGACCCGCGTATAGCTCTGCGGCTTGGACACGACGAGGCGTTCCGTGGCGAGCCGGGCCAGGGCGTCGCGGACCGGGGCGCGGGAGAGGCCGAGGCGGGCGGCGAGTTCGACGTCGCTCAGTTTCGCGCCGGGGGCGAGGTCCCCCGACACGATCGCGGCGAGCAGCGCCTCGTACGCGACATCGCGCAGCAGTCGGCGGGGCGGCTCGGGGACGGGGGCGGAGGCAGGCTCTTCGGACGGCACAACTAACATTTTAGTTCGTGGCCGGGGACGAGCAGACGCAGGGAGTACGGGTGTGAACAGGGACCGAGGCAGTGCCGTGCCCATGGCGCTCGGCGTGGTCGCCGCCGCCTGTTTCGCGAGCAGCTTCGTGCTCAACCGCGAGATGAGCGCGGCGGGCGGCTCCTGGCTGTGGACCGCGAGCCTGCGCTATCTGTTCATGGTGCCGCCGCTCGTCCTGCTCGTGTGGATACGGGGCGGTCTTCCCGGGGTCGTACGGAGTCTGCGCGCCCGGCCCGGGCTCTGGCTGGGCTGGTCGACCGTCGGGTTCGGGCTGTTCTACGCGCCGCTGACCTGGGCGAGCCAGGAGGGCGCGGGGTGGCTGCTCGCGGCGACCTGGCAGCTCGTGATCGTCGCCGGGATCGTGATCGGCGGCCGGGTGCCGCGCCGCACCCTCGCGGTGTCGCTGCTCATCGTCGCCGGGGTCGCGCTCGCGCAGACCCAGAACGCGCACGGCATGAATGCCGCGACCATCGCCCGGGTCGTCGTCCCGGTCCTGGTCGCGGCCGTCGCCTACCCCCTCGGCAACCGGAAGCTGCTCGGCCGCGACGGCCTCGACGGGGTGCAGCGCACCCTCGCCATGACGCTCGGCTCGCTCCCGCTGTGGCTGGCCCTCGCCGGTACGGCCGGCCTGCGTGCGGGGGCGCCGGGGCGGGACCAGGTCGTCCAGTGCCTGATCGTCGCGCTGGTGTCGGGGGTGGTGGCGACCACCCTGTTCTTCCGCGCCACCGATCTCGTACGGGACCGGCCGGCCGCCCTTGGTGCAGTGGAGGCGACCCAGGCCGCCGAGGTGCCCTTCACCCTGGCGGGCGAGGCCCTGCTGACCGGCGTCGCGGCCCCGACCCCGCCCGCCTGGACGGGCCTCGCGCTCATCGTCGGCGGCCTCTGCCTGCACGCCCTGCACCGCCCCGCGCCGGAGCCGCCGGCTGCGGCTACCGCTTGGGCCAGTGCCACGCCGGCTCGTCCAGCAGTCCCTGCCCCTCGACCACCGTCTGCCCGAACTCCTTGACCAGCTCGATGACTTCGGCCCCGCGCGAGAGCTCGGCGGCCAGCGGGCGGGCGTGGGTGACGACCACGATCTGGGAGTGCTGGGTGGCCGTACGGATCAGGTCGGCGAGCGGGGCGAGCAGGTCGGGGTGCAGGCTCGTCTCGGGCTCGTTGAGGACGAGCAGCTCGGGCGGGCGGGGCGTGAGCAGCGCCGCGACCCACAGCAGATAGCGCAGGGTGCCGTCGGAGAGTTCGGCCGCGGTCAGGGGGCGGAGCAGTCCGTGCTGGCGCAGCTGGAGCTCGAAGCGCGTGCCGAGCAGTCCGATCTCGACGCGGCTGCCGGGGAACGCGGCGTCCACGGCTTCGTCCAGCGCGTCGCGGTCGCCGATCTCGCGGATCGTCTGGAGAGCGGCCGCCAGGTCGGCGCCGTCGGCGCTCAGCACCGGGGTGCGGGTGCCGACCTGGGCGCTGCGGGCGGGGGCGTGCGCGTCGGTGCGTACGTGGTCGTAGAAGCGCCAGGCGCGGATCTGCTCGCGGACGGCGAGCACGTCGGGGGCGCGCTGCGGGTCGGCGAGCTCGCCGAGCATCGAGTCGTACGGACGGAGCGCGCCGTGCGAACGGTGCCAGGTGCCGTCGGCGGCCCGCACCTTGACGGCGGCACCCCTGCGCTCCGACAGCAGCGCGGCCGGGCGCAGTACCGGGCCGCTCCAGATCGCCTCCGACTTGATCTCGGGGTCGAGGTTGAACAGGGAGCGGTTGTCGTTCGGGGCGGGGTGGCCGAAGTCGACGGCGTACCCGAACTCGTCGCCCGCGAAGCCGAGTCGCAGGCTGACGGGCTCGCTGCGGACGGTGCCCTGGAGCGGGTGCAGCCCCTCGCGCACCGCGCGGCCCGTCTTCTCGGGACCGGCCCACAGCGTGGAGGGCAGCCCGCCCTCGTGGGCGAGCGCGGCCACGGCTCCACCGCGCGCGGAGTCGCCGAGCAGCCGCAGCGCCCGGTACAGCGAGGACTTGCCGGTGCCGTTGGACCCGGTCACGACATTGAGGCGCCCGAGCGGCACGACGAGCCTGCGCAGGGACCGGTAGTTCTCGACGGCGAGGGTGCGGATCATGCGGTCGAGCCTAAGGACCGGGGGCCCGGAATGCCTCCGAGCCCGTCACCGCGCTCGGAGCGGCGTCAGGCCGCAGCGGCCGGAGTTCCCGCCTGCATCGCGCGGTACGCCGCCGCCGTATGTCCCGCGTCGTACCCGTCCCCGACCCCGTCGACCAGGACCAGGTCCCCCGGGATGTGGTCGGCCCGCAGCGACACGAGCTCCTGGTAGGCGGCGGAGTCGTACCAGCCGCGCGCCTCCTCGATGCCCGGGAACCCGATGATCACCAGCGCCTCGGGCCACTCGCCCTCACGGACGTCGAGCACGGCGTTGTGGACGAGGAAGCGGCCGCCGAAGGGGTCGAGCGTGGACTGGATGCGCTCCATGTACTCGAAGACCTGCTCGTCCAGGCGGGCCGGCGGGCGCAGGTTGCCGATGGCGTAAGCGGTCACGATGTCCTCCCGGGGAAGGTGGTGGTGGTCTCCCTTGCGAACGCACCGATCATGTCCCGCCCCGCCCGGCCCGGTCGATTACCCGGGAGGTAAGCGAAGACAAGCAGCCGCATGCGAACGGCCCCGGAGGCAGCCATCGCCTCCGGGGCCGTGACACCACAGCCGGGCCGGGATCAGATCGTCGCGGTGTCGATCACGAACCGGTAGCGCACGTCGCTGGCAAGGACGCGCTCGTACGCCTCGTTGATCTGGTCGGCGCGGATCAGCTCGATCTCGGCGCCCAGGCCGTGCTCGGCACAGAAGTCGAGCATTTCCTGGGTCTCGGCGATGGAGCCGATCATCGAACCGGCGAGGATCTTGTTGCCGCCGATGAGGCCGAACATGTTCAGCGAGTTCGGCTCCTCGGGGGCGCCCACGTTGACGAACGCGCCGCCGGTCTTCAGGAGCGAGAGGTACGCGCCGAGGTCGAGCGGCGCGGACACGGTGGAGACGATCAGGTCGAGGGAGCCCGCGAGCTGCTTGAAGGTGTCCTCGTCGCTGGTCGCGTAGTAGTGGTCGGCGCCCAGCTTGAGGCCGTCCTCCTGCTTGCGCAGCGTCTGGCTGAGCACGGTCACCTCGGCACCCATCGCGTGCGCGATCTTGACGCCCATGTGGCCGAGGCCGCCGAGCCCGAGGATGGCGACCTTCTTGCCGGGGCCGGCCTGCCAGCGCTTGAGCGGCGAGTACAGGGTGATGCCGGCGCAGAGCAGCGGGGCGGCGACGTCCAGCGGGATGCTGTCGGGGATGCGCAGGGTGTGGTCGGCGTCCACGACGATGTGGGTGGAGTAGCCGCCGTAGGCGGGCTTGCCGTCCCGGCCGATCGCGTTGTACGTCGAGACACCGTCCTGGCAGAACTGGTTCTGCCCCGAGCGACAGGCCTCGCACGTGCCGCAGGAGTCGACGAAGCAGCCGACGCCCGCGCGGTCGCCGGCCCGGAACTTGGTGACGGCGGAGCCGACCTCGGTGATCACGCCGGCGATCTCGTGGCCGGGCACCATCGGGAAGATGGCCTCGCCCCAGCCCTCGTTCGCCTGGTGGATGTCGGAGTGGCAGATACCGGCGTACTTGATCTCGATGAGCACGTCGTTCGGGCCCACGGGACGGCGCTCGATGGTGGTGCGCTCCAGCGGAGCCTTGGCGGCGGGGGCGGCGTAGGCGGCGACGGTGGTCATTGCCGTTCTCCTCAGATCTTTGGGGTACGCGGTCCAGCGTGCCCCTTCTCCCGCCTGCCACCCAGGCCCCTGTTCTGCCTACGTCCAGCGTGCGTACCACTGACAGGGTCAGGCTCCCGGTCGTACGACCAGGCCGGTGGCCTCGGATACTGGGTGTCATGGACCAGCGCGCCGAACTCAGCGAATTCCTCCGCTCCCGCCGGGCCCGGCTGAAGCCCGAGGACGTGGGGATGCCCGACCACGGGCGCCACCGCAGGGTGCCCGGCCTGCGCCGGGAGGAGCTGGCGCAGCTGGCCGGGGTGTCGGTGGCGTACTACACGCGCCTGGAGCAGGGCAACGCGCAGAACGTGTCGGTGGAGGTCCTGGAGGCGATCGGGCGTGCGCTGCGCCTGACCGACACCGAGCAGAACCACCTCACCCACCTCGCCAAGGGCAAGGCGAAGAAGAAGCGTGCCTCGGCCGCTCGGGCGCACGAGTTCCGTCCGGCGCTGCAGGAGCTGATGGACGCGATGGAGGGCGTGCCCGCGTACCTCGTCGGGCCGCGCCTGGACATCCTCGGCTGGAACCGGATGGCAGCCGCCCTGCTCGGCGACCTTTCCCAACTGCCGCCGCAGGAACGGAACTTGGCGCGACACGTGTTCCTCGACCCGGCTTCGCGTTCGCTGTACGTCGACTGGCAGGCCAAGGCCGTCGACGTGGTGAGCGTGCTGCGGCTGTGTGCGGGCTGCTACCCCGACGACCCCCAGCTGACCGCGCTGATCGGCGAGTTGTCGGTCAAGAGCGAGGAGTTCCGCTCGATGTGGGCGGCGCACACCGTCGCCGAGAAGGGGCACGGCGTGAAGCGGCTGCGCCACCCGGTGGTGGGTGAGCTGACGCTGGCGTACGAGACGCTGAAGCTGCCGGACGCGCACGACCTGTCGCTGGTCACCTATCACGCCGAGCCGGGCTCGAAGTCGGCGGAGTCGCTGCGGCTGCTCGGCAGCTGGAGCGCCGAGCAGCCGGTGCGTACGTAAGGCGGGCGTCAGACGGCGGAGCCGGCCTTCCACTGGGCCCAGTTCATGTTCCAGCCGTTGAGGCCGTTGTCGGGCTGGATCGTCTTGTCGTGCGAGTTCTTCATGATGACGACGTCGCCGGTGATCGAGTTGTTGTAGAACCAGGCGGCCATGGTGCCGTCGTCGCCCGCGCCCTTGACGTCGGCCAGGCCGACGCAGCCGTGGCTGGTGTTGGCGCTGCCGAAGACGGACTTGGCGCCCCAGTAGTTGCCGTGGATGAAGGTGCCGGACGCGGACAGACGCATGGCGTGCGGCACGTCCTTGATGTCGTACTCGCCCTTGCCGTCGTCGTCGGTGAAGCCGACCGTGGCACCGTTCATGCGGGTCTGCTTGTACTTCTCGGAGATCACCATCTGGCCGTTGTACGTCGGGTGCTCGGGGGAGCCCGCGGAGATCGGGATGGTCTTCACGACCTTGCCGTCCTGGGTGACGGTCATGGTGTGGGTGTTGGCGTCGACGGTCGAGACCTGGTTGCGGCCGATCTTGAAGGTGACCGTCTTCTCCTGGACGCCGGTGATGCCGTTGGAGCCCTCGACGCCGTCCAGGTCCATCTTCATGGTGACGGTCGAGTTCTCCTTCCAGTACTGCTCGGGGCGGAAGTCGAGGCGCTGCGAGCCGAACCAGTGCCCGACGACCTCCTGGCCGCTGCTGGACGAGACCGTGATCTTGGCCTGGACGTCCTTCTTGTTGGTGATCGCCTTGTCGAAGTTGACCGACACCGGCATGCCGACGCCGACGGTCGAGCCGTCCTCGGGCGTGAAGTTGCCTATGAAGCTGTTCTTCGGGGAGACGGTGGTGAAGGAGGCGTTCTCGTGCGCCTGGCGCCCCTTGGCATCCGCCGCGGTCGCCGTGATCTTGTACGTCGCCGAACGCTTCAGGGCCTTCTCGGGCGCCCAGCTCAGGCCGTCGGCGGATATCTTCCCGGCGACCTTGGCGCCGTCGGCGGAGGCCAGCGTCACATCGGTCAGCTTGCCGTCGGCGACGGTGACCTTGGTGTCGCTGTTGATGCCGACGTTGTCGGCGCCGTTCTTGGGCGCGATGGTGATCTTGGCGTCCGAGGTGTCCTTCTCGGCCGCCTTGTCCGCCGCCGCCTGGGCCGACGACGAGCTGTCGGCCTTGGCGCTCTTGCCGCCGCCGTCGTTGCAGGCAGAAAGGACCAGTACGCCGCCGAGCACCGCGCACGCCGCCGCGAGACCCTGCTTGCGGCGCTTACTCTCCGTCTTCACACGCTTCTCCATCGTCGCCTCGTCCCCCGAGTCATCTCGCCTAGGACATCAGACTGCCTGGCGCAGCTGTGCAGCGGGGGTGAATGTGGGGCACACCACGCACCGGCGGACGGGTCGGGGCGGGACGGTACAAGATCACCAAAAGGTCGTTCCGGTACGCCTCACGCCCGCCCGCCCCGCCTCCTCAGGGGCCGTCAGTCCTCGTCATTGCTGTCCTCCTCGTCCAGGTCCCATTCCTCGTCGTCGGGGTCGTAGCCGACCCGCTCGCTGCTCCAGGAGGCCTGGACCAGCTCCGCACCGGGCAGTGCCTCCACGAGGTCCACGGGATCCACGAGGTAGGCGAGGGCCTCCGCTCCGTCTTCCCGTACGGCCGCCTCGGCATGCGCGCGTTCCTCGGGCCGCATCGCCGGGTCCTCGGCGATGCGCTCCAGGGCGGCCGCCGCCAACTGCCCCGCGTCCTCGATCTCCAGGACCAAATCGACGCGGAGGCGCACATACCGTGATGTCTCTTCTTCGCTCATGCGGGGAGCGTAGGGCTCGAGCGGACCGCGACTTTCCCGCGACCCGCTGCTTTCACTAGCATCAGCGCATCCCGCCAATTCGAGGTACTCGCAAGGGGATCGCTCACTTGTCCGTCGCTCGTCGCCCCCTGCTCACCGCCACCGCGGCGGGCACCCTGCTCTGCGCCCTCTGGTTCGTCCCGTCCGCCAACGCGACGGACGAGCAGCACCCTTCGGCGCCCCCCGCGCACTCCGCGTACCGGGCCGCCCCCGCACCCGCCGAAGGCCCCCTCGCCCTGGCCGACACCGGCGGCGCGAACACCTCCCCCTACCTGGTCGGCGGCACGCTGTTCCTGGGCCTCGGGGCGGGGTTCGTGACGTACTCGGTCCGCAGGTCGAGGACCTGCTGACCACGCCGTCACAACTCAACTGCCGCTTCGCACACGGAAGTCGCCCCTACGGAAAGGGCCGCCCGGGATACGAGATCCCGGGCGGCCCTTTCCGTATGAGCGGGTGTGGTCAGGCGAGCGGACCCGTCACCGGCTCGACGGCGGCGACGAGCCTGCCTTCGCGTACGAAGGCGTCGGCGGCGGCCAGGTCGGGGGCGAGGAAGCGGTCCGGGCCGGGGCCCTGGACGCCGGCCGCGCGGGCCGCGGTGATGGCGGCCTGCGAGGCGGGCGCGGGGGTGAGGCCCTTGCGCAGCTCGATGCCGCGGGTCGCCGCGTACATCTCGACGGCGATGATGCGGGTCAGGTTGTCGACGGCGGTGCGCAGCTTGCGGGCCGCCGACCAGCCCATGGAGACGTGGTCCTCCTGCATGGCGGAGGACGGGATGGAGTCGGCGGAGGCGGGCACCGCGAGCCGCTTCATCTCGCTGACCAGGGCGGCCTGCGTGTACTGGGCGATCATGAGCCCGGAGTCGACACCGGCGTCGTCCGCGAGGAACGGCGGCAGGCCGTGGCTGCGGTTCTTGTCGAGGAGGCGGTCGGTGCGGCGCTCGGCGATGGAGCCGAGGTCGGCGGCGGCGATCGCGAGGAAGTCCAGGACGTAGGCGACCGGGGCGCCGTGGAAGTTGCCGTTGGACTCGACACGGCCGTCGGGCAGCACCACCGGGTTGTCGACGGCGGAGGCCAGTTCGCGCTCGGCGACGGTCAGGGCGTACGCGATGGTGTCGCGGCCCGCGCCGTTGACCTGCGGGGCGCAGCGCACCGAGTACGCGTCCTGAACGCGGGGCGCCTCTTCCTCCTGGAAGTGGCCGGTCAGGCCCGACCCCTTGAGCACGGCCAGCATGTTGGCGGCGGAGGCGCCCTGGCCGGGGTGCGGCCGGATGGCATGGAGCTCGGGGGCGAGGACCTTGTCGGTGCCGAGCAGCGCTTCGAGGGTGAGGGCCGCGGTGATGTCGGCGGAGGTGTAGAGCTTCTTCAGGTCGGCGATGGCCATGCACAGCATGCCGAGCATGCCGTCGGTGCCGTTGAGGAGGGCGAGCCCTTCCTTCTCGCGCAGCTCGACGGGCTGGATTCCATGCTCGGCGAGCAGCTCGCCGGCGGGCTTCACGACACCGTCGGGACCCTCGGCGTCGCCCTCGCCCATCAGGGTCAGGGCGCAGTGCGAGAGCGGCGCGAGGTCGCCGGAGCAGCCGAGCGAGCCGTACTCGTGGACGACCGGGGTGATGCCCGCGTTGAGCACGTCGGCCATCGTCTGGGCGACGGAGGGGCGGACGCCGGTGCGCCCGGAGGCGACGGTCTTCAGGCGCAGGAACATCAGCGCACGGACGACCTCGCGCTCCACCCGCGGGCCCATGCCGGCCGCGTGCGAGCGCACGATGTTGCGCTGCAGCTGGGCGCGGAGCTCAGGGCTGATGTGCCGGGAGGCGAGGGCACCGAAGCCGGTGGAGACGCCGTACACCGGCTCCGGCTTGGCGGCCAGCGCGTCGACGATCTCGCGCGCCTTGGCCAGCGCGTCGAGCGCCCCGGCGGAGAGCTCGACCTTCGCGTTGCCGCGGGCCACGGCGATGACGTCCTCGGGGGTGGTCCCGGAGGTCCCCACCACGACAGTGTGCATATCCATATTCAGCACCCTACGGATTGAATCCCGTCATGTCACTAGCAGAGGAGGGGTGGGGGGCTTACTGGGTTCGGTGGCCGCATGGCGCCAACGGGCGCGGGCCTGTGACAGTGTGCGGCTCCGCCGTGTGGGCGCGACCAGACACAGGCCACCCGCACCCGACCGACCGCACGCGGAAGCGCTCAGCCCCGCCCCCGGAACCGACGCCGGTCGTGCGGGGCGGACGGCGGGGCGTCCGCCAGGCGCAGGACCGCTCCGTCACGCCCCGCCACCACCGGCTTTGCCGAGCGCGCGGCCTTCGCGCGGTACTGGGCCGCGTCCGCGAGGCGGAACAGGCGGCGGGCCGAGCGCATCGGGCCGATGGGGTCACCCGTCGAGGCCACCCCGCATGCGACTCCCTCGCCCAGCTCCAACTCCCCTGCTCTCAGGCAGAGTTCATCGCTCACGGCCACGACCTCGTCGGCGGAGGGGCCCACCGCCAGCAGGCAGAACTCGTCGCCTCCCAGCCGCGCGGCCAGCGCACCGGGCAACATCGCCCCGCACAGCGACAGCACCGACCCGAAGCGTTCCAGGAGCCGGTCGCCCACCGCGTGGCCCAGCGTGTCGTTGACCCGCTTCAGCCCGTTCAGGTCGCAGACCACGAGGCTGACGACCGCGCCGTCGGCCCGGTGCCGCTCGACCGCCTCGTCGAGGCGCATGTCGACCGCGCGGCGGTTGGCGAGCCCGGTGAGCGGGTCGGTGAAGGCAAGGCGGCGTACCTCTTCGAGGCGCTCGGTCTGGACGAGTCCGGCCGCCACGACGGAGGCGAGCACCGTGGCGAAGTCCGCGTCGGCCGCGTCGAAGACGGGCGCCCCGACGGGCCGCGCCACATACAGCTCGCCCCACGCCCGCCCGTGCATCACGATCGGGGCGACCACGCAGCAGCCCCGGCCGCGCCGGCGCAGCGCCGCGACCCTCCCCCGGCTGCCGCCGGGAGGTGCCCCCGCACGATCGGACCCCGCCCCGCCCCCGGGAGGCTCGGCGGCCGTCTCGACCCAGGCGTTGGGCTCGCCTCCGCCCGCCCAGCGCTCGTGCAGGAACTCGGTGATCTCGGGGAACTGGTGCACCGGATACGTCTCGTCCTCGGGGAACTCCTCCTCCCCGTAGGCCCGTTCGCCCTCGTTCACCAGCACACGAAGGAGCCCCAGCTCGCGCTCCCACACCGAGAGCGCGGCGAAGTTCCCGCCGAGCGCGTCCCGCGCGCCGAGCGCCGCTGCGCGCCAGGACTCCCGCGGCGTGTGCGCCGCGGCCATGGCCTGCGCCAGCGAAACCACGGCCCGCAGCCGGGCATCCTGTCCACCCATTCCTCCAGCTTAGGGAGGTTTGGTATGTTTTGACCCTTGGAATGGTGTCGCGCATACGCCGTCGCACACACGCCGCCACCGGGGGATCACTCCCCGGGCCACACCGGCTTCCGCTTCTCGTTGAACGCGGCCACGCCCTCCGCGCGGTCCCCCGAGAACGCCACCGACCGCCACGCCGCGTCCTCGACCTCCAGGCCGGCCCGCAGGTCGAGGCCCTGGCCGAGCCGCATGGCCCGCTTCGCCGCGCGCAGCCCGACGGGCGAGTTGGCCGCCATCCGCCCGGCGAGCGCGAGCGCCTCCGTACGGGCGTCGTCGGCCAGGACGTCGACGAGCCCCAACTCCCTTGCCTCCGCGGCCTCGACGCGGCGCGCGGTGAAGACCAGCTCGGCGGCGCGGGCGGCGCCGACCCGGCGCGGCAGGAGCTGCGTACCGCCGCCGCCTGGGATGACGCCGACCGACACCTCGGGCAGCCCGACCACGGCGGTCGCGTCGGCCACGATCACGTCGCAGGCGAGCGCCAGCTCGAAGCCGCCGCCGAGCGCGAAGCCGTGCACCGCGGCGACGGTCGGCATGGGCAGTTCGAGCACGCCGGTGTAGGCGGCGCGGGCGGTGGGCCGCTGGCGTACGAGCTCGGCGTCGCTGAAGGAGTTGCGCTCCTTCAGGTCGGCGCCGACGCAGAACGCCCGCTCGTTCGTGGAGGTCACCACGGTGACCCGGGCGTCCGGGTCGGCGCCGAGCGCGTCGCAGGCGGCGGCGATGGAGCGGGCCATCTCCGTCGACACGGCGTTCATGGCCTTGGGCCGGTCGAGCACCAGCTCGGCGACGTACCCCTCGCGCCGTACGACGACGAACTCCCCGAACCGCTGCTCAGCCATGGAAACCCCTCCGTTAACGAACGTTACGTCGGGGGCGATCCTAGGCTTCGCGGCGGTGCAGGAGCCAGGGCTCCACGACTCCGAGGCCGCGCACTGGGCGCTGCCACATCGGCTGGAGCTGGAAGCGGTACTTCGCGGCGGGGCCCGGCTCCTCGCCCTCCTTCTCGGCGGCCAGCGCGTCCTGGGCGGCCTGCGCCTCGGAGACGGGCGCGTCCCCGGCGCGAGCCAGCTCCTCGGCGAACGCCCCGTCGACCAGGACGGCGTCCTTGGGGGCTATCGAGGTGAGCCGGCTCGCGAGGTTCACCGTCGTACCGAACACATCGCCCATGCGGGTCGTGACGGTGCCGAACGCGATGCCCACGCGCAGGGCGGGCATCGTCTCGTCGCCGGCCATGGTCTCGATGAGCCGCAGCGATATCTCGGCGGCCGTGCCCGCGTCGTCGGCGGCGAACAGGACCTCGTCGCCCAGCGTCTTGATGAGCCGCCCGCCGTGCGCAGCGACCAGGTCGGCGGCGGTCGTCTCGAAGGCCTCGACGAGCTCGCCGAGCTCCTCCTCCTCCAGACGCCGGGTGAGCCGGGTGAAGCCGACGAGGTCGGCGAAGCCCACCGCGAGGCGGCGGTCCACCATCTCCTCGTCGTCGGCGGCCTGCACGACACGCCCGGTCGCGGCGGCGAGCTGGCGCCGCCACACATACACGAGGAACTCTTCGAGCTCGGGCAGCAGCAGCTCGACCAGCGGGTACGTGACTTCCGTACGGGTCATGCCGGGCTCGGGGGGCTCGGTGAGACCCTCCAGAAAAGAATCGATCTGCCATTCGGCCAGCCGGGCGGTGGTCTGCCCCGTGGAGCGCGCGACCTGCACCGCCATGGGCTCGCTGAGCAGCCCCGCCTCGACGAGTCCGGCGAGCCGGCGCAGGGCCAGCACATCGGCCTCGGTGAGCGCCTTGGCCTGCCCGATGTCGGCGAACCCCATGGCCCGCCAGAACCGGGACGCCAGCTCCATGGAGACGCCCGCGGTACGGGCCGCCTGGAAGGGCGTGTAGCGCCGGTCGGCACCGAGGATGAGCTGTTCGAGCCGGATGGCGAGCGGGTCGTCGGTGGGCTCGGCGGTGTGGTCGACGGCGTGGTGCGGCGTCGGATACGCGGAGGACGGGGGGTCCGAAGCGGTGCCGGAGGCGCCGCCGGTACCGGTGCCGGCGCCCGCGCCGGACCGTGTCTCGTCGACGGTCACCGGCCGCCTCCTGCCCGTTGCCTGCGCACTGCCCTGCCGATCTGTCGCTGGATCGGGCTCAACGATACGGCAGGTGTGCCGTAGCTCACGTCCCGGGAGCGGCCACTCCACCCGCCTAGGGTGCGGCCGGCCGCAGGTGGACGATGTCTCCCGCCGCCACCGGGCGCTGCACGCCCTCCGCCGTGGCAAGCACCAGCCGTCCGTCGCCGTCCACCGCCACCGCCTCGCCCTGGACCGACTGTCCTCCGGGCAGCTCCGCCCGCACCGTGCGGCCCAGCGTTGCGCAGGCCTTCGCGTACGCCTCCTGGAGGCCGGACGCCGCCGGGTCGCCCGATGCCTCGCGCCAGGAGCCGTACCACTGCTCAAGCGAGCGGAGGACCGCGCGCAGCAGGGTGTCGCGGTCCGTGGAGACGGCTCCGGCGAGCGCGAGGGAGCCCGCGCCGGGGACGGGGAGTTCGTCGGCGCGCAGGGTCACGTTGAGGCCGATGCCGACGACGACGCCGTCCGCCCCGGCCCGCTCGGCCAGGATCCCGCCCGCCTTGCGCTCGTCGCCGATCGGGGCCTCCCCTGGACGGAGCTTGTCGGAGTCCTTGGGGATAGTGACGAGGAGGTCGTTGGGCCACTTCAGCGCGGTGTCGACGCCCGCCGCCCGCGCGAGCCCCGTCGACACGGCGACCCCGGTGAGCAGCGGCAGCCACCCCCACCGCTCGACCGGCACCGACGCGCCCGGCTTCAGGAGCACGGAGAAGAAGAGGCCGGAGCGGGCCGGCGCCGACCAGCGCCGGTCCAGGCGGCCGCGCCCCGCGGTCTGCTCCTCGGCGACCAGAACCGCGCCCTCGCCGAGCTCGTCCGCCTTCGCCGCGAGGTCGGAGTTGGTGGAGCCGGTCGCGGTGACCACGTCCAGGGAGGTCCACAGCGCGTCCGGCCGCAGCAGGGCGCGGCGCAGCGCGGTGGCGTTCAGGGGCGGCCGGTCGAGGTCGGACCAGCGGCTGTCGGAAGCGTCCGGGGGTGTCATGCAGCCAGGTTAGGCCGCAATTGCAAGGCGCCCCGGGTGTGGCAAACGCCGCACTGCCGAACCGTATCGGCGCCACTACCCTACGAGTCAGTAGCCAGCCTACGAGTCAGCAGCCAGCCACCCCCGTGACCAGGCAGGGAGCCGCATCCCGATGTCCGAGCCGGAAAACGCCCAGAGCGACGCCACCGTCGACATCCACACCACCGCCGGAAAGCTGGCGGATCTGCAGCGCCGCATCGACGAGGCGACCCACGCCGGCTCCGCGCGCGCGATCGAAAAGCAGCACGCCAAGGGCAAGTTGACGGCCCGTGAGCGGGTCGACCTGCTCATGGACGAGGGCTCGTTCGTCGAGCTGGACGAGTTCGCACGGCACCGCTCGACCAACTTCGGGATCGAGAAGAACCGCCCGTACGGGGACGGCGTGGTCACCGGGTACGGGACCGTCGACGGCCGCCCGGTGTGCGTCTACTCGCAGGACTTCACCATCTTCGGCGGTTCGCTGGGCGAGGTCTACGGCGAGAAGATCGTCAAGGTCATGGACTTCGCGCTCAAGACCGGCTGCCCGGTCATCGGCATCAACGACGGCGGCGGCGCGCGCATCCAGGAGGGCGTCGTCGCTCTCGGCCTCTTCGCCGAGATCTTCCGCCGAAACGTCCACGCCTCGGGCGTCGTTCCGCAGATCTCCCTTATCGTCGGCCCGTGCGCGGGCGGCGCGGTGTACTCCCCCGCGATCACCGACTTCACGGTGATGGTCGACCAGACCTCGCACATGTTCATCACCGGGCCCGACGTCATCAAGACCGTCACCGGCGAGGACGTCGGCTTCGAGGAGCTCGGCGGCGCGCGCACGCACAACACGACCTCGGGCGTGGCGCACCACATGGCGGGCGACGAGAAGGACGCGATCGAGTACGTCAAGTCCCTCCTGTCCTACCTGCCGTCCAACAACCTGAGCGAGCCCCCGGCCTTCCCCGAGGAGGCCGACCTGGAGACCACGGACGAGGACCGGGAGCTCGACACCCTCATCCCGGACTCCGCGAACCAGCCGTACGACATGCACACGGCCATCGAGCACGTCCTGGACGACGGCGAATTCCTGGAGACGCAGGCCCTGTTCGCGCCGAACATCGTCACCGGCTTCGGCCGTGTCGAGGGCTTCCCGGTCGGCATCGTCGCCAACCAGCCGATGCAGTTCGCGGGCTGCCTCGACATCAACGCGTCCGAGAAGGCCGCGCGCTTCGTGCGCACCTGCGACGCGTTCAACGTCCCGGTCCTGACCTTCGTCGACGTCCCCGGCTTCCTTCCCGGGGTCGACCAGGAGTACGGCGGCATCATCCGGCGCGGCGCCAAGCTGATCTACGCGTACGCCGAGGCCACGGTCCCGCTGATCACGGTCATCACCCGCAAGGCGTTCGGCGGCGCGTACGACGTCATGGGCTCCAAGCACCTGGGGGCCGACCTCAACCTGGCCTGGCCGACCGCACAGATCGCGGTCATGGGCGCGCAGGGAGCGGTGAACATCCTGCACCGCCGCACGATCGCGGCCGCCTCGGACCAGGAGTCGACCCGGGCCGAACTGATCGCGGACTACGAGGACACGCTCCTCAACCCGTACATCGCGGCCGAGCGGGGCTACGTCGACGCGGTGATCATGCCGTCGGAGACCCGCGCCCACATCGTGAAGGGCCTGCGTCAGCTGCGTACGAAGCGGGAATCCCTCCCTCCGAAGAAGCACGGCAACATCCCCCTCTAGGCCCTGGTAAGGAGCCGCTGTGATCAAGGTCGTACGGGGCAACCCGACCCCGGAGGAGCTGGCCGCCGCACTCGCGGTGGTCCAGGCGCGCGCCGCGGCGACGGCTTCGTCCGCGTCCACCGCGGCGCGGGCACCGGAGGGGTGGTCCGACCCCGCGCGGATCGCCCGGCGCGCCCTGCCCCGGCCGGGGGCCCGTACGTGGGCCAGGACGTACTGGCCGGCGTAACCCGCTCCGCGGGGGGGGTGCGGGGTTTGTGACAGCGGGCCGTCCATGACCGTTCGCGCAGTTCCCCGCGCCCCTAACAGGACTGGTGTCGGCCAGTACTGGCATCTTCAGCCCGTCCGGCATGTGAGGACGAGCGCCCTTCAGGTGCGAACGGGGTCTGGGGCGGAGCCCCGGGGCGACGACGGGCCGCAGCCGATCGACATCCCCCGGAGGGTCTCGGGAAGGGGTGGGGTGGGGCATCCCGGGGTCTGGGGCGGAGCCCCAGGGGTTGGTCAGAGGGCCTCGGCGAGTACGCCCGCCATGACCCGGTACCCCGCGTCGTTGGGGTGCAGCGCGTCCCCCGAGTCGTAGGCCGGGGCGAGCCGGTCCGGGTCGGCCTTCGAGGCCAGCGCCTTGTCGAAGTCCGCCACCGCGTCGAACGCACCGGACGTACGGATCCACTCGTTCACCTCGTCGCTGACCCGCGCCGAGTGCTCACCCCAGTGGTCGGACCCCTTCAGCGGCAGCAGCGTCGCGCCGACCGCCTTCAGCCCCCTGCTGTGCGCCTGGCGTATCAACTCCCGGTACCCGTCGATGAGCCGGGCGCTGGAGACGACCGGCGCCGGCTTGTACGTGGGCTGCGGCTTCGACCCCTTCTGGGCCTCGCTGAACCCGATGTCATTGACGCCTTCGAGGACGACGACCGTAGAGACGCCGGGCTGGTCGAGCGCGTCCCGCCCGAAGCGCGCGGCGGACCGCTCGCCGTACCAGGCCGAGTCGTTGAGTACGAGGTTGCCGCCGATGCCCGCGTTGACGACGGGCCGGCCGGCGCGTTCGGCCAGCGCGTCCGAGTAGCGGCGGTTGGCGCCCGGCGTCGAGCCGAAGCCGTCCGTGATGGAGTCCCCGAACAGGGCGACGCCGTCACGCCTCGCCCCGCCGCCGACCTCGACACCGGAGAGGTAGTACCAGGACTGGCTGGTCGCCGTGAAGGCGCGGCCCGACGGGTCCGCCCGGTGGTCGCCGTCGGCCCGGTAGGTGTCGGCGAAGCCCTGGGCGTGGAAGGTGGCCGGCCCGGTCGTCCCGGCGAAGTAGAGCGTGACGGTCACCGAATCGAGCCGCTCCAGGCCGAGTCGAGCCGCGTCGCTGCGCAGCTCGCCGTGCGCCGGGATGCTCACGGACTTCCCGCCGCCGAAGGTCAACTCCCTCACGGAGCCCGGCTGTACGTCCGCTCCCGTCCCGGCCTTGGCGACGGTGGCGCCGGTGAGGGTGAGCGGCGAGGTGCCGTACGCGTTGGACAGCCGGATGCGGAGCCGGTCGCCGCCCTCGGTGACCCGCACGATCTGGCGGACGCTCTGGTGCGAGAAGCCCTCCTGCGACCAGTTGGGGGTGAACCCGGTCGAGGGGAGCTGGGGCGACGCGGCCCACGCCGCACCCCACGCGACGGGCCGGGCGGAGGACGGCTGCGCCCCGGCGAGCAGTGCGAGCGCGGCAGCGCCGGCGGCCAGTGGAACACCACCCCGGCGAAGGGCCCCACCGATCCCGGCCCTGTTGATCCTGGTCCTGTTGATCCTGGTCCTGTTGATCCTGGTCCTGTTCATGGCGATCTCCCCTGTTCGCGACGGACCGACCGCAGACCCTTAATGGTTCACGGGTTCCGTTAACTCGGGACACTAACAGCCTTCGCTCACTAATGGAACCTGTGGACCGTTTACGGGGCAGGGGCAGTCGGCCGGTGCGTGCCGCACATGAACGGGGGGTGAAGTACTGGTCCGCAATTGGTCAATTGACACGGGGCATCTTGAGTACCCGTACTCAGGCGCGCCAACAGCCCTGGTCCCACTATCGATTGCATGCTGTGGTCAGACCCGGAGAACGAGCCGCCCAAGGAACTGCGCGACGCCCAGGCGATGATGCGCCGGGCGGGCCTGATCCTCGCCCTGACCATGGTGATCGCGATGCTCGCGGCCGGACTGCACTGAGGGGCCGGGGCCGGGCGGGGGCGCCTACGATGGCGCCCATGACTGCTCAGCGCCGCCTCGTCCTCGCCTCCCAATCGCCCGCCCGGCTCGGGCTGCTCCGCCAGGCCGGGCTCGCGCCCGAGGTGATCGTCAGCGGCGTCGACGAGGACGCCCTGACCGCACCCAGCCCCGCCGAACTCGCCCTCGTACTCGCCGAGGCGAAGGCGGACGCGGTGGCCGGCCGCCCCGAGGCCGCCGACGCCCTGGTCATCGGCTGCGACTCGGTGCTCGAACTCGACGGCCAGGCGCTCGGCAAGCCCGCCGACGCCGAGGACGCGACGGCCCGCTGGAAGTCGATGCGCGGCCGCTCCGGCGTGCTGCAGACCGGGCACTGCGTGATCGACACGGCAACCGGCGAGCGCGCCTCGGCGACCGCGTCGACGGTCGTACGGTTCGGCGAGCCCACCGACGCGGAGATCGCGGCGTACGTGGCGAGCGGCGAACCCCTTTACGTGGCAGGGGCGTTCACGCTGGACGGCCGCTCGGCGCCCTTCGTCGACTCGATCGAGGGCGACCACGGAAACGTCATCGGGCTCTCGCTGCCGCTGCTGCGCAAGCTGCTCGCCGAGCTCGGCGTCCCGATCACCGACCTCTGGGTGTAGCGCCGGGGATCAGGCGGCGGCCGGGGCTCCGTCGGGGGCCCCGCCGTCCTTGGGCTCGGGCTCGGGGCGCTCCTTCACGTACGCCAGGAGTACGAAGACGAGCAGCGCGAGCACGACCATCAGGTACCCGAAGGCGGGCCAGCCGACCAGGCCGACCGTGAGCGCGCCCAGCACGCCGTGCACCACCGCGCAGGCGATCACCGCGATACGGGCGAAGCGGCCGGGGGCGCGGTCGCGTACGCCGATGACCAGCAGGACGATGCCGCAGGCCGCGAGGAAGATCCCGAACAGCGCGCCCGCGACCCACGCTCCGGTGGATATCGCGCCCGGATCGAGCCCGGCCATGGACATGTGCTGGTTGTCGGCGACCTTGCCGAGCACCCAGTTCACGAGCACGACGGCGCAGGCCTCGGCGAAGAGAATGAGCGCGGCCACGATGGCGATCGGTCGGCGCAGCACGCGCGACACCCCCTGTTACCCCTAGTACGGCGATGATCCGCACGCTACTAACCGGTAAGGGGTCGTACAAGAGTCTGGACAACAACGGTGGCCGGTCCGGGGTGAAGTGCCTCGCCCCGCGAGGGCCGGGTCGCAAAGAATCATTCGGCCATTCGTAGGGACTCCACAAAGAAACCCGGCGACCTGAGGGCCTCGGAGACAGAGACCTTGACCACACCGCACCGCTACTGTGCGGTACGGGAGCCCGGCGTACCGTGGTGCGACAAGGGATTTCGCGACTTGAGCGTGCCTCGAATCACACTCCGTGTGGGCAAGCTCACCATTGGGGATGGGTCGTAAGCCAGTGTGCGGCTTCCCTAAACTCAGCTTGTTTCAAGGAGGGAGCCATCGTGCGCAAGGTGCTCATCGCCAACCGTGGCGAAATCGCTGTCCGTGTTGCCCGGGCCTGCCGGGATGCCGGGATCGCGAGCGTAGCCGTCTACGCCGATCCGGACCGGGATGCACTGCATGTCCGGGCGGCGGACGAGGCGTTCGCCCTGGGCGGTGACACTCCGGCGGCCAGTTATCTGGACATCGCCAAGGTGCTCGCGGCCGCGGCCGACTCGGGAGCGGACGCGGTCCACCCGGGCTACGGATTCCTCTCCGAGAACGCCGAGTTCGCCCAGGCCGTCCTGGATGCGGGCCTGACCTGGATCGGCCCGCCCCCGCAGGCCATCCGCGACCTCGGCGACAAGGTGGCGGCCCGTCACATCGCCCAGCGCGCCGGTGCCCCGCTCGTCGCGGGCACCCCGGACCCGGTCTCGGGCGCCGACGAGGTCGTCGCGTTCGCCGAGCAGCACGGGCTGCCCATCGCGATCAAGGCCGCCTTCGGCGGCGGCGGCCGCGGCCTGAAGGTCGCCCGCACCCTCGAAGAGGTCCCCGAGCTGTACGACTCCGCGGTGCGCGAGGCCGTCGCGGCGTTCGGCCGCGGCGAGTGCTTCGTCGAGCGCTACCTCGACAAGCCCCGCCACGTCGAGACCCAGTGCCTGGCCGACACCCACGGCAACGTGGTCGTCGTCTCCACCCGGGACTGCTCGCTCCAGCGCCGCCACCAGAAGCTCGTCGAGGAAGCCCCGGCGCCGTTCCTCACCGAGGCGCAGAACGCGGAGCTGTACGCCGCGTCCAAGGCCATCCTCAAGGAAGCCGGCTACGTCGGCGCGGGCACCGTCGAGTTCCTCGTCGGCGCCGACGGCACGATCTCCTTCCTGGAGGTCAACACCCGCCTCCAGGTCGAACACCCGGTCACCGAAGAGGTCACCGGCATCGACCTGGTCCGCGAGATGTTCCGCATCGCCGACGGCGAAGCACTCGGCTACGACGACCCGGCCATGCGCGGGCACTCCTTCGAGTTCCGCATCAACGGCGAGGACCCGGGCCGCGGCTTCCTGCCCGCCCCCGGCACCGTCACCCTCTTCGCACCCCCGACCGGCCCCGGTGTCCGCCTGGACGCCGGCGTCGAGTCCGGCAGCGTGATCGGCCCGGCCTGGGACTCGCTCCTGGCCAAGCTGATCGTGACCGGCGCGACCCGTGAGCAGGCGCTGCAGCGCGCCGCGCGTGCGCTGGCGGAGTTCAACGTCGAGGGCATGGCCACCGCGATCCCCTTCCACCGCGCGGTGGTCGAGGACCCGGCGTTCACGGCCGACCCGTTCCGTATCCACACCCGGTGGATCGAGACCGAGTTCGTCAACGAGATCCCGGCGTTCACGGCTCCGGCCGACGCCGAGACCGACGAGGAGCCGGGCCGCGAGACGGTCGTCGTCGAGGTCGGCGGCAAGCGCCTCGAAGTCTCCCTGCCCTCGTCCCTGGGCATGACGCTGGCCCGCACCGCCGCGGCCGGGGGCGCCAAGCCCAAGCGCCGCGCGGCCAAGAAGGCAGGCTCGGCCGCCTCCGGCGACACCCTCGCCTCCCCCATGCAGGGCACCATCGTCAAGGTCGCCGTCGAGGAGGGCCAGGAAGTCAACGAGGGCGACCTCGTGGTCGTCCTGGAGGCCATGAAGATGGAACAGCCGCTGAACGCGCACCGCTCCGGCACGATCAAGGGGCTCTCGGCGGAGGTCGGCGCGTCCGTGTCCTCCGGCGCGATGATCTGCGAGATCAAGGACTGACGCGCTGACGCGCAGTGGAGCCCCGGCCGCGATCACGGCCGGGGCTCCTGCTTTTCCCCCACCCCGCCCCTTCCCGAGACCCTCCGGGGGTGTGGGTGGGCTGAGCGTCCGTCGGTCCGGGGCCCCTGCCCCCGGACCCCCGCTCCTCAGACGCCGGAGAGGCTGGACGGACGGGTGGTTCGCTGCGGGCCGTGGCTGGCTGATCGCGCAGTTCCCCGCGCCCCCAGCAGGTTCGATCCTGGCAGGGCCGAGCATCCTCAGCCTGTCATGGGGGTCCCCCTGGCCCTTGAGGCCTTGGGGGAGTTTGAGGACGAGCGCCCTTGAGGCGCGAACGGGGTCTGGGGCGGAGCCCCAGGAAACCTCGCTTCACCCTTCCCAACCCCCGGAGGCCACGCGGCGGAGCCGCAGAGTGTCACAGCGGGAAGGGGCGGGGTGGGGGCCGACCCCGGCGACCCCGGATGGGAGCGGGTGGCATGCTGGGGGCATGGATGGGAAAACGGGGGTTGGGGTCCGGCCCCTCCGGGCCGATGCGCGGCGCAACCACGACCGCCTGCTCGCCGTAGCCCGCACCGCCTTCGCGGAACGCGGCACGGACACCTCCCTGGAGGACGTGGCCCGCAGGGCCGGCGTGGGCATCGGCACCCTGTACCGGCACTTCCCCACCCGTCACGCCCTGCTGAGCGCGGTGTTCCAGAGCGAGGTGGACGTACTCCTCGACCGTTCAAGGGAGTTGCTGGACGCCGAGCAGCCCTGCACCGCGCTCATCGAGTGGCTGCGCGCCATCATCACGCACGCGGGGGTGTACCGGGGCCTGGCCCGCGCCCTCATGTCGGCCTCGGTCGACGCGAGTTCGGCCCTGGCCAGGTGCAGCGAGCCGATGCGGGAGGCGGGCGACGCCCTGCTCGTACGGGCCAGGGAAGCCGGTTCCGTACGAGCCGACGTCACCATCGCCGACCTCATGCAGCTGACCAACGCGATCGCCCTGGCGGCCGAACAGTCCCCGGACGACCCGGAGTTGGCGGACCGCCTGCTCGCCCTGACCTACCGGGGCCTGAAGGGCTAGAAGGCGCCGCCCCCGCCTCAGCGCCGCCGCAGATCCGCGACCCGCGCCCGCTCCCCCGGCCCCTGCGGCTCGCCCATGGACGCCGCGCTGCGCAACTGCGGTCCCGTACCGGGGCCGTGGCTGCGGCGCTGGCCGGGAAGCGGCATGTCGCGGCGCGGGGGGCGGCCGGGAGTGGCCTCGCCGCCCGGGACCGCGGGGCCGGCCACGGCGATCTGCACGCCCTGGTCGGCAAGGGCCTGCAACTCGGTGCCGGCGCGGTCGTCGTGCCCCGGCGGCTCGTCGGTGACCAGGCGGGTGATCACGTCGGTCGGCACCGTCTGGAACATGGTGTCGGTGCCGAGTTTGGTGTGGTCGGCCAGGACCACGACCTCCGCGGCGGCCTGGACGAGGGCCCGGTCGACGGACGCCGAGAGCATGTTGGAGGTGGACAGGCCGCGTTCGGCCGTGAGTCCGCTCCCCGACAGGAAGGCGCGGGAGACGCGAAGGCCCTGGAGGGACTGCTCGGCGCCACTGCCCACCAGGGCGTAGTTGGAGCCGCGCAGGGTGCCTCCGGTCATGACCACTTCGACCCGGTTGGCGTGCGCCAACGCCTGTGCCACCAGAAGGGAGTTGGTGACGACGGTCAGGCCGGGGACCCGTGCGAGCCGGCGGGCCAGCTCCTGCGTGGTCGTCCCCGCGCCGACCACAATGGCCTCGCCCTCTTCGACGAGGCTGGCGGCGAGGTCGGCGATGGCCGTCTTCTCGGCGGTCGCTAGATGGGATTTCTGCGGGAAGCCGGACTCGCGGGTGAACCCGCCCGGCAGCACCGCACCGCCGTGCCGGCGGTCGAGGAGTCCTTCTGCCTCCAGCGCCCGCACGTCCCGCCGTACGGTCACTTCGGAGGTCTGGACGACGCGGGCGAGCTCACGGAGCGATACCGCCCCGTTGGCGCGCACCATTTCGAGGATCAATTGGCGACGTTCTGCAGCGAACACGAAACTGACAGTAACCTGGGCGGCCGAATATTCTCAGCAGTTTGCGCCGAATAACAGAAGGTGCACTCAAAGGGGGTCATCGAGTGGTATACGTCCGGACCGGTACTCCCAGGCCTCGCGCCTCCCTCGACAACCCCCTGTCCCACCAGGGAAGTTACGCCTCTCCGGCCTTCTTCCGGGTGTGCAGCTGACGGGCCACCTCGGCGATCGAGCCCGACAGCGACGGGTACACAGTGAACGCATTCGCGATCTGCTCGACCGTCAGATTGTTGTCGACCGCGATCGAGATCGGATGGATCAGTTCACTCGCGCGCGGAGCGACGACACAACCGCCCACGATGATGCCGGTGCCGGGGCGGCAGAAGATCTTGACGAAGCCGTCCCGGATGCCCTGCATCTTGGCGCGCGGGTTGCGAAGCAGCGGCAGCTTGACGACGCGGGCCTCGATCTTGCCCGCGTCGACGTCGGCCTGCGTGTAGCCGACGGTGGCGATCTCCGGGTCGGTGAAGACGTTGGAGGAGACCGTCTTCAGGTTGAGCGGGGCCACCGCGTCGCCCAGGAAGTGGTACATCGCGATGCGGCCCTGCATCGCGGCGACCGAGGCGAGCGCGAAGATGCCGGTCACATCGCCGGCCGCGTACACGCCGGGGGCGGAGGTGCGCGAGACCTTGTCGGTCCAGATGTGGCCGGACTCCTTGAGGCGTACGCCCGACTCCTCAAGACCCATGTTCGCGGTGTTGGGGATCGCGCCGACGGCCATCAGGCAGTGGGTGCCGCCGATGACGCGGCCGTCGGAGAGGGTGACCTCGACGCGGTCGCCGACGCGCTTGGCGGACTCGGCGCGCGAGCGGGCCATGACGTTCATGCCGCGGCGGCGGAACACGTCCTCCAGGACGGCTGCCGCGTCCGGGTCCTCGCCCGGCAGCACCCGGTCGCGGGACGAGACGAGGGTGACCTTGGAGCCGAGCGCCTGGTAGGCGCCCGCGAACTCGGCGCCGGTGACGCCGGAGCCGACCACGATGAGCTCCTCGGGAAGCTCGTCCAGGTCGTACACCTGCGTCCAGTTGAGGATCCGCTCGCCGTCGGGCTGGGCGTCGGGCAGCTCGCGCGGGCTGCCGCCGGTGGCGATGAGGACGGCCTCGGCGGTGAGCATCTCCTCGGTGCCGTCGGCGGCCGTGACGATCACGTCGCGGGTGCCGTCGATGCCCTGAGGGCCCGCGAGCCGGCCGCGGCCGCGCATGACGCGGGCGCCGGCCCGGGTCACCGAGGCGGTGATGTCGTGGGACTGGGCGAGCGCGAGGCGCTTGACGCGCCGGTTGACCTTGCCGAGGTCCACGCCGACGACCCGGGCGGACTGCTCCTCGGGGGGCGTGTCGTCGGCGACGAGGATGCCCAACTCCTCGTACGAAGAGTCGAAGGTGGTCATCACCTCGGCCGTCGCGATCAGGGTCTTCGACGGCACGCAGTCGGTGAGCACCGACGCCCCGCCCAGACCGTCGCAGTCCACGACGGTCACCTCCGCACCGAGCTGGGCGCCCACCAGGGCCGCCTCGTATCCGCCCGGTCCGCCACCGATGATCACGATCCGCGTCACGAAAAAGTCCGCCTCGTAGTGTCGATCCCGGCCTGCCTGCCCGCCCGGCCGGGGGTCCGGGGCGGGGCCCCGGGGGAACGCAGTACGTACCTCATTGTCCCGCACGCTTCAAGTGTCCTCGCCCCGGGGGCGCCATTCGGCCGCCGTGGCGGGATCCGCCGTGGCCCGGATGCGGGCGGGCCGCACGAAGTACCCCCACGGGCCACTGTCGTACCCTCGACACCATGTCGCTCTACGCCGCGTACGCCGGCAACCTGGATCCGCGGCTGATGACCCGCCGCGCCCCGCACTCCCCGCTGCGCGGCACCGGCTGGCTCAACGGCTGGCGCCTGACGTTCGGCGGGGAGCAGATGGGCTGGGAGGGCGCCCTCGCGACGATCGTCGAGGCACCCCGCTCGCAGGTCTTCGTCGCCCTGTACGACATCGCGCCGCTCGACGAGGAGTCCATGGACCGGTGGGAGGGGGTCGGGCTCGACATCTACCGCCGAATGCGGGTGCGGGTGCACACGCTGGACGGCGAGGAAGCGGCCTGGCTGTACGTCCTGAACGGGTACGAGGGCGGTCTGCCCTCGGCGCGGTACCTGGGCGAGCTGGCCGACGCGGCCGAGTCCGCGGGCGCGCCGCACGACTATGTGATGGAACTCCGCAAGCGGCCCTGCTGAGGCCGGACCGGAGCCCGGCCCCCCTTGAAGACCAAGGTCAGGGCCGGGCTTCGCGCCTTTGCGGCGCGATGGCCCGCCGCCGCTTTCGTGCGAAGCCACAAAGGGATCGGACAGGTCCGTTATCCTGCACATCTACGCGCGTAGGACTTCAGCGGTTACGCTCGTGCGCGTAATTCTTCTTTACCGGGGGAAATCCCCCGGACCCGGCCGGACAGTCACCGGGCGGGACGACGTTCCTTCGCGAGGCGAGAGACTCAGTGAACGCATCTGCCACCCCGGACCTGCTCCAGGACCCCCACGCCGCCGCCGACGCCGCCGCCGCGCGTCTGCGCGAGCTCACCGGCGCCGAGACCCACGACGTCGCCCTGGTGATGGGCTCCGGCTGGGCGCCGGCCGTCGACGCCCTCGGCGCCCCCGAGGCCGAGTTCCCCGTGACCGAGCTGCCGGGCTTCCCGCCGCCGGCCGTCGAGGGACACGGCGGCAAGATCCGCTCGTACAAGATCGGTGACAAGCGCGCACTGGTCTTCCTCGGCCGTACGCACTTCTACGAGGGCCGCGGTGTCGCCGCCGTCTCGCACGGTGTGCGCACCGCCGTCGCCGCCGGCTGCAAGACCGTCGTGCTGACCAACGGCTGCGGCGGTCTGCGCGAGGGCATGCGTCCGGGCCAGCCGGTCCTGATCAGCGACCACCTCAACCTGACGGCCACCTCGCCGATCATCGGCGCCAACTTCGTGGACCTCACCGACCTGTACTCGCCGCGCCTGCGCGCGCTGTGCAAGGAGGTCGACGAGACGCTGGAAGAGGGCGTGTACGTCCAGTTCCCCGGCCCGCACTACGAGACCCCGGCCGAGATCAACATGGTCCGCGTGATGGGCGGCGACCTGGTCGGCATGTCGACCGTGCTCGAAGCCATCGCCGCCCGCGAGGCCGGCGCGGAGGTCCTCGGGATCTCGCTCGTCACCAACCTCGCCGCCGGTCTCACCGGTGAGCCGCTCAACCACGAAGAGGTGCTCCAGGCGGGCCGCGACTCCGCGGCGCGCATGGGCGAGCTGCTCACCCGGGTACTCGACCGCATCTGATCCCCTTTTCGCGAAAGGCTGACAACGTGACGCAGGACCTGATCGCGCGGGCCCAGGCCTGGCTGGCCGAGGACCCCGACAGCGAGACGCGCGAGGAGCTCGCGAAGCTCATCGAGAGCGCGGACGCCGAGGAATTGGCCGCGCGGTTCAGCGGCACGCTGCAGTTCGGCACCGCCGGGCTGCGCGGCGAGCTGGGCGCCGGGCCGATGCGGATGAACCGCTCGGTCGTCATCCGGGCCGCCGCCGGGCTCGCCGCGTACCTGAAGGCGAAGGGCCAGGGCGACGGGCTCGTCGTCATCGGCTACGACGCCCGCTACAAGTCCGCGGACTTCGCGCGGGACACGGCGGCCGTCATGGTGGGCGCCGGTCTGAAGGCGACCGTCCTGCCCCGGCCGCTGCCGACGCCCGTACTCGCCTACGCCATAAGGCACTTGGGCGCCGTGGCCGGCGTCGAGGTGACGGCCAGTCACAACCCGCCGCGCGACAACGGCTACAAGGTCTACCTCGGCGACGGCTCGCAGATCGTGCCGCCGGCCGACGCGGAGATCGCCGCCGAGATCGACGCGGTCGTCTCGCTGAACGACGTACCGCGCCCCGAGAGCGGCTGGGAGGTGCTCGGGGACGAGGTCCTGGACGCCTACCTGGCGCGTACGGACGCGGTGTTGACCCCCGGGTCGCCGCGCACCGCGAACGTCGTCTACACGGCGATGCACGGCGTCGGCAAGGACGTGCTGCTCGCCGCGTTCGCGCGGGCCGGGTTCCCCGAACCGGTGCTCGTGGCCGAACAGGCCGAGCCCGACCCGGCGTTCCCGACGGTCGCCTTCCCCAACCCGGAGGAGCCGGGCGCGATGGACCTGGCGTTCGCCACGGCCCGCCGCGCCGACCCCGACATCGTGATCGCCAACGACCCGGACGCCGACCGCTGCGCCGCCGCGGTCAAGGACCGGGACGGCGAGTGGCGGATGCTGCGCGGCGACGAGGTCGGCGCGCTGCTCGCCGCCCACCTGGTCACCAAGGGCGTCTCGGGTGTGTTCGCCGAGTCGATCGTGTCGTCCTCGCTGCTCGGCCGCATCGCCGAGGCAGCCGGGCTCGGCTACGAGGAGACGCTCACCGGGTTCAAGTGGATCGCCCGCGTGGACGGTCTGCGCTACGGCTACGAGGAGGCGCTCGGCTACTGCGTCGACCCCGAGGGCGTGCGCGACAAGGACGGCATCACGGCCGCGCTCCTGGTCGCCGAGCTCGCGTCCGTCCTGAAGGAGCAGGGCCGCACGGTGCTGGACCTCCTGGACGAGCTGGCCCTCGCGCACGGCCTGCACGCCACCGACCAGCTGTCGGTGCGCGTCGAGGACCTCACCGTGATCTCGGACGCGATGGCGCGCCTGCGCGAGCAGCCGCCGACCTCGCTGGCGGGCCTCGCCGTCACCAGGGCCGAGGACCTCACCGAGGGGACCGAGGCCCTGCCGCCCACCGACGGCCTGCGCTACTACCTGGAGGGCGCCCGGGTGATCGTCCGCCCGAGCGGCACCGAGCCGAAGCTCAAGTGCTACCTGGAGGTCGTGGTCCCGGTGGGCTCGTCCGACGATCTTGACGCGGCCCGCGCCAAGGGCGCCGAGCTGCTCGCCGGCATCAAGAAGGACCTCGCGGCGGCCGCCGGCATCTGACGGACGGCACGCGACGGAGTGGGGCGGTGGTCAATCGACCACCGCCCCACTCCCGCTTTCGGGTGATTTCGTACGGCAGTTGACGCAGCGGTGCGGCATCCGGCGGGGACTGGCGAGAAAAGGTGACCCGTACCTCTCGCCGTGCCCGAGCCAAGGAGCCGTCGCCGTGTCCCCGACCGCACCGCCACCGGCGACGACCACGGTCCGTCGCCGTCCCGTCCCCGCCGCCCGCCGGCCGGCCCCGCGCGCCACGGGCGGCCGGCCGCCGGCCGAGGAGCGGGCACGCACCGCCCTCAGGTACGCCGGGCCCGCGCTGCTCGGCTATCTCGCGGTCCGCCTCTTCGGGATGCTCGTCCTCGCGAAGTGGGCCCACGTGCGCCACCACGGGATCTGGCCGACGCTCGCCACGTCCTGGGACTCCAACTGGTACCTCGGCATCGCCGACCACGGCTACGTCCACGCGCTGCACGCCGGGCAGCTGAACAACCTGGCCTTCTTCCCTCTGTACCCGGGCCTGGTCAAGGCGGTCGCGGCCGTCACGCCGGGCTCGCGGGCCAGCGTCGGACTGCTGCTCGCGATCGGGTTCTCGCTGGTCGCCGCGTGCGGGGTGTTCGCGGTCGGCGACCGCCTGCACGGCCGCCGTACAGGCGCCCTGCTCACGGTCCTGTGGGCGGCGCTGCCGGTCGGCGTGGTCCAGTGGATGGGCTACACCGAGTCCCTGTTCACCGCCCTTACGGCATGGGCCCTGTACTGCGTGCTGACCCGGCGCTGGGTCTGGGCGGGCTCGCTGGCGGCGCTGGCGGGCCTGACCCGCCCCACCGGCATCGCGATCGCGGCCGCCGTCTCGCTCGCCGCCCTCGTGGCTCTCGTACGCGCCCGCGGGCTCGACCGGCGCCTGGTGCTCGGCGGGCTGCTCGCACCGGCCGGCTGGTGCGGCTATGTGGCCTGGGTGGGGCTGCGGCTCGGCCGCTGGGACGGCTACTTCGCGGTGCAGAAGGTCTGGGACAACGAGTGGGACGGCGGCATCGGCACCCTGCGCGACATCCGCTCCATCCTCGTGTACGCGAACCGGCCGCCGCTGTTCCTGGTCCTGGTCACGCTGGTCCTGATCGGGTCCGGCGCGCTGTATCTGCTCTCGCTCGCCGACCGCCAGCCGCCGGCCCTGCTGATCTTCACGGGCGCGCTCCTCGTGGTCGTCCTCGGCAGCGGCGGCGTCTACTTCCCGCGGGCCCGGTTCCTGGTCCCCGGCTTCCCGCTGCTGCTGCCGGTCGCGCTGGCGCTGGCGCGGGCCCGCCGCACGGTCACCGTCCTGGTGCTCGGCGCGGCCACCCTGTCGTCGGCGTGGCTGGGCGCGTACATGCTCCTGGTATGGCCGGGCCCGCCGTGACCGGGGTCAGCCGATGGCGAGCAGGACGACGAACAGCACCGCCCCGGCGACCGCCGGCGCGATCACCTCGTACGCCCAGCGGACAGCGACCTCGCCCTGTGCGCTGTCGCGCAGGGCGCCCTGTTCGGCGAGGTCGCGCAGGTCCCTGATGGACTGGTCGGCTGGCGCCATGCGCGCCTTGGCATCGCTGACGTCGGCCGTGACCGGGACGCCGATCTGCCCGTCGACCGTCGCGTCCCGCACCTGACGGCGGGCCACCCGCTTGCGCTGGCGCAGCGAGACGGGGATCGCCCACAGCTGGTACTTGCCGCCGGACTGGTCGAAGACCTCGCTGGAGTACCCGGCCCGCACGTCCGCCACGGACGCCCAGGGCAGCGTGATCGTACGGAACGGGTTGCGCACCAGGAGCCGGTCGGCGCCCGCGAACACCGCGGGGCGGAAGCTGAAGGCGACGATCAGCGGCACCGCGCAGAGCAGTACGGCGAGCGCCAGCCAGGGGGCGTTGCCGTGGCCCTGGATCACGGCGTCGACGCCGAGCCAGATACCGATCGCAAGCAGCAGCGCGCCGCCGGCGATACCGGCGGGTGAGCGGTAGGTCCGGTCGGCGTAGGCCGGCTCGGCGGGCGGCGTGGGGCTCGTCATGGCCCGATTCTGCCTCAGAGCCCGGGCCCCGGTTCGCTCAGGCCACCAGATCCGCGTACAGGATGATGTTGTCGGGGCGGTGCCCGCCGGTCAGCTCGCCGCCGCAGGTGATGACGCGCAGCTCGGGGCGGTCGGTGTTGCCGTACACCTTCTGGGTCGGGAAGGCCGACTTGTCGACCTGTTCCAGCGCGCGGACCTTGAACTCGGCGGTCTTCCCGTCGGCGCGGGCGACCGAGATGAGGTCGCCGACCTTGACCTTGGAGACGTTCTTCAGGACCGCCGGGCCCTTGACGGTGTCGAAGTGCCCGATGAGCACGGCGGGCCCGGTCTGGCCCGGGGCGACCCCCTTGTCGTACCAGCCGATCTTGTCGGCGTCTGCGACGGAGGGCACCTCGACGGTGCCGTCGGCGGCCGGACCGAGGTCGAGGACGGGGCTCGCGTCGACCCCGGCGGCCGGGATCCTCACCCGTACCGGCTTGGAGGCGGGCAGCGAGGCGGCGGCCCTGGGGGCGGCGGGGGCGCTGGAGGCGGCGGTGATGTTCGGGGGCGGGGTGGGCGGCCGGGCTGTCCGGTCCGGGGCCCGGGGCGCCCGGCGCCCCTCGGCCCCCCTTGCTTGGCTTGGCTGCTTGGCTGCAGAAGAAATCTGTGACTCCACCCACGACTGGCGTCGGGGGCTTCCTGCGTCGGTAGCTAGGTCACCGTGCAGAGGGCCAGCCCGGCCCTGTTGAGGACGTTGAGTGCGCCTACGTGGTCGGCGTTCCCGAGGAACCCGCAGGCGGTGCACTCGAACCTTGCTTGGGTGGTGCGGTTCTCCTTCGCGGTGTGCCCGCATGCGGGACATGTGCGGGAGGTGTTGCGGGCGTCCACCGGGATCACTTGGCGACCAGCACTCTCAGCCTTGTTCGCCAGGATTGTGAGGAACTGCCCCCAACCCGCATCCAGGATGCTGCGGTTCAGTCCGGCCTTGGCAGCGGCACCGTTCGACAGGAACGAGCCGGGCCGGTCGGGGTCAGGCCTGGGTTTCGGAGCGCGAGTCATGCCCGCGGTGTTGAGTCGCTCGTATCCGATCACGTCGTGCTCGCGGACCAGAGCGAGGGCGGTCTTATGGTGATAGTCCAGCCGCTGACGCCGGATCCTGGCGTGCAGCCTGGCGGCCTTGCGGGCTGCGGCCCGGTGCCTCTTCGATCGGCGCCGGGTCCGCCGGGGAAATTTCGATAACTGCTGCTGCGCTTCTGCCAGGGCTTCGGCGGACGCTGCGAGGAAGCGCGGGTTTTCGACATGCACGCCGTCCGAGGTGGTCAGGAAGTGCGTCACACCCAGGTCGATACCGACGGTCTTACCCATCTCGGGGAGCGGTTCAGCCGAGACGTTGTCGCAGGCCAGGATCACGTACCAATGCGCGCCTTCCCGCTTGACGGAGATCGTCTTGACCCGGCCTTTGACCGGCCGATGCTGGTGCACGCGAACGTGCCCGACCCCTTGGAGGCGGACACGAGTCTGGCGGTCGTGTGGGGTGGAGTCCCAACGGCAGCCGTCCCCGTCCTTCGGGAAGATCACCGTATCGAAATGGCCAACGCCCTTGAACCGCGGATACCCGGGGGTCTGACCAGTCTTGACGCGGCGGAAGAACGCAGCGAACCCCCTGTCCAGCCGCCGCAGCGTCGCCTGCTGCGAGGAAAACGACCAACGCCCCTGTCGCTCCGGGTCGAATATCCGGATCCCCTTGAGCTGCGCGGACTGCTCCCCATATTTAATGCTCGTCTTCGAGACGTGACCGTAGGCGTCACGACGCTCCTGCAACGCGCCGTTGTAGAGCGAACAGTGGTCCTGCAACATCTCGCCGAGAGCCAGCGACTGACGGACCGTCGGGCGAAGCCGGAACTTGTAGGCGCGCATCACGGCCGATCACCTCCCTTCACCTGCCCAGGCTATGCACCACCACTGACAACGGGGCAGATCCATACCGACAGCCGAGGTCAGAGCATGAATGAAGCCGTTCCCCACCCCGCTGAACGGGACGGCCCCTTGGTTAGGTCCAGGTGGATCACCCGTACGAGAAGCGTCCGCTCCACGTCACGGGCGCGTGACAGAGCTCACCCCCGCTCACCTGAGCCCCGGGGGCTGTACAGGCAGCTACGCGCGTAGATATGCTCATCTGGTGACCATGCCCACCAATGCACCTGCAGCTGCCTTCGCCGACGCGACCGCGTCCGACGGTGCGCTGCGCCGCTTCCTCCATGGGCTCCCCGGCATCGACCCGGTGGGCCTGGAAGCGCGCGCCGCGTCCCTCGGCACCCGTTCGATCAAGACCTCGGCCAAGGCGTACGCCATCGACCTGGCCATTTCGATGATCGACCTGACGACGCTGGAAGGCGCGGACACCCCGGGCAAGGTCCGGGCGCTCGCCGCCAAGGCCGTCCACCCCGATCCGACCGACCGCACCACCCCGCACACCGCCGCCGTCTGCGTCTATCCGGACATGGTGGCCACCGCCAAGGAGGTGCTGAAGGGCTCGGACGTCAAGGTCGCGTCCGTCGCCACCGCCTTCCCGGCCGGCCGCGCGGCGCTGCCGGTCAAGCTCGCGGACGTCCGGGACGCGGTCGCGGCCGGCGCCGACGAGATCGACATGGTGATCGACCGGGGCGCGTTCCTGGCCGGTCACTACCTCAAGGTGTACGAGGAGATCGCGGCCGTCCGCGCCGAGTGCGGCGACAAGGCCCGCCTCAAGGTCATCTTCGAGACCGGTGAGCTGTCGACGTACGACAACATCCGCCGCGCCAGCTGGCTCGGCATGATGGGCGGCGCCGACTTCATCAAGACGTCGACGGGCAAGGTGGCCGTGAACGCCACGCCGCCCAACACCCTGGTGCTGCTCGAAGCCGTACGCGACTTCCGCGCCCAGACCGGGATCCAGGTCGGCGTGAAGCCGGCCGGCGGCATCCGCTCCACCAAGGACGCGGTGAAGTTCCTGGTCCTGGTCAACGAGACCGTGGGCGAGGACTGGCTGGACAACCACTGGTTCCGCTTCGGCGCCTCCTCGCTGCTCAACGACCTGCTGATGCAGCGTCAGAAGCTGGCGACCGGCCGCTACTCCGGCCCCGACTACGTGACGGTGGACTGATCACCATGGCATCTGTTTTTGACTACGCACCGGCGCCCGAGTCGCGCTCGGTCGTCGACATCGCCCCCTCCTACGGCCTGTTCATCGACGGCGAGTTCACCGAGGCCGCCGACGGCAAGGTCTTCAAGACCGTCTCGCCGTCCACCGAGGAGGTCCTGTCCGAGGTCGCCCAGGCGGGCGCCGAGGACGTGGACCGGGCCGTGAAGGCCGCCCGCAAGGCGTTCGAGAAGTGGTCGGCGCTGCCCGGCTCCGAGCGCGCCAAGTACCTGTTCCGCATCGCGCGGATCATCCAGGAGCGCAGCCGCGAGCTGGCCGTCCTGGAGACCCTGGACAACGGAAAGCCGATCAAGGAGACCCGCGACGCGGACCTCCCGCTGGTCGCCGCGCACTTCTTCTACTACGCGGGCTGGGCCGACAAGCTCGACCACGCCGGGTTCGGTGCGAACCCGCGCCCGCTGGGCGTCGCGGGCCAGGTCATCCCGTGGAACTTCCCGCTCCTGATGCTGGCGTGGAAGATCGCCCCGGCGCTGGCGACGGGCAACACGGTCGTCCTGAAGCCGGCCGAGACCACTCCCCTTTCGGCCCTGTTCTTCGCGGACATCTGCCGCCAGGCGGGCCTGCCCAAGGGCGTCGTCAACATCCTCACCGGGTACGGCGACGCGGGCGCGGCCCTGGTCGAGCACCCGGACGTGAACAAGGTCGCCTTCACCGGCTCGACCGCCGTCGGCAAGGCGATCGCCCGCTCGGTGGCCGGCACGTCCAAGAAGGTCACCCTGGAGCTGGGCGGCAAGGGCGCCAACATCGTCTTCGACGACGCCCCCATCGACCAGGCCGTCGAGGGCATCGTCTCCGGCATCTTCTTCAACCAGGGCCAGGTGTGCTGCGCGGGCTCGCGCCTCCTGGTCCAGGAGTCGATCCAGGACGAGCTGCTCGACTCGCTCAAGCGCCGTCTGTCCACGCTGCGCCTCGGCGACCCGCTGGACAAGAACACCGACATCGGCGCGATCAACTCGGCCGAGCAGCTGGCCCGCATCACCGCGCTCACCGAGACGGGCGAGGCGGAGGGCGCCGAGCGCTGGACCGCGCCGTGCGACCTGCCCTCGGCGGGTTACTGGTTCGCCCCGACGCTGTTCACGAACGTCACCCAGGCGCACACCATCGCCCGCGACGAGATCTTCGGCCCGGTCCTGTCGGTGCTGAGCTTCCGCACCCCGGACGAGGCCGTCGCCAAGGCCAACAACAGCCAGTACGGCCTCTCCGCCGGCATCTGGACGGAGAAGGGCTCGCGCATCCTCGCGGTCGCGAACAAGCTCCGCGCCGGTGTCGTCTGGGCCAACACGTTCAACAAGTTCGACCCGACCTCGCCGTTCGGCGGCTACAAGGAGTCGGGCTTCGGCCGCGAGGGCGGCCGGCACGGCCTGGAGGGCTACCTCGATGTCTGAGACTCCGACGCGGCTGAGCGTCTTCAAGACCTACAAGCTGTACGTGGGCGGGAAGTTCCCGCGTTCCGAGAGCGGCCGGGTGTACGAAGTGGTCGACAGCAAGGGCAAGTGGCTGGCCAACGCGCCCCTCTCCTCGCGCAAGGACGCGCGGGACGCGGTCGTCGCGGCCCGCAAGGCGTTCGGCGGCTGGGCCGGCGCGACCGCGTACAACCGGGGCCAGATCCTCTACCGCGTCGCCGAGATGCTGGAGGGCCGCAAGGACCAGTTCGTACGGGAGGTCGCCGAGGCCGAGGGCCTGTCGAAGTCGAAGGCCGCCGCCGTCGTGGACGCGGCCATCGACCGCTGGGTCTGGTACGCGGGCTGGACGGACAAGATCGGCCAGGTCGTGGGCGGGGCCAACCCGGTCGCGGGCCCCTTCTTCAACCTCTCCACCCCCGAGCCGACCGGCGTCGTCACGGTCCTCGCGCCCCAGGAGTCGTCGTTCCTGGGCCTGGTCTCGGTCATCGCGCCCGTGATCGCGACCGGCAACACCGTCGTCGTGATCGCCTCCGAGAAGGCTCCGCTCCCGGCGCTCTCGCTCGGCGAGGTCCTCGCCACCTCGGACCTGCCGGGCGGCGTGGTCAACGTCCTGTCCGGCAGGACGGCCGAGATCGCGGCGCCGCTGGCCGCGCACCAGGACGTCAACGCGATCGACCTGACGGGCGCGGGTGCCGACCTGGCCCGCGACCTGGAGATCGCGGCGGCGGACAACCTCAAGCGCGTCGTGCGCCCCAAGGCCGTGGACTTCACCGCGGACCCGGGCACCGACCGGCTCACCGCGTTCCTGGAGACCAAGACGGTCTGGCACCCGACCGGTTCGCTGGGCGCGTCCGGCTCCGCGTACTGAGCCCCGACTCACCTGAGGCCCCCGCCCGTTGGACCGGCGGGGGCCTCGGGCGTTTCTCGTGCCGGACACGGACGCGCGGGCTCAGCCGGGCAGCAGCCCCGCGG
The DNA here is from genome assembly GCF_039532965.1 of Streptomyces mauvecolor. Taxonomy (NCBI): domain Bacteria; kingdom Bacillati; phylum Actinomycetota; class Actinomycetes; order Kitasatosporales; family Streptomycetaceae; genus Streptomyces; species Streptomyces mauvecolor. The sequence goes on along the minus strand of NZ_BAAASQ010000011.1, from coordinate 29,903 downwards.
CCTGACCGGTGACGGGGAGGTCCTTGAGGGCGCCGCCGCTCGCCACCGGACTCGTCGCCATCGTCGTCGAGACGGGCCGGAAGTCCGCGACCTTGGCGCCCACGCCGTTGTCCAGCGGGTCGACCCCGGTGTTGGCCAGCGGGTCGAGCCGCAGCGACTTGGCGGGAGCGACCGCATAGCCGACCGCCCCGGCCGCGCCCTGCGCGCCCGCCGCGAGGTCGTTGGCCATCGCGTTGTGCCCCACCACGGGAGCGTCGGCCACCGGCGCGGCCTGCGCTGCCGAACCGGCGCCGGCCAGGGCCGCGCCGGCCGCGGTGACGGTGAGCCCCGCCCGCAGCAGGGCCCGGTGGCGCAGGGTCCTGGCGGCCTTGGGGGCCTCGTGATGTCCCATGGGATCCCACTCACTCTCGTACGGAAGGTGCGTAATCACGCGGGCACGTAGCGTAGTTGAGATGTGATGCTCGATACCAACGGCCTCCCCGAGGGGTACCACTCCCGGGTGCATGGCCCACACTGGTGTCCCGTGAGTTCATCTGCCATTCCGACGCGCGTCGTCCTGCTGTCGGGGCCCTCCGGCTCCGGCAAGTCGTCCCTCGCCGCCCGCACGGACCTGCCCGTGCTGCGCCTCGACGACTTCTACAAAGAAGGTGACGACCCGACCCTGCCGCTGGTGGCGGGCAGTGCGGACATCGACTGGGACTCCCCGCTGTCCTGGGACGCGGACGCCGCGGTCCGCGCCATCACCGAGCTGTGCCGTACGGGGCGTACCGCCGTGCCGGTCTACTCGATCGCGACGAGTTCCATCACCGGCACCACCGCGCTCGGCATCGACCGCACCCCGCTGTTCATCGCGGAGGGCATCTTCGCCGCCGACATCGTGACCCGCTGTCAGGAGCTCGGGGTGCTCGCGGACGCGATCTGCCTGCGCGGGCGGCCCTCCACGACCTTCCGCCGCAGGCTGCTCCGCGACCTGAAGGAGGGCCGCAAGTCTGTGGCGTTCCTGCTGCGCCGCGGCTGGCGCCTGATGCGCGCCGAGCGCGCGATCGTCGCCCGCCAGACGGCGCTCGGCGCCCACCCCTGCGGCAAGGAGGAGGCCCTCGGCCGCATCGCGGGCGCGGCGGCCGGCCGCTGCCGCACGGCGGCGGCCGCCTAGCCTCGGCGTACGAAATGAAGCGGCGGGGCCGATTGGCCCCGCCGCTTCCCCCGTTACCCCGTTACCCCCGTGAGTGGCCCCCGTGTCCCCCGCGGACCACCCGCGTCCCTCCCCCAGACCTTCAGGCCACCAGCTCGCCGAAGGACTCCTCCTCGTCACGGCCGAAGCTGAGGACCTCGTCCTCGCGCAGCCGGCGCAGCGAGCGCCAGATGCTGGACTTCACCGTGCCGACACTGATGTCGAGGATGTCCGCGATCTCCGGATCGGTACGACCCTCGTAGTAGCGCAGGACCAGCATCGTGCGCTGCAGTTCGGGCAGGCGGGCCAGCGCCTGCCAGAGCACCGCGCGCAGTTCGGTGCCGCGCATCGCGTCCGTGTCGCCGGCCGTCTCCGGCAGCTCCTCGGTCGGGTACTCGTTGAGCTTGCGCCGCCGCCAGGCGCTGATGTGCAGATTGGTCATCGTGCGGCGCAGATAGCCGCCGACCGCCGCCTTGTCGCTGATGCGGTCCCAGGCCCGGTAGGTGGAGAACAGCGCGCTCTGCAGCAGGTCCTCCGCCTCGTAGCGGTCGCCGGTCAGGTGGTAGGCGGTTGCGTACAGGGAGGCGCGGCGTTCCTGTACGTAGGCGGTGAACTCCGCCTCCGACAGGCTCTTCCGCTCCCCCGTGACCTCCCGGTACGCCGCCTCCCCGCTTCCCTGTGGCTTGTTCCCCGCGGCCGCAACCGCGGGGCTGTCAATCACCGTCATGTACGACGAGTGCTGACGCCCGGCGCTCCGAGCGCACCCCCGCCCGCCCAGAGCGCCGGACTTCTCGGTGCTCCGTACGACGTCGTGGAGACGCGTCACAACTGCGCTGGAGTTGGTGCTGTGCAGTGCGTTCATCTCGCGCCCCCCGTCGGTGGAGTCTGTTTCTTCGGCGTGCTTGGTTACGAGGAAGAGCTTGCCCGGGCCACTTCATCGAGCTGTCTGCCGAGTGTCACAGGCCTGTCACAGCGGCCTGTGAACGCGTTGTCGCGGGCCGGGGGCCGGACGGGGGTCGTGCTCCTCTCCACCATGGGCCAGAATGACCTCTGTGCCTTTCCTGTTGCTGATCGAGGACGACGACGCCATCCGCACGGCCCTCGAACTCTCCCTGTCACGCCAGGGCCACCGTGTGGCCACCGCGGCGACGGGAGAGGACGGCCTGAAACTGCTGCGCGAGCAGCGGCCGGACCTGATCGTGCTGGACGTGATGCTGCCCGGGATCGACGGCTTCGAGGTGTGCCGCCGGATCCGGCGCACCGACCAGCTGCCGATCATCCTGCTGACCGCGCGCAACGACGACATCGACGTGGTGGTGGGCCTGGAGTCCGGCGCCGACGACTATGTGGTCAAGCCGGTCCAGGGGCGGGTTCTCGACGCCCGGATCCGGGCCGTCCTGCGGCGCGGCGAGCGGGAGGCCACCGACTCGGCGGCGTTCGGCAACGTGGTGATCGACCGGGCCGCGATGACGGTCACCAAGAACGGCGAGGACCTTCAACTCACGCCCACCGAGCTGCGGTTGCTCCTCGAACTGAGCCGTCGGCCGGGCCAGGCGCTCTCCCGCCAGCAGTTGCTCCGGCTCGTGTGGGAGCACGACTACCTGGGCGACTCCCGGCTCGTCGACGCCTGTGTGCAGCGGCTGCGCGCCAAGGTCGAGGACGTGCCGTCCTCGCCGACGCTGATCCGTACCGTCCGTGGCGTGGGCTACCGCCTGGACACCCCCTCGTGAACCCGTCGCACCACCCCCGTACCCCCGATAAGCAGGGCAAGTGAAGCGAGCGATACTCGCCGGTCTGCGCTGGACCAGTCTGCGGCTGCGCCTCGTCGTGGTGTTCGCGCTCGTCGCGCTGACCGCGGCCGTCTCCGCGTCCGGCATCGCGTACTGGCTCAACCGCGAGGCCGTTCTGGTCCGTACGCAGGACTCGGCGCTCAACGACTTCCGTCAGGGCATGCAGAACCGGGCGGCCTCGCTGCCGCTGCAGCCGGTCGAGCACGATCTGCAGGTGGCCGCCAAGCAGATGGCGGACAGCAGCAACTCCCGTTACAACGTGCTGCTCGTGGCCGAGCGCGCCCCCGGCAAGCCGATCGTCGGGGCCTCGAACGTGGACGGCTTCACGCTCGACGACGTACCCAAGTCACTGCAGGAAGCGGTCGACAAGAAGCAGAAGGTGACGGGGACCAACGCCTACCCGTACCACCTGTTCTGGCAGCGGATCACGCTGCACGGGCACCCGTACCTGGTCGGCGGCACGAAGATCATCGGTGCCGGGCCGACCGGCTACATGCTGGCCCCGCTCGACCAGGAGCGGCGCGACCTCAACTCCCTCGCCTGGTCCCTCGGCATCGCCACCTTCCTCGCGCTGCTCGCCTCGGCGCTGCTCGCGCAGGCGGCCGCCACCACCGTGCTGCGGCCGGTGCAGCGGCTCGGGGACGCGGCGCGCCGGCTCGGCGAGGGCAAGCTCGACACCCGCCTCAGGGTCTCCGGCACGGACGAACTCGCCGATCTGTCCAGGACGTTCAACCGGACGGCCGAGGCCCTGGAGAAGAAGGTCACGGACATGAGCGCGCGGGAGGAGGCCAGCCGCCGCTTCGTCGCCGACATGTCGCACGAGCTGCGTACGCCGCTGACCGCGCTCACCGCCGTCGCCGAGGTCCTCGACGAGGAGGAGGACAGCCTCGACCCGATGATCGCGCCCGCGGTGCGGCTCGTGGTCTCCGAGACCCGGCGCCTGAACGTCCTGGTCGAGAACCTGATGGAGGTCACCCGCTTCGACGCGGGCACCGCCCGCCTGGTCCTGGACGACGTGGACATCGCCGACCAGATCACCGCGTGCATCGACACCCGGGCCTGGCTGGACGCCGTCGAGCTCGACGCCGAGCGCGGCATCATGGCCCGCGTCGACCCGCGCCGCCTCGACGTCGTGCTGGCCAACCTGATCGGCAACGCCCTCAAGCACGGCGGGTCGCCGGTGCGGGTCTCGGTGCGCGTCGAGGGCGACGAGCTGGTGATCGCGGTACGCGACCACGGGCCCGGCATCCCCGAGGAGGTGCTGCCGCACGTCTTCGACCGGTTCTACAAGGCCAGCGCCTCGCGGCCGCGCTCGGAGGGCAGCGGGCTCGGCCTGTCCATCGCGATGGAGAACGCGCACATCCACGGCGGCGACATCAGTGCCGCCAACTCCCCCGAAGGCGGCGCCGTGTTCGTGCTGCGGCTTCCGCTGGACGCCACCCCGCCCGCCACCGCCGAGACCCCGGAAGGGGGCGCTGAGCAGTGAGAGGAAGACGTCGCCGGGCAGCCGCCGCGCTGGCCGGGCTGCTCGCGCTGGGCACCGCGGCCACCGGCTGCGGCATCCGGCCCACCTCGGTCCCCGTCGACGCGGGCCCGGCGCCGTCCCGGGTGCCGTGCGAGGTGCCGGACGGCGCGGTCGCCCCGCAGTTCGAGGGCGTCACCGTGCAGGTCTATCTGGTGTGCGGGGCTCAGCTGGTCACCGCCCAGCGCTCGGTGCGGATGCCGGAGAACAAGGGTGCCGAGGACCGGCTCCGCTTCGCACAGGCGCTGCTCGACGAGCTCATCGCGCAGCCGTCGGGCGACGAGAAGGACGCCGGGTTCACCACGGAGGTCAAGGGCCCGCTCACCGTCACGGCGGCCCACAAGAACGACCCGCCGGGCGCGCTGCGCCTCAGCCGCAACCCGCAGGACCTCTCCTCGCTCGCGCTGTCGCAGGTGGTCTGCACGTACGCGGAGAACACCCCGACGGCGCCCGGCTCCCAGCAGGTGGTGCTCGGCGGCCCCGGCGAGGACCCGGCGCGCGGCTACACCTGCACCTCGGAGATGAAGTCCCGGCCGGACAGCGCGGCCACCCTCGGCGACATCCCCCGCCCCACCCGCACCTAGCGGGTGCCCGGTGGGCGGGGCCGCGGGCGGGCAACCGGAATCACCCGTCCGCGGCGGAACCGTTCCCGCCGCGGCCCGCGTCTTGGGGGGCGTGCAGCAGCGTCATGGTCAAGGCGGCAGCGCCGTCATCCGGTTCCGCGTGGTGGGGTTCGTCCTCCTCCTCGCGCATCTGCTGCTCGTGGCGTGGACCTCGCTGCGGCCCCGGGACGTGATGTGGGTGACGGCCACCAATCTGACGCCGTTCGCCGGCATCAAGGCCGACCTCGCGCTCGGCCCCCTCGAAGCGGCCCACCAGATCGGCGAGGGCCTGCTCCTCCTCGCCCCGCTGGGGGTGCTGCTCCCGATGGTCGGCGGTCGCCTCCAGGTCTCCCCGCTGGCCTCCCTGGTACGCACCGTGCTGTCCGGGGCGCTGATCTCGCTCGGCATCGCCCTGCTGCAGACGGCGGTGCCCGGCCAGGTCCCCGATGTGGACTCACTGCTCCTGAACACCACCGGCGTCGCCCTCGCCCACCTCGCGGTGGTGCCGGCGTGGCGCCGGGGCCTGCGCCGCAGGAACCAGCGCGAGCACCGCGCCCCCGTCCTTCGGGAGGAGTCCCCTCAGGGGCGTACCCCGACGATTCCCAGGGTCGGGATCGCCCCTTAGCCCGATGGTTTGCCCGCATTCCGGGCGGGAGCATGGAGACATCGCAAGGGAGCCCCCCAAGAAGCGGCTCCCCACTCCAGCTCCGAAGGAGCCCGCCATGAGCGCCCCTCTTGTCCGCCCGACCGAAGGCCGCCGGATCGGCGGAGTGTGCGCAGCGCTGGCCCGGCGCTTCGGCACCTCCGCGACCACGATGCGCGTGATCTTCCTTGTATCGTGCCTGCTCCCCGGACCGCAGTTCCTGATCTACCTGGCGATGTGGGCCCTGATCCCCTCCGAGAAGTCCCCGCGCGCCGCCTGGTAGCCACGGTCCGCGTCCGGACCCTCAGCCTTCGACGGTCCGGGCCAGCTTGTCGAGCTGCCGGTCGGCGACCTCGTGCGGCACGGTCACCGTCGCGGGCGCCCGCCCGGACAGGTTGATCGCCATGAATCGCACGACGGTGGCGCCCTGGCGCACCACGACGATGTGCACCGGAGCCGGCGCCCCCTGGACGAGCGCGGACGCCGTCCAGCCGACCGACTCGTCGCCCTTCACCGCGTACGGCACGGCACGAACATCCCGGTACGCGGCCCTGCGGCCGTCGAGGACCGTGCTGAATTCGTTGCCACAGCGGGCCAGGGCCGTCCTCAGCTCCCTGATCAGGTGCTTCGCGTCGGGTGCGGAGTACGCGGACAGCGAGGCCGATACCGCGAGGCCCGGGGTCTTCCGCGAGCCGAGGCCGCGGCTCACCGTCGCGCGGGCCCGGTCGTCGGGCGCCTCGCCCATCACCCCGGCGAGCGGCGCGCACGCGGCGCGGTCGGCGATCGGGGCGTCCCGGGCGACGTCGGGCGAGCGATCGCCGGAGACCGCGTATCCGGGCACGTCGCCCGGCTCAAGTGCCGCTCGCTGCAAGGGAGTCGACGTCCGGTTCCGGCCGCTCACGGATTCGACCGGGCCGTCCGGAGGGCCGGTGCAGGCGGCGCCGAGCAGCACGGTCAGGGTGAGCACCGCCGCGCGGGCGCATGCCTTCGGACGCATGATCACGACCCTACTCACACACCACCGGGGCGCACACCCGGCTCACGGGTGTGCGCCCCGGCAGGGTGCGAGGCCGGCTCAGCCGGTGAGGCCGCCGGGCAGGGTGGCGGCACCGGAGAGGTTGCTCGCCACGGGGCCGGCCGGCACGCCGCCGAGCAGGGTGCCCACCGGGTCGCTGCTCTCCTGCTGCTGAACGGCCGGCGCCGCCTTCTTGGAGCCGGCCGCGGGCATCGCCTTGCCGACGGTGCCGACCGGGGTCCCCGTGGTGACGGTCGACAGCGGTCCCAGGTTCGGAAGCGAGGGGACGGCGGAGGCCGTCCCGGCGGCAACGGCGGCGAAGGCGGCACCGAGGGCAACGACACCGAGCGTCTTGGCAGACTGCTTCATCAGAAATATGTCCTTGGGGTGGGAAAGGTGAGCGACTCGTCAAGCTAGCCAGCCGAACACCTGGGCCGCAAACACAGGAAAACGGCCGTGAGTTCACACTCACGGCCGTTTTCCTATACCTAAGATCAGCCGCCCGCGACCGCAGAACCACTGGTCGTAGCGGTCTGCTGGAACAGCCATTCGGACTTCAGCTCGGCATATCCGGGCTTGATCACGTCATTGATCATGGCCAGTCGTTCATCGAAAGGAATGAATGCTGATTTCATCGCATTGACCGTGAACCACTGCATGTCCTCCAGCGTGTAACCGAAGGAATTCGTCAGGTGCTCGAATTCCTGGCTCATGCTGGTGCCCGACATCAGCCGGTTGTCCGTGTTCACGGTGGTCCGGAAGTGCAGCTTGCGGAGCAGCCCGATGGGGTGGTCCGCGTAGGAGGCCGCGGCGCCGGTCTGGAGGTTCGAGGTCGGGCACATCTCCAGCGGGATCCGCTTGTCCCGCACATACGAGGCGAGGCGGCCGAGCTTCACGCTGCCGTCCTCGGCGACCTCGATGTCGTCGATGATGCGCACCCCGTGGCCGAGCCGGTCGGCGCCGCACCACTGGAGCGCCTGCCAGATCGACGGCAGGCCGAAGGCCTCGCCCGCGTGGATGGTGAAGTGGTTGTTCTCGCGCTTGAGGTACTCGAAGGCGTCGAGGTGGCGGGTGGGCGGGAAGCCGGCCTCGGCGCCCGCGATGTCGAAGCCGACGACGCCCGAGTCCCGGTAGGAGTTGGCGAGTTCGGCGATCTCCAGGGCGCGGGCCGCGTGCCGCATCGCGGTGAGCAGCGCGCCCACCCGGATGCGGTGGCCGTTCGCGCGGGCCCGCCGCTCGCCCTCGCGGAAGCCCGCGTTGACGGCCTCGACGACCTCTTCGAGGGTGAGGCCCTGCTCCAGGTGCTGCTCGGGCGCGTAGCGCACCTCGGCGTAGACGACGCCGTCCTCGGCGAGGTCCTCGGCGCACTCGGCGGCGACACGGAACAGCGCGTCGCGGGTCTGCATGACGGCGCAGGTGTGCGCGAAGGTCTCCAAGTACCGTTCCAGGGAGCCCGAGTCGGCGGCCTCGCGGAACCAGATGCCGAGCTTGTCGGCCTCGGTCTCGGGCAGTCCCGTGTATCCGGTCGCTTCGGCGATGTCGATGATGGTCCCGGGTCGAAGACCCCCGTCGAGGTGGTCGTGGAGCAGCACCTTCGGGGCACGGCTGATCTGATCCGGGGTGGGTACGGATGCGGTCTGGCTCGTCATCTGCGCACTGTAGCCCCTACGCGCGTAGATCACCGGGCGTCCGAACGCCGTCGATACGTAACAGTGACCGTGCAGACGGGTGGAGTACACCCGGGCTTCTGAGACTGTTCTGCCATGGCACAGCAAGCGATTCCCCTGCCTGCTGCCCGGCTGGGACGGGCCGTCGGTGCGACCGGCCGCGGCGCGACGGTCAGCGGTGTGGTCCTCGTGCTCCCGGACGGCGACCCCGTCTCGGCACGCCGTCCCTCCCCCGTCGCGTACGCGGCAGCCCTGCCGCTGGCCCGCAGGCTGGCCCGGGACGGGCGCGAGGAGGGCCTGGTGGCGCACGCCGTGCACTACCGCGGCCAGGGCTGGAACGGCGGCGACGCCCGGCTCGCCACGGACGCCGACTGGGCCGCGGACGAGGTCGTACGGCGTTACGGAGACGTGCCGGTGTGTCTGGCCGGGCACGGCATGGGCGGCCGGGCCGCGCTGCGGGCGGCGGGCCATCCGGCGGTCAACTCGGTTCTGGCGCTCGCCCCTTGGATCCCCGAGGACGACGTGGCGGCCGAGCTGGAGCCGGTGAAGCAGCTGGTGGGCCGGCGCGTGATGATCGTGCACGGCACCAATGACGCGCGCAGCGACCCGGAGCTGTCCTATCGCCTGGCCGAGCGCGTCAAGAAGGCCAACCGCGACACCTGCCGCTTCGAGGTCCACTCCGACGGCCACGCGCTGCGCCAGCACCGCCCCGAAGTCCACGCACTGGCCGTCGACTTCGTCTTCGGCGCGCTGTTCTCGCGCCCGTACGCCCGCCCGGTCACCGACGCGTTCGCGGCGCCGCCGCCGCTGGGCCTGCGCATGCCGCTGGCCGCGGGCTTCGGCAAGTCACTCACCAAGTCACGCAGAAAATAAGGGAGTCGCCGGGATCCGTGCGAGCTACTCGGGGATCAGCTTTCCCCGGCGGGACAGCAGGAAGGACTTGAAGGCGGCCACCGGCGGGGTGTCCGGGTGGCCGTCCAGCCAGGCGACCCCGATCTCGCGCACCGCACGCGGGGCGGTGACGGTCAGCTCGACGACGCCCGGCCGGGCGACCGCGGGCGGCGGGAGCAGCGCCACACCGAGCCCGGCCGCGACCAGGCCGCGCAGCGTCTCGGCCTCCTCGCCCTCGAAGGCGATGCGCGGCGCGAACCCCGCCTGTGCGCACAGGTTGTCGGTGATACGGCGCAGGCCGTAGCCCGGCTCCAGAGTCACGAAGGTCTCGTCGGCGGCCTCCGCGAGCCGCACCCGCTTGCGGCCCGCGAGCCGGTGGTCGTCCGGCACCACCAGACGCAGCCGCTGCTCGTCCAGGCGCCGGGCCGCGAGGTCGGGCGCGTCCGGAACGGGCGAGGTCAGGCACAGGTCGAGCTCCCCGGCCCGCAGCCGCTCGATCATCGCCTCGCCGTAGTTCTGCACGAGGGTGAAGCGGATGCGGGGGTGGTCGACCCGGAAGGCGCGGATGAGGCCCGGCACGGTTTCGGAGCCCATGGTGTGCAGGAAGCCGAAGGCGACCTTGCCGGCCGCCGGGTCGGCGTCCGCTCGCACCGACTCGGCGGCCCGGCCGACCTCGGCGAGCGCCCGCTCGGCGGAGCCGAGGAAGGTGCGGCCCGCGGCGGTCAGCGAGACGGTGCGGCCCTTGCGCGCGAACAGGGCGACGCCCAGGTCCTCTTCGAGGCGGACCATGGCGCGCGAGAGGGTCGACTGGGGCACGCCGAGCTCGTGCGCGGCGCGGGTGACGTGCTCGTGGCGGGCCACCCCGGCGAAGTAGGCGAGCCGCGGCGCGAGTGCCATCGCGGCGTCCTCCATGGATTCTTCGTAACTGTTCAATGACACGCGCGCCCCTGACCTCGCTTGATGCATGAGTGGATCGATTGTCGCCCATCTGTGCATTGGACGCATAAATGCAGGCAGGCCTACGGTCTACGCATGCCTCCTGCCAGTACCGGGGCGTCCACCACCGTGGGCGCCTCCACCTCGCCTTCCCCGCTCCAGCTCACCCCGGGCGCCGCCGGTTACCGCCGGATGAGCTTCGCCCTCTTCGCCGCCGGTGTCGCCACCTTCGCCCTCCTCTACTCCACCCAGGCCCTGCTGCCGCTGATCTCCGCGGACCTCGGGGCCACGGCGAGCGCGGCCAGCTGGACGGTGTCGGCGGCGACCGGCGCCCTCGCCCTGTTCGTACTGCCGCTGAGCGCGCTGTCCGAGCGGTTCGGGCGGACCCGGATGATGACGGTGTCCCTGGCGATCGCGGTCGCGGTGGGCCTGCTCGTCCCGTTCGCGCCCGGCGTGGGCTGGCTGGTGGCGCTGCGCGCGGTGCAGGGCGCGGCGATCGCGGGGCTTCCCGCCTCGGCGATGGCGTACCTGGCGGAGGAAGTGAAGCCGAAGGCGCTGGTCGCCGCGATCGGCCTGTTCGTCGCGGGCAACTCGATCGGCGGCATGAGCGGGCGCATCCTGACCGGCTGGGTGGCGCAGGCCTGGGGCTGGCGTGCGGCGCTGCTCTCGGTGGGCGCGCTGGCCGCGGTGTGCGCGGTGGTGTTCCGCCTGCTGCTCCCCAAGGCCCGCAATTTCACGCCGGGTTCGCTGAACCCGCGCGCCCTGGCCCGCACGGTGCGCGGCCACCTCGCCGACCCGCTCCTGGTACGCCTGTACGCGATCGGCGCGCTGTTCATGACGGTGTTCGGCGCGGTGTACACGGTGATCGGCTACCGGCTCACCGCGGCGCCCTTCAACCTGCCGCAGGGCCTGATCGGCTCGATCTTCCTGGTCTACCTGGTCGGTACGGTCTCCTCGGCCGCGGCCGGCAAGCTGGTGGCCCGGGTGGGCCGCCGGGGCGCCCTGTACCTGGCGGTCTCCACGACGGCGGCGGGCCTGCTGCTCTCGCTCGCCTCGTCGCTGCCCGCGATCCTGGCGGGCCTGGTCCTGATCACGGCGGGCTTCTTCGCGGGCCACGCGGTCGCCTCGTCCTCGGTGAGCCACACCGCCAAGCACGGCCGCGCGCAGGCGTCCGCGCTCTACCAGTCCGCCTACTACCTGGGCTCCAGCGCGGGCGGCACGCTCGGCGCGGTCGCCTTCCACGCGGCGGGCTGGCAGGCCACGGTGCTGCTCGGCATCCTGGCGGTCCTCGGCGTCGTCTCGGTCACCCTGTACGGCTCGCACGCGGCCCGCGCCGAGCGTCGCACCCACCGTCTGCATCTGGTCCACGCACGTCACTGACCTCTGCTTTCGCCGGTTCACGCGCGATTGTCAGTGGCGTCGGGTAGCTTCCGAAGTGCTGGTATTCGCGCGGCACGACACGGGGTGGACCGATGAGTGATCTGGCAGCGGCGGCGGATCTGGACGTACGCCTCGAAGGACACCGCAGGGAGCTGACGGGGTACTGCTACCGGATGCTCGGCTCGGCCTTCGAGGCGGAGGACGCGGTGCAGGACACGCTGGTGCGGGCGTGGCGCAGCATCGACAAGTTCGAGGGCCGCTCCTCACTGCGCTCGTGGCTGTACCGCATCGCGACGAACGTGTGCCTGGACATGCTGACCGCGGGCAACAAGCGGGCCCGCCCCATGGACCTGACGGCGGCGACGCCGGTCGCCGACGCCCAGCTCAACTCCCGCCCGGAGGTGACCTGGTTGGAGCCGGTGCCGGACGGGCGGGTGCTGCCGACGATCGAGGACCCGGCGGAGGCGGCGCTTGCCCGTGAGTCGGTGCGGCTCGCGTTCGTCGCCGCGCTCCAGCATCTGCCTCCCAAGCAGCGCGCAGTGCTGATCCTGCGCGAGGTGCTCGCGTGGAAGGCGAGCGAGGTGGCCGAGCTGCTCGACACGACCGTGGCCTCAGTCAACTCGGCACTGCAGCGGGCCCGTTCGACTCTGGCGGAGTCGGAGCCGAGGGAGTCGGACCCGGCCGACCCACTGGACGAGGAGCAGCAAAAACTCCTGGACCGGTACGTGGCGGCCTTCGAGGGCTACGACATGACGGCCCTGACCGCCCTGCTCCACGAGGACGCCACGCTGTCCATGCCGCCGTACGACCTGTGGCTGCGGGGTCACGACGACATCGTGGGCTGGATGCTGGGTGTCGGCGAGGTCTGCCGGGGCTCCCGCCTCCTCCCGACGGTGGCCAACGGGACGCCGGCGTTCGCCCACTACCACCCGGATCCTGCGGGCGGGTTCACTCCTTGGGCGCTGATGGTGCTCGAAACGAGCGGGGGCAAGGTGTCGGGGATCTGCTCGTTCCTGGACACGGCCCGCTGGTTCCCCCTGTTCAACCTGCCGGCCCGCCTGGACGAGGAGGGCCACCCGGTCCTGGCCCCGTGAACACCCTGGGGCTCCGCCCCAGACCCCGGAGGCCCCCACCCCGCCCCTTCCCTAAACCCGCCGGGGGCAGGAAGAGGGTGCAGCCGGGTCTCCTGGGGCTCCGCCCCAGCCCCCGTAACGCGGCTGAAGGGCGCTCGACCTCAAACGCCGGACAGGCTGAAACGCTTGGTTCGGGCCGACATCGACCCTGCTAGGGGCGCGGGGAACTGCGCGACCGGCCACGTGCGGCCCGCGGCCGAAGCAGAGTTTCAGGGGAGCGGGGCTGCGGCATTGGGCGGCTTCGTCGCGTGGGCGTGGCCAGCCGCGTACAGCCTCGGCCCTCGCCTAGTCGATCCCCAGCCCCGCCAGCTCAAGCAGAGCCACAAGCCCCGCCCCGGCATTCCGCATCCGGACGCGGCCCCCGGCCCGCCGGGCCGTGAGCCGTAGTCGGGCGACCATCTCGACCGCCACCAGGTCCGCCCGGGTCAGCGCGGCGAGGTCACACACGACCTCCCGCGCCCCACCGCCGTACAGCCCGCACAGCCGCTCGCACAGGAGCGGGACGTCGGCGAGGACGAGGGGATCGGGGACGACGAGGACAGGGTGCGGCTCCGCGAGGTCGGTGGCTTCCACACCGATGAGACCCTGAGGCGTCCCGGAACTCATCGGCGCGGTCGCGGACCGGGCTAGCGAACCGGGAAGCTTCCGGTGTCGATCTCCAGGTCGAAGGGGGCGGGCAGCGTCAGCTTCCCGCCGTATTCGACCATGTCTAGGACTCGGTAGGTGCCGTGCTCGGGTTCTCCGTAGAGCGTTGCGGTCGGTCGGCCCGAGTGCCAGGGGTCGAGGAGCAAGTACAGCGGCACGCCTGACTTGGCATAGCCGTGAGCCTTGGTCACCCGATCGTGGTTGGCGTTGCTCTTGGAGGTGATCTCCACTACGAGCTCGGCGTCTTCCGCGGCCGTACGGCCGTCCGGCCCCTGACTCAGCCGTGATCGCGGCATCATCACAAGGTCGGGCATGTACAGCCCGCCGCTCTGCTGGAGGGCGAGGCCCAGCGTCTGGTAGATCGCCCAGCCGTCCGGCAGCACTGTGAGGAGTTGCTGCTGCACGAGCCAAGCGGTGTCGTTGTGTTCGTCGGACGGCGGTGGTGACACGGTGACGATCCCCTCGATGATCTCCACCTTGCAGCCCTCGGGTGCGTCCGTCTCCTCCCAGATCCGGACGACGTCGTCCCACTCGTGGCCGGTGCCTGAGCGGTCGACGGTGAGTGCGCTCATGGCGGTCTCCCTACGTCGGTGCGTCACAAGCCCAGCATGCCGAATGGGACCGGCGGAGGTCCACCGATCCCATTCACCCATACGAGGAAGTAGCAGGTCAGGCGATACGTTCCCGCACGATCGGGGTCGCCGTGAACGCCGTACCGGCGGGCGCCACGTCGTACGAGCCCGCCACCGATTCCAGCGCGTACTCGAACTTCTCCGGCGTGTCCGTGTGCAGGGTCAGCAGGGGCTGGCCCGCGGTCACGGTGTCGCCGGGCTTCGCGTGGAGCTCCACGCCCGCGCCCGCCTGGACCGGGTCCTCCTTGCGGGCGCGGCCCGCGCCGAGGCGCCAGGCGGCGACGCCGATGTCGTACGCGTCCAGGCGGGTCAGGACGCCCGAGGACGGGGCGGTGATCACGTGCTGCTCGCGGGCGACCGGCAGGGTCGCGTCCGGGTCGCCGCCCTGGGCCGCGATCATCCGGCGCCACACGTCCATCGCGGAGCCGTCCGCCAGCGCCTTCGCCGGGTCGGCGTCCTTGATGCCCGCCGCGTCCAGCATTTCGCGGGCAAGGGCGATGGTGAGCTCGACGACGTCGGCGGGGCCGCCGCCCGCAAGGACCTCGACGGATTCCCGGACTTCGAGGGCGTTGCCCGCGGTCAGTCCGAGCGGGGTGGACATGTCGGTGAGCAGCGCGACCGTCTTGACGCCGCTGTCCGTGCCCAACGCGACCATCGTGGAGGCCAGTTCACGGGCGTCCTCGATGTTCTTCATGAACGCGCCGGTGCCGACCTTCACGTCCAGGACCAGCGAGCCGGTGCCTTCCGCGATCTTCTTCGACATGATGGACGAGGCGATCAGGGGGATCGCTTCCACCGTGCCCGTCACGTCGCGCAGGGCGTACAGCTTCTTGTCCGCCGGGGCCAGGCCGTCGCCCGCCGCGCAGATGACCGCGCCCGTGGTGTCCAGGACGTTCAGCATCTCCTCGTTGGACAGCAGCGCCCGCCAGCCGGGGATCGACTCCAGCTTGTCCAGGGTGCCGCCGGTGTGGCCGAGGCCCCGGCCCGAGAGCTGCGGCACGGCCGCGCCGCACGCGGCGACCAGCGGGGCGAGCGGCAGGGTGATCTTGTCGCCGACACCGCCTGTGGAGTGCTTGTCGGCGGTGGGGCGCGAGAGCGAGTCGAAGTTCATGCGCTCGCCGGAGGCGATCATGGCCGCGGTCCACCGGGCGATCTCCGTGCGGTTCATGCCGTTGAGGAGGATCGCCATGGCAAGGGCGGACATCTGCTCGTCGGCGACCACGCCGCGCGTGTAGGCGTCGATGACCCAGTCGATCTGCTCGGGAGACAGCTCGCCCCGGTCTCGCTTGGTGCGGATGACGGAGATGACGTCCATGGCATTCCTTCCGGCTTGGTGCACGTTGGTACGTACGCGACTCTACGCGCATAGAGGGGAGTTGAAAGTGCGGCCCCGCACCAGGGTGCGGGGCCGCGGGGTTACTTCAGGTGGTCCGGGCCGAAGGCCTGGGGCAGCATGTCCGCCATCGTGAGGACACCCTGCGGGGTCTCCAGCAGGAGCTCCGGGCCGCCGAATTCGAAGAGCAGCTGGCGGCAGCGGCCGCACGGCACCAGCACGTCGCCGTGGCCGTCGACGCAGGTGAAGTGCGTCAGGCGGCCGCCGCCCGAGAGCTGGAGCGCCGAGACGAGCCCGCACTCGGCGCACAGGCCGATGCCGTACGAGGCGTTCTCGACGTTGCAGCCGGTCACGGTGCGCCCGTCGTCGACGAGGGCCGCCGCGCCGACCGGGTAGCCCGAGTACGGCGCGTACGCGCGGGACATGGCCTCGCGCGCGGCCGTGCGCAGCGCCTCCCAGTCGGGCGTCGGCGTCACTTGCCCTGGCCCTTCCGGTAGCGCATGCCGTCCGCCTTGGGCATCCGCAGACGCTGGGCGGAGAGCGACAGGACGAGCAGCGTCACGACGTACGGGGTCGCGCCGACGAAGTCGCCGGGCACGTCGTCGGTCAGCAGGTACCAGACCAGGATGGCCACGGCGACCACCGCGCTGATCGCGGCCTGGAGCATCGCCTTCTTGTACGCCTTCCAGCCCGCCAGCGCCGCGAGGAGGACGACGAGCAGGAGCAGCAGGGCGTGCACGGTGGTGCCGCCGTTGCGCAGCTGGAGCGCGTCGGAGAAGCCGAACAGGCCCGCACCCATGGCGAGACCGCCCGGACGCCAGTTACCGAAGATCATCGCGGCGAGACCGATGTAGCCGCGGCCGCCGGTCTGGCCCTCCAGGTAGATGTGCGAGGTGACCAGGGCGAGGAACGCGCCGCCGAGACCGGCGAGGCCGCCGGAGACGGCGACCGCCGCGTACTTGTAGGAGTACACGTTGACGCCGAGGGACTCGGCCGCGATCGGGTTCTCGCCGCAGGAGCGCAGACGCAGGCCGAAGGCCGTCTTCCACAGGATCCACCAGGTGCCGACGAACAGCAGCACGGCGATGACGGTGACCCAGGAGACCTCGGTGACCAGGCCGCCGAGGATGCCGGCGATGTCGGAGATGAGGAACCAGTGGTGGTTCTGGATCGACTCCAGGCCGGAGGAGAGCCCCGGGATGCTGAAGCTGGGCAGCGCGTCGGCGGGCGGCGACTGCTTGGGGTTGCCGCCCTTGACCTGGGCCTCGCCGTTGTTGAAGAACAGCTTGGCCAGGTACTGCGTCACGCCGAGCGCGAGCAGGTTGATGGCGACACCGGAGACGATGTGGTCGACGCCGAAGGTGATGGTGGCGATCGCGTGGAGGAGGCCGCCGAGGACGCCGAAGCCGACGCCCGCGATCAGTCCGAGCCAGGGGCTGGACTGCCAGCCGACCCAGCCGGCCCCGAAGGTGCCGAGGATCATCATGCCTTCGAGGCCGATGTTGACCACGCCGGCCCGCTCGGACCACAGACCGGCCAGGCCGGCGAGCCCGATCGGCACGGCGAGGCCGAGCGCGGCGCTGATCTGGCCCTCGCTGGTGAGCTGGTCGGCGCCGGTGATGATGCGTACGGCGGAGACGAGGATCAGCGCACCCGCGATGATCATCAGGACCTGCGCGAGGGAGAACTTGCGCTTGGCGTTGCCCCGCTTGACCCCGGCCGGAGGCGGTGGGGTGGTGGTCGTGTCGGTCGTGACGCTCATGCCGTCACCTCCGTCTCGGTCTTGGCGGCCTGGGCCGCGAGCTCGGCGCCGACGCGCTGCTGCTGGCGCTTGAGGCCGTAACGGCGCACGAGTTCGTAGGCGATCACGACGCACAGGACGATGACGCCCTGGATGACGCCGAGGATCTCCTTGTCGTAACCGATGAATTCCAGATGGTTGGTGGTGCGCTCCAGGAAGCCCCACAGCAGGGCGGCGAGGCCGATGCCGATCGGGTTGTTGCGGCCGAGGAGCGCGATCGCGATGCCCGTGAAGCCGAGCCCGGTGGGGAAGCTGTTGTCGAACTGGTGGGTGTCGTTGAGCAGGGTGGGCATGCCCACCAGACCGGCCACCAGACCGGAGATGATCATGCTGGTAATGATCATCTTCTTGACGTTGGCACCGCTCGCGGCGGCAGCCGACTCGGACTGGCCGACGGCGCGCAGGTCGAAGCCGAAGCGGGTGCGGCCGAGCGTGAACCAGTACGCGATGCCGGCGAGCACGGCGACGACGATGAAGCCCCACAGCTGTCCGGCCGGACCCATGTCGATGGTGAAGAACCACGCGGAGTCGGGCAGCGGCTTGGTCGAGACAAGGGTGCCCGCCGAGTCGAGCTGGCCGAGCCGGCCGGGCTGGATGAGGTAGGCGATGATCGCGGTCGCGATGGCGTTCAGCATGATGGTCGAGATGACCTCGCTGACGCCCCGGGTCACCTTCAGGATGCCCGCGACCGCCGACCACATCGCGCCGACGAGCATCGCGACGACGATGATGACCGGGATCTGCACGATGCCGGGCAGGCTCATCGCGCCGCCGACCACCGCGGCGAGGAAGGCGGCCAGGCGGTACTGGCCGTCGACGCCGATGTTGAACAGGTTCATCCGGAAGCCGACGGCCACGGCGATGCCCGCCAGGTAGTACGTCGTCGCCTTGTTGAGGATGTAGACCTGGCTGTCGCTCGCCGAGCCGTACGACAGCATGTCGTTGAAGGCCGGGAACGGGTTCTTGCCGGTGGCGAGGATGACCAGGGCGGTGACGACAAGGGCCGCGACGAGCGCGAGCACGGGGGCCGCGGCCGCGAGGAGCAGCTTCTCCTTGTCGATGCGGGAGGTGAGCTTCTTCATCGGTCCTCTCCCCCAGTGTTCTCGTGGTGCTCCAGGTGGCCGGTGGCGGCACCGGTCATGGCGGAACCCAGTTCTTCGGGGGTGATCGTGGCGGGGTCGGCGTCGGCGACCAGACGGCCCCGGTACATCACCCGCAGGGTGTCGGACAGGCCGATCAGCTCGTCCAGGTCGGCGGAGATCAGGAGCACCGCGAGGCCCTCACGGCGGGCCTCCCGGATCTGGTCCCAGATCTGCGCCTGGGCGCCGACGTCCACGCCCCGGGTGGGGTGCGCGGCGATCAGCAGCTTGGGGTTGTGGCTCATCTCGCGGCCGACGATCAGCTTCTGCTGGTTGCCGCCGGACAGAGACGCCGCGGTGACCTCGATGCCGGGGGTGCGCACGTCGTACTCGCGCACGATCCGCTCGGTGTCGCTGCGCGCGGCCTTGTTGTCGAGGAGGGGGCCCTTGGAGTTGGGCTTCTCGGTGACGTGGCCGAGGATGCGGTTCTCCCAGAGCGGGGCTTCCAGGAGCAGGCCGTGGCGGTGGCGGTCCTCGGGGATGTACCCGATGCCGTCCTCGCGGCGCTTGCGCGTCGGGGCCGTCGAGATGTCGGTGGTGTCGAGGGTGATGACACCGCCGTCGGGGATGCGCATGCCCATGATGGCCTCGACGAGCTCGGCCTGGCCGTTGCCCTCGACGCCCGCGATGCCGAGGACCTCGCCCTTGTGGATCGTGAAGGAGACCGAGGAGAGCACCTCGCGGACCACGCCGTCGGGGTCGGTGGCCGCCAGGCGCAGGTCGGCGACCTGGAGCATGGGGACCGTGGTGACCGTCGACTCGCGGGTCTCGGGCGAGGGCAGCTCGCTGCCCACCATCAGCTCGGCGAGCTGCTTGGTGGTGGTCGTACGGGGGTCGGCGGTGCCCACCGTGGTGCCGCGCCGGATCACCGTGATCTCGTCGGCGACCGAGAGCACCTCGCCGAGCTTGTGCGAGATGAAGATGACGGTCAGGCCCTCGGCCTTGAGCTCGCGCAGGTTGTCGAAGAGCGCCTCGACCTCCTGCGGGACCAGGACCGCGGTCGGCTCGTCGAGGATCAGGGTGCGCGCGCCGCGGTAGAGGACCTTGAGGATCTCCACGCGCTGGCGGTCGGCGACACCGAGGTCCTCGACCAGGACGTCCGGGCGGACCCCGAGGCCGTACGCCTCCGAGATCTCCTTGATCTTGTTGCGGGCCTTGGCGCCGATGCCGTACAGCTTCTCGCCGCCGAGGACGACGTTCTCCAGGACGGTCAGGTTGTCGGCCAGCATGAAGTGCTGGTGGACCATGCCGATGCCGAGCGCGATGGCGTCGGCCGGGCTGGAGAAGGAGGCCTCGGTGCCGTCGATGGTGATGGTGCCCTCGTCCGGCTTCTGCATGCCGTAGAGGATCTTCATCAGGGTCGACTTGCCGGCGCCGTTCTCACCGCACAGGGCGTGCACGGTGCCCTTGCGGACGGTGATGTCGATGTCCTTGTTGGCGACGACACCCGGGAATCGTTTGGTGATGCCGCGCAGTTCGACGGCGGGAGGGCTGGACGCGTTGATGGCGCACTCTCCTCGTGGGCAGGAGCAGGGGGGCGGGGAGCTTCCGGGGAAGCCGGGAAGCGTACTGATGTGCCACACCGGGCCTCCGGCGTAGTAGTTCAGCACACTCACGGCGCGCCAACTCCGGCCTACGCGCGTAGAGTTGACACTTCGTTACGGCCCGGCGAGCAGGGTGGTCCCTGCTCACCGGGCCGGTTCGCGACGGGGGCGGTCAGTGACCGCCACGGGTCACGGGGTCGTCTTGACCTTGATGGAGCCGTCGACGATCTTCTTCTTGGCCGCGTCGAGCTGCGGCTGGATGTCGGTGATGAAGCCACCGCTGGTGGCGAGCGAGACGCCGTTCTTGGCCAGCGGGTAGCTGTTGGTGCCGACCAGCGGCTTGCCGTCCTTGACCGACTTGATCAGGTCGTAGACGCCGATGTCGACGTTCTTGACGACCGAGGTCAGGATCGAGTTCTTGTACTTGTCGAGCGAGGCCTGCTGGTACTGGTCGGAGTCGACCCCGATCGCCCAGGCGCCCTTCTTGCCCGCGACGGCCTCGATCGCACCGGTGCCGGAGGAACCGGCCGCGGTGTAGATCACGTCGGCGCCGTTGTCGAGCATGCCCTGCGCGGCTTCCTTGCCCTTGTCGGGGCTGGCGAAGCCGGAGGTGTCCGAGCCGTGCGACAGGTACTGGTTGTCGATCTTGACGTCCGGCTTGGTGTCCTTGACGCCCTGGTTGAAGCCCGCCTCGAACTTCTTGATCAGGGGGACGTCGACGCCGCCGATGAAGCCGACGTGGCCCGTCTTGGTCTTCAGCGCCGCGGCGACACCCGCGAGGTAGGAGCCCTGCTCCTCGGTGAAGACGATGTTGTCGACGTTCTTGGGGCCCTCGACGACGGAGTCGACGATGCCGAAGGTCGTGTTCGGGAACTTCGCCGCGACCTGCTTCATCGAGTTCGCGTACGCGAAGCCGATGCCGATCACGGGGTTGTAGCCGCCCGACGCCAGGTCGCTCAGCTTCTGGACGCGGTCGGCCTCGGTGTCGGTCGTCTTGGCGGTCAGCTCCTTGACGGAGCCGCCGAACTCGGCCTTGGCCTTGTCGATGCCGCGCGCGGCGGAGTCGTTGAACGAGTGGTCACCGCGGCCACCGACGTCGTACGCGACACCGATCTTGACGCCCTTGCCGCCGGCGGACGACGAGGAGGTGCCCGAGTCCTTCTGGGAGGACGTGGAGCCACAGGCGGTGGCGGAAAGCGCGAGCGCGGCGGTGGCGATACCGGCCGCAGCGATCTTGGATACCCGGCGCAAGAGGAGGTCCCTTCAAACCTGAACCGAGGCGCCCCTACCGGCGCTGGTTTCGCGTCGGATCGTAACGCGCGTAGATGTCGCGTAAAGCCCTGTTCGGAAGCCGTTATCGGATCGTCGCGAACAGGGGATGAAGTGTCCGGTTACGAGCGGTTGCCGTCCAGCAGCGCCGCGGCGGTGAAGAGTTCCACGCCGACCTTGATGGCGGCTTCGTCCGCGTCGAAATCACCCCGATGGAGGTCAAGCCGGGCATTCGAGCCCGGTGTGCGGACCCCTAGGCGGGCCATCGCCCCTGGTACATGCTCCAGGTACCACGAAAAGTCCTCGCCACCCAGTGACTGCTCCGTGTCCTCGATCGCATACGGTCCCCGGCGCGCCGTCATCGCGTCCCGGAGCAGCTCCGTGATGACCGGATCGTTGACGACCGGGGGCACTCCGCGGACGTAGTTGATCTCCGATTTGGCGCCGTGCAGGGTGGCCACTTCGTCGATCGCGGCGTGTACGAGGTCGGGCGCGTCGCGCCACGCCGCGAGGTCCAGGCAGCGCACCGTTCCGGCCAGCTCCGCGTGCATCGGGATGACGTTGCAGGCGTGGCCCGCCTCGATGCGGCCCCAGGTGAGGGCGAGCCCGGCGCGGGCGTCGATGCGGCGGGCGAGCAGCGCGGGCACGTCGGCGGCGACCCGCGCGACGGCGGTCACCAGGTCGGTCGTCAGGTGCGGGCGCGCGGTGTGGCCGCCCGGCCCGTTCAGGGACACCTCCAGGCGGTCGCAGGCGGAGGTGATGGCGCCATGGCGGAGCCCGATGCGCCCCGCGTCGACGCGCGGGTCGCAGTGGACGGCGATGATGCGGCCCACGCCGTCCAGGACGCCCGCCACGATCGCGTCGGCGGCGCCGCCGGGCAGGACCTCCTCGGCGGGCTGGAAGAGCAGCCGTACGGGGGCGGGGAGGCGGCCCTGGCGGTGCAGCTCGGCGAGGACGAGGCCCGCGCCGAGGACGGTCGTGGTGTGCACGTCGTGGCCGCAGGCGTGGGCGCGGTCGGGCACGGTCGAGCGGTAGGGCACACCCGCCTTGGCGTCGGGGATGGGCAGGGCGTCGATGTCCGCGCGGATGGCGAGCATCGGATGCACGCCGTCCCAGCTTCCGATGTCACAGGTGAGCCCGGTGCCGGATGGAAGTACGCGCGGTTTGAGGCCGGCCGCTTCGAGGCGGGCCCGGATCGCGGCGGTGGTCCGGAACTCCTGGTTGCCGAGCTCGGGGTGCATGTGCAAGTCCCGGCGGAAGGCGATGAGTTCGGCACACAGGGCCTCGCTCAGCTCGCCGGGCAGCGGTGCTTCGCCGGGCAGATCGGCTTCGTACGACTCACGGGACATCAACTGGTTCACCCGTTGAGGGTAGGCCTCGTCAAGGGTCAACTCGCCCGTGATCAACAAAAGTTCAGCCGCATAGGGGAAAGAAAGCTGGTCACAAGGCGCATGTCGATCGTGACAACTGGGTAAAGTAATTCGTCCTTCTGCCCGATGTCCTGGAACGGGCGTTCCCCTGAAGGAGGAGAGCCCTCTCTCCCCAGGGTAGGAGAAGGCCGGGCAGGGGACGGCGGGCCGCGGCTGTGCCGCAGTTGAGCCCGGCTAGGCCGCCACCGTCGCGAGACCGTGGGCTTTGCGCGCCGTCCCCGTCACCCCGTCCAGGAAGCCCTGGGCGCGCGGCGAGGCGTTGTCCGTGAGCCACTTCGGGTCTATGTCGCAGACCACGACGGACACCCCCGTGCCCGCGAGCGCGAGCGGCAGGGTGTGGACGACGGTGGAGGGAAAGCTCAGGATCGTCCGGCCCACCGGCCCCCGCCGCGCTATGAGTTCGAGCGGCAGGTCGGGGCGTACGACCTCCAGGCCGGTGCGGGCGTGCAGGGTGTGCAGCTTCTCGGCGGACTCCCGGCGGTGTGCGAAATAGCGCGTCACGCCGTGCGTACGGGCCAGAAGGCCGACGGCCGCGAGATAGCTCTCGGGGTCGACGACGCCGGTTTCCACGAGTGAAGTCCCCACCAGGTCGGCGCCCTTGGTCAGGCGCGGCGGCCCGAAGTTGGCCCGGGTCCAGCCGAAGGTGTTGGGGGTGACGACGACGCCCTCGGGCGCTTCTATGGGCATCGCGCTGAACACCTCGACGCCGCGGCGCCGGGCGGGGGTGAGCCGGCGGCGGGCGGCCGCGGACACCGGGGCGAACAGCAGGTCCCGCGCGCCGGACCGGCTGCCCCGCCGGTGCCAGCGCACCAGCCGTTCGCCACGGGCGAGTTGGGAGACGAACTCCATGGTGGCCGTCCCGTCGTCGACGACCACCAGGTCACCCGCGCGGGCGACGGTGAGAAGCAGCTGCACGTAGCGCGAGAACGGGTCGCCCATGACGATCCGGTCGGCCCGCCGCAGCATCGGGGTGAGCCCGCCTATCGTGTGCAGCGGGGCCGTGAGCCCGCCCCGGGCCTCCTCCCAGCGCACCTGTACGCCGGCGTCGCGGGCGAGTTCGGCCATCCGGCGCAGCTGGCCGCGCGACATGGGGTCGGTCGGCGAGAGCACCACGACGGTCAGACCCGACAGGTCCGGCGCCCCGGGACGCTGCTGCGCGGGCACGCCGTCGAGCAGCGGGCCCGGCGAATGGGCCCACTCCAGGACGTTGAGGAGCTGGACCGGGCTCTCCACGAAGGCGACGGTGGCGGAGGTGTCCCGAGGCACGGCGGGCCCGCCCCCTCAGACCGCGACCGGAGCGCGGTCCGCAGGGGTGTTCTCGCTCTCGGCGGCCTCCGCCTGGGCGACGACACCGGCGACGCGGCGCAGCTTCTTCATGGGGGCGAGCTCGGACTCGTACACCTTCTTGACGCCGTCGCCGAGCGCGGCCTCGATGGTGCGGATGTCGCGGACCAGGCGGGTGAGGCCGCCCGGCTCGACGGAGGCGGCCTGGTCGGAGCCCCACATGGCGCGGTCGAGGGTGATGTGGCGCTCGACGAAGGCGGCGCCGAGCGCGACCGCGGCGAGCGTGGTCTGGAGGCCGGTCTCGTGGCCGCTGTAGCCGATGGGCACGTTGGGGTACTCGGCCATCAGGCTGTTGATCACGCGCAGGTTGAGCTCCTCGGCCTTGGCCGGGTAGGTCGAAGTGGCGTGGCACAGCAGGATGTTGTCGCTGCCGAGCACCTCGACAGCGTGCCGGATCTGCTTCGGCGTGGACATGCCGGTCGAGAGGATGACGGTGCGGCCGGTGGCGCGCAGGGCGCGCAGCAGCTCGTCGTCGGTGAGCGAGGCGGAGGCCACCTTGTGGGCCGGCACGTCGAACTTCTCCAGGAAGGCGACGGCCTCGGTGTCCCACGGCGAGGCGAACCAGTCGATGCCGCGCTTGGTGCAGTGCGCGTCGATGGCGCGGTACTCGTCCTCGCCGAACTCCACCCGGTGGCGGTAGTCGATGTACGTCATCCGGCCCCAGGGGGTGTCCCGCTCGATGTCCCACTGGTCGCGCGGGGTGCAGATCTCCGGGGTGCGCTTCTGGAACTTGACCGCGTCGCAGCCGGCGTCGGCGGCGGCGTCGATCAGGGCGATCGCCTTGTCCAGGTCGCCGTTGTGGTTGATGCCGATCTCGCCGGTGACGTACACGGGGTGGCCCGGACCTGCGGTGCGGCTGCCGAGGGTGCGCAGACGGTTGCTCATGAGGGTGTTCCTTAGCTAAGCGGGGGTGTGGTGGGGCTGTGGGGTGTGGTCGAGCTCGGGTCCGAGGAGCCAGGCGGCGATCTCGCGGATCGCTCCTTCGCCGCCGGGGGTGCGGGTGACGGCACGCGCCGCGGCGCGCACCGAGTCGTGGGCGCTGCCGACGGCCACGGGCCAGCCGACGAGCGCGAAGCAGGGCAGGTCGTTGACGTCGTTGCCGGCGTAGAGCACGCGGGCCGGATCGATCCCGTTCTCCTCGCACCACTGCTTGAGAGCGAGGTCCTTGCGGTCGATGCCGTGAAGGACGGGGACCTGGAGCTTGCGGGCGCGGGCGGCGACGACCGGGTTCTGCTCGGTGGACAGGACGAGCAGCTTGAGACCGGCCCGGCGCAGTGCGGCGATGCCGAGGCCGTCGCCCCGGTGCACGGCGACGAGTTCACGTCCCTCGGCGTCGATGAGGACCTTGTCGTCGGTCTGGGTGCCGTCGAAGTCGAGGACGACCGCGTCGACGTCGTCGCAGGTGGGGGTGGGCAGCCGGTCGAGGACCGGGGCGAGCGCGCGGGCCCGTTCCAGGTCGTGCGGCTCGTCGATCTCCAGGACCCGGGCCGGGTCGGTGCGCACGAGCGCGGTGCGGCCGAAGAAGCGGTGCTTGTGCGTACGGAAGCCCGTGGCGTCCATCGCGTACGCGGCGCCGGTCTCCAGGAAGTCCTGCGGGCGGTCCTGGCGGCGCGGCCGGATCGACTTGTCGTGCCCCATGCCCTGGCCGCCGCCCACTCCGTTCTCGATGGACTCGCGCCACAGGAAGCCGTGGAAGGGGGCGACGGTGACGGCGGTCTCGGCGCCGTCCTCGACGACCGCGGCGGCCACGCCCTCGACGTCCTCGCGGGTGAGGAACGGGCTGGTGCACTGCACGAGCAGCACCACGTCGGTGTCGGGGTACTCGTCCAGGGTGTGCAGGACGGCGGCCTCGCTGGAGGCGGTGTCGCCCGAGATCCCGGCCGGGCGGACGACCACGTCGGCCCCGGCCGAGCGGGCGGCGGCGGCGATCGCCGGGTCGTCGGTGGAGACGACGACGTCGGTGACCAGGCGCGCCGAGCGGCAGGCGAGGACGGCCCGCACGACGAGCGGGACGCCGGCGACGGAGGCCAGGTTCTTGCCGGGCACGCCCTTGGAGCCGCCCCGGGCGGGGATGACGGCGAGGACCTTGGGGGGCGTACTCGCCAAGGAGGCCGGGGACGTCGTCGCGGGCCCCTGTGAGTTGGCCGTGTCGGGCATCAGAGTTCTCCCATCCGGCGGATCACGGGCGCGACCCGCTGCACGCCGTGGCGGTAGGCGCCGCGGGCCGCGTCGCGCACGGCGTCCCGGACCAGCCGGCGCAGGCCGGTCGGCTCGTTCGCGGGGGCCGCGCCCGGCAGCGGGGTGCCGTCGGGGGCGAGGTGGTGGCGGGCGAGGATGCCCGGGAGGTAGCCGGGCGCGGTGGCGGCGGTGTAGTACGGGGCGATCGGCGGCAGGCTTTCCTTCGAAAGCAACTCGCTCATTCGCTCCCGTACGTGATCGAAAGCGCGGTGGTACGCCTCGCCCGGGGCCACGCCCTGGGCTGCGAGCCAGCCGGCATCGGGCGTGGGGCGGTGTCCGGCGTCGAGCCGGTCCCAGGAGGCGAGGCAGCCGGAGCCGAGGAAGTGGTGGTTGCCGAGGGCCTCGCGTACGCCGAGGTCGGTGAGGACGGCCGTCGGGACCGAGCGGTGCAGGGACTCCAGGGCGGCGGTCGAGGACACGGTCACCAGGAGGTCGGTGCGGTCCAGGATCTCGCCCATGTTCCCGTACGCAAGGGAGAAGTTAGGCGGCAGGTCCATGCCCTTGGCGAGCTTCTGGAAGGGGTGTTCCTCGATGTGCGTGGTGTGCTCACCGGGCTTGGAGCGGAGCTTGAGGACGACCTCGCGACCGGGGTGGCGCCGGGCGTGGTCGACGAGGCGGCGCAAGAGGTACTGCCGGTCGGCGCGGCTCTCCGGGACGGAGGGCTGGGCGGCGAAGACGACCGTGTCGCGGCCGGGTTCCTCCTGGTACGCGGCGCCGCCGAGGAAGGGCAGGGCGGCCTCGGTGACGGCGGAGGCATCGGCACCCACACCCTCGTACACCGCGCGGAAGCGCTCGGCGTCGTGGTGGGAGTTGGCGAGCACGACGTCCGCGCCGTGCCGCAGGAGCAGGCCGTCGGCGAGCTTCTCGTAGACGACGCCGACGTAGCCGGTGACGATCACGGGCCGCCGGGTGTGCCCGGGCCGGCGGGCGGCGAGCCCGTGCAGCGCGGCCTGGGCGGCGCCGCCGACGAGCGCGAGCACGATGACGTCGTACGCGCGCCCTTCGCCCAACTCACCGGTTGTGTCGAGGAATTGAGCCATCGTCACTTCACGCAGTGCGTCCGGGGACACCCCCACCTCGGCGAGCTGGCGAGGGGTGGGGGTGGCGCGGCCGCGCAGCAGGAAGCCGTCGAGCTCGGGCGCGGCGGGACGGGATGCGGCGCAGTCGCCCTCGGGCACCCGTTCGGCGAGGCGGCGCGCGGTGAGCGCACCCCATTTCCACCGGGTGTCCGAATCCGCGAGAACCGCGATCCGCAGCCGTGAATCGGTACGTGATGGCACGCCGTAGAAACTAGAAAGCCGCGCCGATTCGCGGCCCAACTCAACTGCAACAACTGGTTAACAGCGCAACTACGAAAGGAGTGCGGGACGGGCCGACGAGCCGGTTAACAGTCCCGCCATTCTTCGTTCACCCGGCATCTCTGTGCCGGACAGGACGAATGACGGGCGGCGCCATAGCGTCACCGCCGTGGTCAAGCTCTCCGTCATCGTGCCGTTCTACAACGTGCGCGCCTACGCACCCGACACCCTGAGAAGTCTGCGCGCCAACGCCCGCGACGACTTCGAGTTCCTGCTGGTCGACGACTGCTCGTCGGACGGCACGATCGAGCTGCTCGAACGCGCCGAGCGCGAGCTGCCGGGGGCGGTGCTGCTGAGACACGAACGCAACGGCGGCCTGGCCACGGCACGCAATACGGGCCTCGACGCGGCCACCGGCGAGTACCTGACATACCTGGACGGCGACGACTGGCTGGCTCCCGGCTACTTCGCCCAACTCCTTTCCCGCATAGAGGAGTTGGGGTGCGACTTCATCCGCACCGACCATGTCCAGGTGACCGGCCAGGAGCGTACGGTGCACCGCGTTCCGCACGGCCGGCGCGGCGAGGTGATGTCCCCGCGGGACGCGATCCTGCCCGCCACCCGCTCTACATCGGTGGACTACGCGTACGCGTGGGCCGGGATGTACCACCGCAGGCTCGCCGAGCGCGGTCTGCTGCACTTCACCGACGGGCTGCGCACCGCCGAGGACCGGCCGTGGATCTGGCGGCTGCACCGCGAGGCGGAGTCGTTCGCGGTGACGGGCCAACTGGGCGTTTTCTACCGGCGGGGAGTCGCCTCCTCCCTGACCCAAATCGGTGATGTGCGACAACTCGATTTCATCCGCGCATTCGATCAAGTAATCGAGGAAACGGCGAAGGACCCGAATGCGGCCGAGCTGCTGCCGAAAGCCGTACGGACGTACTGCGCGATCATTTCCCACCATATGAGCAGCATCGAAAGGTTCGAACCTGCCGTGGCGAGAAAACTGCGGGCCATGAGCGCGGCCGCCCTGAGGCGCATGCCGCAGGACCACCTCAAGGACGCGCTGAACTCGATGGACTCCCGCCGCGCCGCCCGCCTGCGCCGCCTGCGCCACCGCCCGGCCACGTCTTCGGCAGGGGCTGCCGCCTGATGCGTACGACTCAAATCTTCGCGGCGTCCACGTTGTACGGGGTGGCCACGCTGGCCGCCGCGATCGACAGCGGGTGCTTCCCCGCGGCGGACCGGCGGCTGCTGCTGATCAGCAACAACGCGCCCGCGCCGGAGATCTCGCCCGCGCTCGACACCATGCCGGGCTTCGCGCAGCTGCGCGGCCGCTTCGACGGGGTGCTCTCCTGGAACGACACCATCGCCCCGTTCCACCCGGGCGGCTGGTCCCCGCGACCGGACGACGCCCCTTTGTGGGAACGGCAGTTGAGGGTGTTGTGGGAGCTGTCCGACGACCGGGTCGAACTCGCCCTGGAATCCATCCAGGTGAACCCGGCCCAGGCGGTGGCCCAGATCTTCCCCGACGCACCGCTGACGGTGTACGCGGACGGCCTGATGACGTACGGCCCGACCCGTAACAAGCTCGATCCGCTGATCGGCACGCGGGTGCGGCGCGTACTCCACCTGGACCTGGTCCCGGGCCTCGCCCCACTGCTGCTCGGGGAGTTCGGGGTGCCGAGCGAGACGGTGCCGACGGCGGCGTTCATGAAGACGGTGGGTGAACTCGCAGCGGCCGATGAGGAGTTGGGGTCGGACTCGGAGGGTTCCGAACCCGTGGCTCTGCTCCTCGGCCAGTACCTGTCCGCCCTTTCCATACTCACTCCCGCGCAGGAGGAGGAGCTGCATCTGCGGATGCTGCGGGGGGCGGCCGCGCGGGGGCACGGCCGGATCGTCTTCAAGCCGCACCCTTCGGCGCCGCCGGCGTGGTCGCGCGAGCTGGCCCGCGAGGCGGACTCGCTCGGCGTCCAACTCACCGTCCTTGACCAGCCGTTGCTCGCGGAGGTGCTGTACGAGCGGCTCTCCCCCGCACTGGTGGTGGGCTGCTTCTCCACAGCGCTGCTCACGGCGTCGACGTTCTACGGCATCCCGGTCGCGCGGGTCGGCACGGAGCTGCTGCTCGACCGGCTCGCCCCCTACCAGAACAGCAACCGGGTGCCGGTCACCATCGCGGACGCGCTGCTCCCGCCGCTGGAACCGGGCCCGGCGCCGGAGGTGGACCTGGCGGGGCTGCTCCCTGCCGTGGGGTACGCGATGCAGCCGGAACTCCGGCCGGATCTGCGGGATGCGGCCGAGCGGTACCTCGCGAGGTCCCTGGACGCGCACACCTGGCGGTACTTCAAGCGCCGCCGCTTGACAGCGCTCGCCCTGCCCGGGGCGATCCCGTCCCAGCTGGGCTTCATCCCGCGCAACGCGACGGTGCGGCGGGTGGCTCGGCGGGTGCGGGGGGTTGTGCGGAGGGGGGTGTAGGGGGG
>NZ_BAAASQ010000010.1:0-270138 GCF_039532965.1 Streptomyces mauvecolor | reverse complement strand
CCGGACCCCCGCGGGGACTTCGTCCCCTGCACCCCTTTTCGGGGCTCCGCCCCGGACCCCCGTTCGCGCCTGAAGGGCGCTCGTCCTCAACCTCCCCCAAGGCCTCAAGGGCCAGGGGGACCCCCATGACAGGCTGAAGATCCCGGCGCCGACCAGGACCACCCCTGAACCACCCACGGCCCGCAGCCAAACCACCACCCATCCCCGGGGCGGGATGTCCGCAGGAGCATCCTGTCGAGGTGAGCCCTGCTCGGAGCGCGGGGGAACTGCTCGACCGGCCACCCTCGGCGGGGGCGTAGGGGGCGGCGGGGCTCGACCTCCAGCGAAACGGCGGGCACGGGCCCGGCGCCGGCGACCGGGGCCGGGCGGGACGCGAAGATCACTGGCCCCGGGGCGGGCATCTCGTGCGACGGCGCCATGGCCGGCTTTTACTGGACGTTCCGTACGGATTCCCGAGGCATCCCCAAGGAGAATCGTCACACCACCCCGATTGGCGACTCCGCGAAATCACACGAAGCGCTCCGCGCAACACACCCCCGGCCGCACCCACCACAAACATTTGAATACCCCCACACCCTCAATGTCAACGCACAGCAAATTCACAGAATTACGCCACAGAAAAGGGGTGCGGGGCCTCCCCCGAAGTTTCGGAGGGAAGCCCCGCACCCCTTTTGGCGACCTCTTTAAGAAGGCCTCACAAACCCTTTGCCCGGGTCGGCGAGATCAGTGACGGTCGCAGACCTTGCGCGCCTTGTGCCAGGTCTTCGTCCAGTACCCGGGGTGGACCTTGCCGTGCCGGTCACGCGTGGCCTTGTGCCAGGTCTTCGTCCAGTACCCCTTGACCACGTGGCACCTCTCCTTGCCACCGTGCGCCGCTGTCACGACCGTGTGCGACGGCGCGGCTTCCGCGACGCCGACCGAGGAGAAAGCCACTCCTGCGGTGAGCGCGGCAGTAGCAGCGCCGAGAGCGATCACTCGCTTGAAACCTGCAATCATGACTCCACCTTTCTGCTTAGTAGAACCATCCGACGAGCTGGACAACGACAGTTTTATCACCGATGTCTCGACGGAATACGAGTAGGGCTCGGGCGCGCGGGAGCGTGAAGAGGTGGCGAGTTAAACCCCGCACGCCCCCAGAAAAGCGCCCCCCTTTATTTCACCCTGGCATTGATGACATGTTCAATTCCAGGGCTCGGTACGCGAGCGATTTCAGCGACACCTCCGCGGAAAATGAGGAGGCCGAGCGGCGTCCTGATCCACGCCCCACTGGGACGCAGGACGGAGCCCCTGGAAGGGGGCCGGGAGCCGGTGAGCCCGGGCAGCGGGCGGGCCGGGGGGGGCGACTCACCCCCGGGAGGCGTACACCGCCTCGATCCCCGCCACCACCACCCCGAGCCCCTCCTCGAACCGCTCGTCGAACCCCTCGAACATCTCCACCCCCGCCGCCGCGGCGAGCGGATACGCCGCGAGCAGTTCCGCCCGCTCCGCCACATCGACGCCCGGCCCCCGCTCGCCCGGCCGCGGGTCCGAGCCCTGCTCCTCCTCGACGAAGCCCATCGTGTAGTGGTACGTCGTCATCGCGGCCCGTACCGCGTCGCGGAATGCGAAGCCCGCGTCCACCATCACGCCGAGGTACACCTCCATGGCCTCCGCATGGTCGGTGCCGGTGAAGCGCGCACCCCCGTACACCTTCGCCCCGTCGCGGTACGAGAGCAGCATCGCGCGCAGGGCACGGTTGAAGGCGCGGAGCCCTTCCTGCCAGCTGTCGGAGTCCGCGCCGGGCACGCCGTCGGCGGTCATGCGCCGGTACATGACCGTCGCCATCTCGTCGACCAGGTCCTGCTTGTTCTTGAAGTGCCAGTACAGCGCGGGGGCCTTGACATCGAGCTCCTTCGCGATGGCACGCAGGGTGAGCCCGTCCAGGCCCAGCTCGTTCAGGAGCCGCAGCGCGGTGTCGGCGACCTGCGCCCGGTCGATCTTCGTCGTAGCCACCTTGACAACTTAACACCGTTAAGCCCATGCTTCCGAACATGGAACTTAACAGCGTTAAGGAAACCGCCCCGACCGCCACTCCCGAGACCTCGGCCACCGCCTCCGAGACCCCGGCCACCCCCCTCCCGGCAGCCGGCGCAGCCGCCACCACCGACGTCCTCATCGTGGGTGCGGGCCCCACCGGCCTCACCCTCGCCATCGACCTCGCCCGCCGCGGCGTCCCCGCCCTGCTCGTCGAGAAGGCGGACCGGCTCTTCCCGGGCTCGCGCGGCAAGGGCATCCAGCCCCGCACCCTGGAGCTGCTCGACGACCTCGGCCTGGCCGAGACCGCGCTGCGGGCCGGCCGCGACTACCCGCGCATGCGCGACTGGGTCGGCCCGGACGGCACCGAGCGCGGCCGCGAGTGGGACATGATCGAGCGCGCCCAACCCACCGAGCAGGAGCCCTACGCCAACGCCCTGCTGCTGGGCCAGGCCCGCTTCCAGGAGCTGCTGTACGCGCACCTCAAGAGCCTCGGCGGCGATGTCGCCTTCGGGACCGAGGTGACCGCGGCCACCCAGGACGCCGACGGCGTCACCGCGTCCCTCGCCGACGGCCGCACCGTCCGCGCCCGCTATCTCGTGGCCGGCGACGGCGGCCGCTCCGGCATCCGGCGCGCGCTCGGCATCGCCATGGAGGGCGAGAGCGTCGACCCCAAGCCGATGCTCGTCGCGGACCTGACCGTCACCGACGACGCCGTCGTCGACGACCTCAACTGGCATGTGTGGACGCTCAGTCCGGACGGCGGCGCCGTGCTCTGCCCGCTGCCCGGCGAGCCCAACCTCTTCCAGCTGATCGCCCAGTACTCCGACGAGAACGCCGTCCCGGACACCAGCGACGCGGGCGTCCGCAAGCTCGTCGCCGCCCGCACCGCGGTCACCGAGGAACAGATCGCCGAGGTGCACTGGGCCTCCGACTTCCGTCCCCGCGCGGCCCTTGCCGACCGCTACCGGGAGGGCCGGATCTTCCTCGCGGGCGACGCGGCCCACATCCACTCCCCGGCCGGCGGCCAGGGCCTCAACACCAGCGTCCAGGACGCGTACAACCTGGGCTGGAAGCTCGCCCAGGTGCTCCGTCACGGCGCCCCGGACACCCTGCTCGACACGTACGAACAGGAGCGCCGCCCCATCGCCGCCGACGTGCTCGGCATGAGCACGCGGCTGCACCGTGCGGCCATCATCGGCGAGAACAGCCAGCGCAGTTCCGAGGTCCGCCAGCTCGGCCTCGGCTACCGCGGCGGCCCGCTCGCCACCGGCCGCGCGGGCGCCCTGGAAGCCGGCGACCGCGCCCCGGACGGCAGGCTGCCCGACGGCAGGATCTTCGACCTGCTCCGCGGCCCGCACTTCACCCTGCTCGCCTTCGACACCCCCGCCCCCGCCCTCGCCGGAGACCTGGTACGGGTGCACGAACTGGGCCCGTACAAGGCGTACGGACGCGGGCTCTTCCTGATCCGCCCCGACGGCTACGTCGGCTGGGCGGGCGAGGACGCCACCGGTCTCGACGACTACCTCACCTCGATCGGCGCGGCCGAACGCCCTTGACCTCAAGTCCGGTTGAGCTTCTACGGTCCTGAACCATGGACAACGACACGCTGACCACCCCCGAGACCGGCGCATTCACCCCCACCCACGACGACGCCGGGCTCGCCTCCCAGCCCATCGGCTACTGGGGCTGGGCCGCGAGCAACGCCGTGGTGACCCGCGTCCGCGGCATGCTCGCCGAGCAGGGCCTCACCCAGCCCCAGTGGTGGATCCTCAACCAGACGGCCACGGCCCGCCCGCGCGCCGAGGTGGTGACCATGCTCCAGGGCTACCTGGAGGTGGGCTCCAGGGCCGTCGCGGACGGCATCGACGAGCTCGTCACCCGCGGACTGCTCACCCAGGACGCCGACGAGCACATCGAACTCACCGACGCGGGACGGGAGTTGCGGGAGCGTACCGCCGCCCGCCAGGGCGAGATGCGCGAGCTGATCCACGCCGGGATCACGGACGAGGAGTACGTACGCACCCTCAAGGTCCTCCAGCGCATGATCCACAACGTGGACGGCAAGGCCTGGCACCACTGAGCCGCCCTCCCTGTTGCGCACGCCCCTCCCGTTCCCCTCCGACCGCCAAATCGACGCCCAGGCAAACCCGTCCCGGCACCAGATGAACGTGCCGCGTCGGGCAGCGGAACTCCGCCGCCGCGGCCCCTTTTCCGGGCCGCGGCGGCCCTACTCTGTCGACGCCAAGGCCCGCCGGGCCGCAGCGGAACGCCGGGAAGAGGAAAGCCGTGACCAACACCCTGCCGCGGGTACGAAGCGCCGGCGGCGGTCAGCCGCAGCGGACGGCGGAGCGCGCCCCGGTGGCGGCCCCGGTCTCCCGGCTCCGCGCGCTCGACGGGCTGCGCCTGGTCGCGGCCCTCATGGTCGCGCTGTACCACTACGGCGGCCGCTCCGGCGACATCAGCAAGGGCTGGGGCGCCTCCCCCAAGAAGCTGTTCCCCGCCACCCACGAGTGGTTCTCGTACGGCTGCCTCGGGGTGCAGATCTTCTTCATCATCAGCGGCTTCGTGATCTGCATGAGCGGCTGGGGCCGCCCGCTGCGCTCGTTCTTCGCCTCGCGCGTGGCCCGGCTCTACCCGGCGTACTGGGCGGCCCTGATCATCGTCACCGCGGTGTTCGCGCTGCCCTGGGTCGTCTACAAGACGGTCACGCCCAGCGAGTTCGTAGTGAACCTGACGATGCTTCAGATGCCGGTCGGCGTGCACCGCGTGCTCGGGGTGTGCTGGACGCTCTGGGCCGAGCTGCGCTTCTACGCGCTGTTCGCCGTGTGTGTCGTCCTGCCCGGCGCGACCCGCCGCCGCGTCGTGCTGTTCTGCGCGGGCTGGACGCTGGCGGCCGCGCTCACCGCGACAGCCGAACAGCCGTTCCTGAGCGCCGTGTTCATGCCCGAGTGCGCGCCCTTCTTCATCGGCGGCATGGGCCTGTACCTGCTGCACCGCAACCGGCGGGACGTCACCGCCTGGGGCATCGTCGCGGTGAGCTGGGCCATCGGCCAGCACTACGCGGTCGCGGGCCTGTGGCACAAGCCGAACCCGGCGGCCTTCTCCAACCGGCACGCCTCGGTGATCATCGCCATCATCACGCTGGGCTTCCTGCTGGTCGGCGCGATCGCCCTCGGCTGGTTCCGCTGGGCGAACTGGAGCTGGCTCACCGTGGCGGGCGCCCTGACGTACCCGTTCTACCTGGTCCACGAACACCTGGGCTGGGTGGTGGTGGGCATACTGCACCGCAAGCTGCACATCCCGGCCCCGGCCACCTTCGCCCTGACGATCGCGGCGATGCTGGCCCTCGCCTGGCTCCTCAACCGCTACGTGGAACGCTGGGCGACCCCGATGCTGCGCAAGGCCCTCACGGCCCGCCCGGCAACCCTCTGACCGGGCCGCTCAGTCGCCGTCCCCGTCGAGCAGGACATCCACGGGCAGCTTCAGGCTCACGCCCACGGACTGCGGCACGACCACGTTCTGACCCCGCTCGTAGCGGGAGCGGGTGCGGTAGGAGTCGCCCACCGGATCCGTGAGGACGAGCACCTCGCCGTGCTTGCGGTCGGCGACGACGTACACCGGGATGCCGGCCTCGGCGTACGTCTCGGCCTTGGTGACCAGGTCGTTGCCCCAGTTGGAGGACGTCACTTCCAGGACGAGGCGGAAGACGTTCGGGGCGTAGCAGTTCTTCGTGACCAGGGCGTCCTTGTAGTCGGCGTCGACGATGGCCCAGTCCGGCTCGGCGTAGTCGTCGGGGCCGGTACCGAGCCACACGCCAATACCTTGGAGTGACTTCAGACCCGCGTCCCGGCCCCCTGCCTGCCGGAACAGGTAGGCGATCTCGTCCAGAGCCTCTTGATGCGGACCGTCGGGCGGTGGTGTCACAACGATGCTCCCCTTGAGGACCTCCACGCGATGTCCGGGCAGCGCTTCCGAGAGGCGGTCGGCGGCTTCGCCGATCGTCATCTCGTTCAGTATTACGGCCACGGCATCCTCCATTCGGGAAACCACTCTCCACCGAGAGTAACCGGAGGCATCCCGCGTTCGCCTCCGGTCACCTATTCGAGGGACCGCGTCCGTCCCTGCCGGGGGCTGTCAAGCCTCGTCGAGTTCGCCGTCGAGAAGCCAGTCCACGGACAGCTTCGGAGTCACGCCCACCGATTCCGGAACCACCAGGTGCGTGCCGCGCTTGTACGAGGCGCGCGCCTTGTACGTGCCCTCATGCGGGTCGGTGAACAGCAGCACCTCGTCGTGCCTGCGATCCACCACGACGTAGACCGGGACCCCGGCCTGGGCATAGCACTCCACCTTGGGCCCGAGGTCGTCGGCCCAGTTCGACGACGTCACTTCCAGCACCAGACGGAAGACGTTGGGGGCGTAGCAGTTCTTCTGGACGAGGGCGTCACGGAAGTCCGCCTCGACGACGGAGAAGTCGGGGATCGCGTAGTCGTCGGGCAGCGCGGGCAGCCACAACCCGATGCCCTGGACGTACCTGAGCCCGGCCTGCCGTGCGCCTGCCCTGTCGAAAGCCACGACCAGCCAAGTCAACGACAGTGCGTGCGCGCCGTCCGGCGGCGGTGTCACAGTGAGCCTCCCCTGGAGAATCTCCACGCGGTGCCCGGGCGGCAGTGCGCTGGAGAGCAGGTCGGCGGCTTCGCCCAACGTCAGCTCGTGTTGCAGTACAGCCACGGCATCCTCCTTTTCAGGGCTCACTCTTCACGAGCGTAACCGGGGGCGTACGGGTTCCGCCCCCGGTCACCCTTTCGAGGGATTCACCCCGCGAGGAGCGGCTCAGAACGCGTCCGTGGGCACATACGTCCCCCACACCTCGCGCAGCGCGTTGCAGACCTCGCCCACGGTGGCGCGGGCCTTCAGTGCGTCCTTCATCGGGTACAGGACGTTGTCCTCGCCCGCGGCCGCCTTCTTCAGCCCGGCCAGCGCCGCGTCCACCGCGGCCTGGTCGCGCTCGGCGCGCAGGGCCGCGAGGCGGGCCGCCTGCTGGGCCTCGATCGCCGGGTCGACGCGCAGCGGCTCGTACGGGTCCTCGGTCTCGATCTGGAAGCGGTTGACGCCGACCACGACGCGCTCGCCGGAGTCGGTCTCCTGGGCGATGCGGTAGGCGGAGCGCTCGATCTCGCCCTTCTGGAAGCCGTGCTCGATCGCGTTGACCGCGCCGCCCAACTCCTCGACCCGCTCCATGAGTTCGACGGCCGCCGCCTCCACCTCGTCGGTCATCTTCTCGACGACGTACGACCCGGCGAAGGGGTCGACGGTGGCGGTCACGTCGGTCTCGTACGCGAGGACCTGCTGGGTGCGCAGGGCGAGCCGGGCGCTCTTGTCCGTCGGCAGGGCGATCGCCTCGTCGAAGGAGTTGGTGTGCAGCGACTGGGTGCCGCCGAGCACGGCGGCGAGGCCCTGGACGGCGACACGCACCAGGTTGACCTCGGGCTGCTGCGCGGTGAGCTGCACGCCCGCGGTCTGCGTGTGGAAGCGCAGCATGAGCGACTTGGGGTTCTTCGCGCCGAACTCGTCCCGCATCACCCGGGCCCAAATACGCCTGGCCGCACGGAACTTGGCGACCTCTTCGAGGATCGTCGTCCGGGACACGAAGAAGAAGGAGAGGCGCGGCGCGAAGTCGTCGACGTCCATCCCCGCGGCGACCGCGGTGCGTACGTACTCGATGCCGTCGGCCAGCGTGAACGCGATCTCCTGCGCGGGCGAGGCGCCGGCCTCGGCCATGTGGTAGCCGGAGATCGAGATGGTGTTCCACTTGGGGATCTCGGCCCTGCAGTACTTGAAGATGTCCGCGATCAGGCGCAGCGAGGGCTTGGGCGGGAAGATGTAGGTGCCGCGCGCGATGTACTCCTTGAGCACATCGTTCTGGATCGTGCCGGTGAGCTTGTCGGCGGCGACTCCCTGCTCCTCGCCGACCAGTTGGTACATCAGGAGCAGCAGCGCGGCCGGGGCGTTGATCGTCATCGACGTCGACACCTTGTCGAGCGGGATGCCGCCGAACAGGATGCGCATGTCGTCGACGGAGTCGATGGCGACGCCCACCTTGCCGACCTCACCGGAGGCGATCGCGGCGTCGGAGTCGTGACCCATCTGCGTCGGCAGGTCGAAGGCGACCGAGAGGCCCAT
This sequence comes from Streptomyces mauvecolor, assembly GCF_039532965.1. Classification (NCBI taxonomy): domain Bacteria; kingdom Bacillati; phylum Actinomycetota; class Actinomycetes; order Kitasatosporales; family Streptomycetaceae; genus Streptomyces; species Streptomyces mauvecolor. The sequence goes on along the minus strand of NZ_BAAASQ010000010.1, from coordinate 261,942 downwards.
GGTGCCGTTGGCGATGAGCTGCTTGTAGCGGGCGTTGGACTCGACGGCGGTGCCGAAGCCGGCGTACTGCCGCATCGTCCACGGCCGCCCGGTGTACATCGACGGGTACACACCGCGGGTGAACGGGTACGCGCCGGGCTCGCCCAGCTTCTCGGCGGGATCCCATCCGGCGAGGGTGTCCGGTCCGTAGACCGGCTCGATGGGCAGCCCGGATTCCGACTCGCGCGCCATGTGCTGTGCCTCCCGCTAGAGCTTTACTACTCACTGGTACCCGCCCTCGCGACGGACTGTAGCGGTGGGCGTGCGGCGGGTGGAGAGGCGCACGCTGGGAGCTTGCTCACAGGTTTCGTGATACGACCAGCTGCTTTTGCAACCGTTCGGCGCGGGAATCTGTCTCTGGGGACACCAGAGAATCAGGGGGGCGACCAATGCGCCGGAACCACCAGAGCACTCTCATAGCCAGAACCCTCGCCGCGGCCGCCGTCATCGCGGTGGCCGTCGGGTGCAGTCCGCAGAGTTCCAAGGCGGCCGACGCGGGCGCTCCCGCGAAGCCCGGCTCGCCGTCACCCGCGTCATCGTCGTCGGCACCGGCCTCGTCATCCCCCTCCGCCTCCACCGACGACAAGCCGGCCGGCTCGCCCGCCCCCACCGGATCGGCCACCACCGCGGCCAAGCCCGCGCCCAAGGTCCTGATGTCGAACGGCGCCAAGGGCGACCAGGTCAAGGAGCTCCAGGCCAGGCTCGCCCAGATCGGCTGGTTCGACGACACCCCCACGGGCACCTACGGGGCCGCGACCACGGCGGCCGTCACGGGCTTCCAGGGCAGGCGCGGGCTCGCCGAGACGGGCACGACGGACAGCGTGACCTGGGACAGGCTCCTCGCGATGACGACGAAGCCGACGGCCGAGGAGCTGGCCGGCCAGACCGTCAACAAGCCGACCGCCAAGCTCGATCCGCGCTGCATGACGGGCCGCGTGATGTGCATCAGCAAGACCAGCCGCACGCTGTCCTGGGTGGTCAACGGCAAGGTGCAGTCGACGATGGACGTGCGCTTCGGCTCGCAGTACACGCCGACCCGCGAGGGCGTCTTCAAGGTCTTCGAGAAGAGCCGCAACCACGTCTCGACGATCTACCACACGGCCATGCCGTACGCGATGTTCTTCAGCGGCGGCCAGGCGGTGCACTACTCGTCCGACTTCGCGGCGCGCGGCTACAACGGCGCCTCGCACGGCTGCGTCAACGTCCGGGACAAGGGCAAGATCGCGGCGCTCTTCGACGCGGTGCACATCGGGGACAAGGTCGTCGTCTACTGGTAGCCGCCGGGCCCCTGGTGGGGGCCGGGTCCAGGAAGGGAGGGCGCGGGCGGGACCGGGGGAACGTGTCCCGCCCGCGCCATTCGCGCGGAGCCGTGGGTACGGGGGGAACCCCGGCTCATCTGCGCCGCCGATGACCAGTCGGCTCACTCAGTACTGCGCCGCCGTCTCAAAAAACGTTACTGCCGGTTCTGACCTGCGCTTCGGTACGGGTTTCCAGCCCCGCGCGAGCGGGTTTCAGTTCGGTACGGCCGGGGTGAGCGCACCCGGCTTGAGCCAGTCCAGGAGGTGGCTGGGCGGGGTGGCCACGAGGCTCGGTTTGCCGCCGCCTCCGCCGCCGTTCTTGCCGGAGCCGTCGCCCTTGCCCTTGCCTTTGCCCTTGTCGCCCGGGGTCCCGTCACCCGCACCGCCGGACTTGCCGCCCTTGCCGTCGAGCAGCAGATCGCAGAACGCCTTCACCGCGGCCGGGCCGTGCGCCGCGGACTCCAGGCTGCGGCGCTTGGCCTGGTCGAGCTTGCCCGAGCGGTAGTCGCGGCAGTCGTCGGCCGTTCTGGCGAGCCACTCGCTGCTGCCATCGTTGTCGCCGCCCGTGCCGCCGGGCTGCGGGCTGCCGTTCTTGTCGGTGTCACCGGTGCCGCCCGCGGCCGAGCCGTCGGGGCTCGCCGGGTGCGAGGCGTCGCCGGGCGTGCCCGGCCCGGTGGACGGCCCGTGCCGGTCGGGCGTCGGGGAGCCCGGGGGCAGCGCGTGCGAGGGCGAGGTGGCGATGGGGCCCGGGGTCACGTCGGCGGAGACGGTCGAGGCGGGCGTGGGGTCCTGCTCGTCGAACGCGAAGGGCCCGGGCAGCACGCCGGTGCCCGCGGCGACGGCGACCCCGCCGAGCGCACAGCAGGCCAGCGCGGCGGCGAGGCCGAGCCGCACCGGGGCGAAGCGTCTGCGCCGGGGCGCCGGATGCACCTCGGCGACGCGTCCGACCCGTACGACACCGAGGGCTTCCGCGTCGGGGGCGCTTTCGGGGCGAGCCTTGCGGAAGGCGGCCAGGGCGGCCGCCTCGCCGGGGAGTTCGCTGGTGGCCGGCTCGTTGTGGGCGAGGGAACGCAGCAGGGCCGAAAGCCGTTCCGCCTCGGCGCGGGCCCGCTCGTCACCGGGCTCGACCCCTTCGCCGCGCAGCAGTCGCTCGGCGGCATCCCCGTCAAGCCACTCGTGCCGCTCGTCAGCCATCACATGTCCTTCTGCGTCCGGGCGCGCGATTGCGTCACACCGCGTTCCGGCGCACGCGGCGACGGCACGGCACCCAGCTCCTCCACATCCTGGGCCACGTCCCCCGGGGGGCCGTCCGCGCCGAGCAGTTCAGCAAGCCGCTTCAGGCCCCGGTGCGCGGCGGTCCGCACCGCGCCGGGCCGTTTGCCCAGGGTCTGCGCCGCGCTCTTCGCGTCCAGACCGACCACGACGCGCAGCACCACGGCCTCGGCCTGGTCCTGCGGGAGCTGGGCGATGAGCGCCATCGTACGTCCGGTACCGAGCGCCTCCATCGCCTCGTCCGCGGTGTCCGACGCGGCGGCGTGCGAGGCCAGCTCGCTCTCGTCGCCGCCGACGGCGGGCCGGCGGCCGCGCATGCGGATGTGGTCGAGCGCCCGGTTGCGGGCGATGCGGGCGGCCCAGCCGCGGAACCGGTCGGCGTCGCCCGTGAAGCGTTCGAGGTCACGGGCGATCTGGAGCCAGGCCTCGGAGGCCACGTCCTCGGTGTCGGGTTCGCCGACCAGCGTGCGGATATAGCCGAGCAGGCGCGGGTGCACAGCACGATAGACAGCACGGAAGGCTTCCTCGTCCCCGTCCTGTGCCCTGAGCACCGCGGCGGTCAGCTCCGCGTCGTCCCCCAGCAATCCCTGCACCCTGTCTTGACTGGCTCGTCCTGATGTCACCGCTGGTCACCACTGTCGCGTCCCCAAACGCGAATCAGCACGCTACGGCCTCGACGCCCCATAAGTCCATGACTTGTACAACCTGCAACAACCCGCTGACACAGCGGGGTGTGACAGAAAACGCACGCTCGGCGCTGAAGCAAGTACGGGGTCGCCACAACGACCCCGCCGGAAGACGGCCGGGGCCTCTCCTGTGGGGGGTGGCGGCCCCGGTCGTCCTCCGCACCCCGCGTCCGGTCCGGCCTCTCAGCCGAGCCGGTCGGCCAGGGCCTTGAATTCCTCCCAGTCCATCGCCGGCGTCCGCGCGTCCCACAGCTTCTGGGCCGTCGCCCGCAGCGGCAGCCGGATGCCGCGCGCCACCTGCTCCTCGGTCTGCGCGCCCGGGTTGTCCGACCAGACGGCGAAGCGCCCGCCCAGGATCTGCCCGGCGTACTTGGCATCCACGGGCTTGGTTCCGCGCACCACCGACGGCGTCCACTCCTCGTAGATCCGCTTGCCCGTCGGGTACTTGTAGCTCCCCGGCTCGCCCAGGACGTAGTACAGGTACTCGTCGTTGAGGTTGACCAGCGGGCGCCCCTCGGCGAGGAACTCCTCCGGCGCGCGCTCCCCGGGCTCCTTGCCGGTCCAGTACTCGACCTCGCGGCCCTGGTCGGCGGCCACCTTGCCGCCGGGGAAGAACCCGTCGTTCCACGCCTTGAAGGTGCGGCCGGTGCCGGCCGAACGGAGCGCCGCCGCACGGTCGTTGAGCCAGCCCGTCGCCAGGTCCTCGACGTCCGCCTTCGGTCCGTACTTGGCGCGGGCCGTCGCCGCGAGAGACGGAAAGGCGGTTTCGGGAGTGTCCGGTGCCTTCACCGCGAGCGCCTGGTACTCGTCGCCGCCCAGGTGCCAGTACGCCCCGGGGAACAGGTCGGCGTACTCGCGCAGCAGATCGTCCACGATGCGCCCCGACTCGGGGTTGGCGATGTCGATGGCGCCCCTGACCGGCTTGCCGTCCTTGTCGCGCAGCTGGAGGCCGGGGTGGGCGGCGAGCACCGCGCCGAGGTGGCCCGGCGAGTCGATCTCGGGCACCACCGTGATGTGCAGCTTGGTGGCCAGCGCCACGATCCGCTGGACCTCGCGCTTGCTGAGGTGGTCGCGCGAGACGACCTCGGGGTGACTGGAGGACTCGATGCGGAAGCCCTGGTCGTCGGAGAAGTGCAGGCCGAGCTGATTGAGCTTCAGGTCGGCCATCTGCCGCAGCTGGTCCTCGATCCAGGCCGCGCCGTACTGCTTGCGCGCGATGTCGAGGTTGAGCCCGCNCGTACTGCTTGCGCGCGATGTCGAGGTTGAGCCCGCGCTGCGGCTTGTCCGGCCGGTCCTCGACGACGCCCTCGGGCATCACCCCGCCGCCCTTGAGCGCCTGCTTGAGGGTGCGGGTGCCGTAGAACACCCCGGCGTCGTCGGGCCCGGTGATCTGCACCCGGCGGTCCCGGGTGGTCAGCGTGTACGACTCGGGCGCGGCCTTCTGGCCCTTGGGCGGCGGGGTCAGCGCCAGCTCGATGTCGCCCTCGCGCGGCTGCCCGCCCGTCGCGTAGTCGACGCCGAGCTCCTGGGCGAGCAGCTTGCCCTCGTCGGTGAGGCTCTCGCTGCCTACGGCCACGATCACCCGCGACGAGTCGACCGGCCGGAAGCCGGGGCCGCGCGCGGGCCGGTGTTCGCGTACCGACGGGATGGTGCGGGGCAGCGAGGAGATCGGGTAGATCGGCGACGGCGAAGGCAGCACCGAGGAGGCGCGCTTGTTGTCGATCGGGCCGCCGTGCCCGCCGTGGGTGTCGTCGTCCGGCCAGACCGCGATGATCAGCGCGAGCACCGCGATGCCCGCGAGGGCCACCTTCAGCATCAGCGCCCGTCGGCCGCGCGGCCGGTGCAGCCAGGCCGGACGGGAGCGCGGGGCACGCGGCCGGGAGGCGCGCGCCTCGGACGACGGCGAGGACGACCGCTCCGGGTCGCCGGGTCCCGGCATCCGGGCCCGTGACATCCTGAAACGCGACATCACTCAGAAACCTCCCGTCCAACAACAGTAAGGGCGAATCCGGGCACCCCGGATACCGCACCGACAACTGGGGTGAAGGTACGCCGAAGTGCCCGGGTGATCGTCCACCGTGCACGCGGCGGCTTGCCCGTCCGGGTGAAATTCGCGCAACCGTCGCACGGCCTCTGCTCCACGTGGATAGCGTGGCGGCACTCCCACCTCCCTTGCCACTCCAGTCTCCGTGCTCCGCAGCCCGTCCTGTTCCGTACTACCCGTCCCGCGCAGTGTTTCGAGGAGCCCACGCTGTCCAGCGATTCCCACGCCGGCCCCCGGAAGCGACCGCCGACACTCCATCACACTCCTCGTGCCCAGGGGCGGGCGGCCATACCGAATCAGGTGCGGGGCACATCCGTTCCGGCGGCCCCACCTCGGCCGGGCGGCCTCGACGGGTTCAACCGCGCTCCGCAGGGCTCGGCCGAAGCGGCCCTGCTCGTCTGCTGTGCGAGCCGCCGCTGGGCCGCCCGGATCGCCGCCCACCGCCCCTACCCCGACCTCGACGCCCTGCTCGCCGCGGCCGACGAGGCCAGCTACGACCTGAGCGCCGCCGACCTCGACGAGGCGCTGGCCGCCGAGTGCTCGCCGGGCCTGCACGAGAGCGCCCCGCAGGCCGCGCACACGGCGCTCGCGGCGGCGCACGCCGCATACGAGAGCCGTTTCCGGCACGCCTTCGTGATCTGCCTCGACGCGTTCAGCCCGACCGAGCACCTCAACCAGGTGCTGAGCGGGATCCGGCTGCGCATGAACAACGAGTGGGACGAGGAGCGCTCGATCGCCGCCGACGAACTGCGCCGGCTCGCCCGCGCCCGACTCGCCCACCTTGTGGCCGACCACCCCGAACATCTCGTGGCCAACCAGCCCGAATCCGACACCCCCGGCCCCGCACACCGCGTTCTCTAGGCCGTACGAGCCTGTTTGATTGCCTGTTTGATCACACCTATGGACCCGGCGCAAGGGAACCGACATCACGTCGCTACGATGACCGGGGCCGGTGGACCGTACCCGGCCGGGTCAGACCGACAGAGAAGCCGGCCGGCCCTAAACACCGCTCCCGGAGGGTTCTTCCGTGCCGGCTGGAACGCTGTACCGCGGCCGGGAAGGAATGTGGTCCTGGGTGGCTCATCGAGTCACCGGCGTCCTCATTTTCTTCTTCCTGTTCGTACACGTCCTCGACACCGCTCTCGTGCGTGTCTCCCCCGAGGCGTACGACAAAGTCGTGGCGACTTACAAGACGCCCATCGTCGCGTGCCTGGAGTACGGCCTCGTGGCCGCCATCCTGTTCCACGCGCTCAACGGCCTGCGCATCATCGCCGTGGACTTCTGGTCCAAGGGCCCGCGTCTCCAGAAGCAGATGCTCTGGTCCGTCGTGGTCATCTGGCTCGTGCTGATGGCGGGCGCGCTCTACCCGGTGCTCGGCCATGCCGCTCGTGAACTGTTCGGGAGCTGAGGACTGAGATGTCTGCCGAAACCTCTTCCGCTGCCGCGATCGGGGAAGTCGAGGGCGTGAGCCTGTACGACACCGATCACCCGGCCCCGCTCATCGAGGCCCCGCGCAAGCGCACCAAGAAGACCCCGAAGTCGACCCGTACGAACTTCGAGCTGTACGGCTGGCTGTTCATGCGGCTGTCCGGCATCGTCCTGGTCGTCCTGGTCCTCGGCCACCTGCTGATCCAGCTCGTCCTGGACGGCGGCGTCTCCAAGATCGGCTTCGCCTTCGTGGCGGGCCGCTGGGCGTCCCCGTTCTGGCAGGTCTGGGACCTGACCATGCTGTGGCTGGCCATGCTGCACGGCGCCAACGGCCTGCGCACCGTCATCAACGACTACGCGCAGCGGGACAACACCCGCTTCTGGCTGAAGATGCTGCTCTACACCGCCACGGTGTTCACCGTCCTGCTGGGCACGCTGGTGATCTTCACCTTCGACCCGAACATCCGCTAGGCCACGGGCTGAGGGACTGAGGAATTCTCTGATGAAGATCCACAAGTACGACACCGTCATCGTCGGCGCCGGCGGCGCCGGCATGCGCGCGGCCATCGAGTCGACGAAGCGCAGCCGCACCGCCGTGCTGACGAAGCTCTACCCCACCCGCTCCCACACCGGTGCGGCGCAGGGCGGCATGGCCGCCGCGCTCGCCAACGTGGAGGAGGACAACTGGGAGTGGCACACCTTCGACACGATCAAGGGCGGCGACTACCTGGTCGACCAGGACGCCGCCGAGATCCTGGCGAAGGAGGCCATCGACGCGGTCCTCGACCTGGAGAAGATGGGCCTGCCCTTCGGCCGTACGCCCAAGGGCGAGATCGACCAGCGCCGGTTCGGCGGTCACTCCCGCAACCACGGCGAGGCCCCCGTCCGCCGTGCCTGCTACTCGGGCGACCGCACCGGCCACATGATCCTCCAGACCCTCTACCAGAACTGCATCAAGGAGGGTGTGGAGTTCTTCAACGAGTTCTACGTCCTCGATCAGCTCCTGGTCGAGGAGGACGGCGTCAGGAAGTCCGCCGGTGTCGTCGCCTACGAGCTGGCGACCGGCGAGATCCACGTCTTCCAGTCGAAGTCGGTCATCTACGCCTCGGGCGGCACCGGCAAGTTCTTCAAGGTGACGTCGAACGCGCACACCCTGACCGGTGACGGCCAGGCCGCGTGCTACCGCCGCGGGCTGCCCCTGGAGGACATGGAGTTCTTCCAGTTCCACCCGACGGGCATCTGGCGCATGGGCATCCTGCTTACGGAGGGCGCCCGCGGTGAGGGCGGCATCCTCCGCAACAAGGACGGCGAGCGCTTCATGGAGAAGTACGCGCCGGTCATGAAGGACCTCGCGTCCCGTGACGTCGTGTCCCGCTCCATCTACACCGAGATCCGCGAAGGCCGTGGCTGCGGCCCCGAGGGCGACCACGTCTACCTGGACCTGACGCACCTTCCGCCGGAGCAGCTCGACGCCAAGCTCCCGGACATCACGGAGTTCGCGCGTACGTACCTGGGCATCGAGCCGTACACGGACCCGATCCCGATCCAGCCCACCGCGCACTACGCCATGGGCGGCATCCCGACGAACGTCGAGGGTGAGGTCCTGAGCGACAACACCACCGTCGTCCCGGGCCTGTACGCGGCCGGCGAGGTCGCCTGCGTGTCGGTGCACGGCGCCAACCGCCTGGGCACCAACTCGCTGCTCGACATCAACGTGTTCGGCAAGCGCGCGGGCATCGCGGCCGCGGAGTACGCGCACACCGCGGACTTCGTCGAGCTTCCGGAGAACCCGGCGGCGCAGGTCCAGGCGCAGGTCGAGAACCTGCTGTCGGCGACCGGCACCGAGCGTGTGGCGGTCATCCGCAAGGAGCTGCAGGAGACCATGGACGCCAACGTCATGGTCTTCCGCACCGAGCAGACGATCAAGACGGCGGTCGAGAAGATCGCCGAGCTGCGCGAGCGCTACAAGAACGTGTCCGTCCAGGACAAGGGCAAGCGGTTCAACACCGACCTCCTGGAGGCCATCGAGCTGGGCAACCTGCTCGACCTGGCCGAGGTCATGGCCGTCTCCGCCCTGGCGCGCAAGGAGTCCCGCGGCGGTCACTACCGCGAGGACTACCCGAACCGCGACGACGTCAACTTCATGCGCCACACCATGGCGTACCGCGAGGTCGCGGACGGCGGCAAGGACTCGATCCGCCTCGACTACAAGCCCGTCGTCCAGACCCGCTACCAGCCGATGGAGCGTAAGTACTGATGGCAACCCCGACGATGGACAAGCTCGCGGCGCTGGAGGCGGACAACGGTTCGCACCTGATCACCGTCACCTTCCGCATCCGCCGCTTCAACCCGGAGATCTCCGAGGAAGCGACGTGGGAGGACTTCCAGCTGGAGATCGACCCGAAGGAGCGCGTGCTCGACGGTCTCCACAAGATCAAGTGGGACATGGACGGTTCGCTGACCTTCCGTCGCTCCTGCGCCCACGGCATCTGCGGTTCCGACGCCATGCGCATCAACGGCAAGAACCGCCTCGCCTGCAAGACGCTGATCAAGGACATCAACCCGTCCAAGCCCATCACCATCGAGGCCATCAAGGGCCTCACGGTCCAGAAGGACCTGGTCGTGGACATGGAGCCGTTCTTCCAGGCGTACCGCGACGTGATGCCCTTCCTCATCACGAAGGGCAACGAGCCGACGCGCGAGCGTCTGCAGTCGCCGGAGGACCGCGAGCGCTTCGACGACACGACGAAGTGCATCCTCTGCGCGGCCTGCACCTCCTCCTGCCCGGTCTTCTGGAACGACGGCCAGTACTTCGGCCCGGCCGCGATCGTGAACGCGCACCGCTTCATCTTCGACAGCCGTGACGAGGCGGGCGAGCAGCGCCTGGAGATCCTCAACGACAAGGACGGCGTGTGGCGTTGCCGCACCACGTTCAACTGCACGGACGCGTGCCCCCGAGGCATCGAGGTCACGAAGGCCATCCAGGAAGTGAAGCGCGCGCTGATCACGCGCCGGTTCTAGCCTTCTGTACGGCCGTACGCACGACTGCGCCGAGGGCCCCGCACCTGGAACTCGTTCCGGGGGCGGGGCCTTTTGCGTTGCTACTTTCCGGTGGTCAGCCGGATCGTACGGACGAGCGGGGTGCCCTCGTACAGGTCCGGATCCGCGGTCAGCACCGGGCATCCGTCCGGCCACTCCGCTGACGGCCGGGCCAGATGGACGGCGTGCGCGAGGCGCCAGTCAAGCCCGCTGCGGACCAATGCCCCCACGGTGGACGCACCCGCGAAGTCCAGCGCCACGATGTCCACGGCCTCCAGGGCGCCCAGATGTTCGGCGACCCCTTCACGTTGCGCGTCCGCCGCCGCGAGGCAGAGTGCGGGGATGTAGACATGCCGGGTCGCAGCGTGGTCCGTGTTCGACACGAACTGCGAGGCCAGACGGTTGCCCGCGCCGAGGGCGAGGAGGGCCGACTCGTCGTAGACGACAGCCATGCTGGCGCTCACAGGCTGTCCACCTCGCGCCCGGCCTCCAGGTCCTGCCAGACCTTCTCGGCCCGGTCGTGGTCCGCCTGCGTGAGCTTCACACCGAAGTGCTTCTCGCAGTACGCCTTGGTGGCCTCGTAGCGGGCTTCCAGCTCCTCCTTGGTGGGAGTCGCCCCGGCCAGCTCTCCGAGCAGGTCGCGCATGGTCATCCCACGTTCACGGGCAAGCACCATGAGGCGGTCGCGGACGGCAGGGTCAACCTTGATCGTGGTGTCGGCCATGACCACAGTATACCTCCGGTATACCTCGGTGGGCCTCTCGAGTTGAAGAGTCACGACATGCCTTTCCTTGAGGGAACCGCCCCGGAGAGGTCCGGGCCGGACGTTCCACCCCGCTGCGGCCGTCACCCTCTGGGGTGAATTCCCATACGGGGATGAGGAGTTGGCCGCACAGGCCGTCTAAGTCCTCGCACTCCGCAGGGAAACACCCTGTGCCAGGCAGAAGAGGTGGCCGAGGGGATGCATCAGCACGGCTGCGGCGCACCAGGATGCGGTGCGGTCACGCATGAGCACGCTGCTGAAGGTGGAGAGAGCGCGGGCGGGCGTTGTACGGTAAAAGCGCATGAGGAGGTAGGTCCTTGTGTCGGCCCCCGGGTGTTCGCGCGCCGCGGGGGCTTTCCATGTCCGTCGTCCGCTGTTCGCGGTGTCGGCGACTGTACAGCCACGCTAAGTGAGCGACGCAAGTCCCAACTCCCGCCCCGAACACGGCGGTTCACCCCCTCGAACACCCGGCCTGACCTGCGGCTCGCCCAGCCGGGCAGGCGTCCGGGGCGATGCCGCGCAGTTCACCCGCCCGGGTGAAGAAGTCCCCCGTTGCGTAACCTTCGGAACGGAGCGCTACGACGTCGGCGGCACTGGCGAGACCGGGCGTTCGAAAAAGGTTTCCAAGGACACCGTCGCCTGCGTGCCGCTCACGCCGTCGATCGCGTACAACCGGCGCAGGACGTCCTGGAGTTGTTCGGTCGACGAGGTGCGGACCTTCACCAGGACCGAGGCGCTGCCCGCGATCACGTGGGCCTCCTGGATTTCGGGGATGGCGGCGAAGGCCGCCGCCGAGTCGCCCATCCATGACGTCGAGTCGACCATGACGAAGGCCAGTACGCCCTGATCGAGCGCCGCGGGGTCCACCTCGATCGTCGTGCGCCGGATCACGCCGCGCTCACGGAGTTTGCGTACACGTTCGTGTGCGGCGCCGGCCGAGAGGCCGATCTCCTTGCCCAGTGCCGCGTACGCCGTGGTCGCGTCCTGCTGGAGCAGGGCGAGCAGCCGGCGGTCCATCTCGTCCACGTTTCCCATGGCGAGACCATATCCTGTTCTGGCATAGTCGTGATTGATCGAATGTCATTCAGTATCGATGCGCCAGGGGGAGATTGTGTCCGATCAGTTCCGTACTCCGCTGTACGAGATCCTGGACGAGCGGTTCCGTACCGGGCGGTGTGCCGTCGGGGACGACCGGCTCGAAGTGCTCTATGACAACTGCCGCTGGGCCGAGGGGCCGCTCTATCTGCCGGCCTGGCGGCAGTTCGTCTGGAGCGACATTCCCAACGACCGGATGCTGCGCTGGGACGAACACACCGGGGCCGTCTCCCTCTTCCGCTCCCCCGCCGGGCACCCCAACGGCAACACGCTCGACTGCGAGGGGCGGCTCGTCACCTGCGAGCAGGGCAACCGGCGGGTCACCCGTACCGAGCCCGACGGGCGGATCACGGTGATCGCCGACCGCTTCGAGGGCAAGCGGTTCAACAGCCCCAACGACGCGGTCGTCCACTCGGACGGATCGATCTGGTTCTCCGACCCCGACTTCGGCATCACCAGCGACTACGAGGGTGTCCGCGCCGAACCCGAGATCGGCGGCTGCCACGTCTATCGCGCCGACCCCTCGACCGGCGAGGTGCGGCTCGTCGCGGACGGGTTCGATGCGCCCAACGGGCTCGTCTTCTCGGCCGACGAGCGTCAGTTGTACGTGTCCGACACACGGGGTGGATGCGTTCGGGCATTCGAGGTGGGGGACGGCGGGGTGTTGTCCGACGGCAGGGTGTTCGCCGAGGCGGCCGACGGGGTCAGCCGGTTCGACAATCTGCGGTTCGACGACGGCGGGCGGCTCTGGGCGGCCGCCATGGCGGGCGGGGTGCACTGTTACGACCCCGACGGCACGCTCATCGGGCGGCTCCTCGTCCCCGAGCCGGTCTCCAACATCGCCTTCGGCGGGCCCAAGAACAATCGGCTCTTCATCACCGCCAACACGTCCCTCTACTCGGCGGTGACGGGGGTGACCGGGCTGCCGCGTGTGCGGGGTTGAGGGCTCCGCCTCCCCGGCGTCCGCGGCGAGGCCGGAACCCTCCGGACCCGGCCGGGGGCTGTCCGATTAGGCTCTTGCCGTGCCAGCAGAGAACGCGCCTGAAGAGACGGACCCCGATGCGGCCGGGTCCCGCCCCGCCAAGGGCGAGCAGACCCGCACGCTCATCCTGGAGACCGCGATGCGGCTGTTCCAGGAGCGGGGGTACGACAAGACCACCATGCGGGCCATCGCGCAGGAGGCCGGGGTCTCGGTCGGCAACGCGTACTACTACTTCGCCGGCAAGGAACATCTGATCCAGGGTTTCTACGACCGGATCGCGGCCGAGCACCAGGCGGCGGTGCGGGACGTCCTGGACACCGAGACCGACCTCGAGGCCCGGCTCGCCGGGGTGCTGAGGGTCTGGCTGGACATCGCCTCGCCGTACCACGAGTTCGCGGCACAGTTCTTCAAGAACGCGGCGGATCCGGACAGTCCGCTCAGCCCGTTCTCCTCGGAGTCGGAGCATGCGCGGGAGGCGGCGATCTCCGTGCACCGGGAGGTGCTGGCGGGCACGAAGACGAAGGTGCCGGCCGAACTCGTCGATGTGCTGCCGGAGTTGATGTGGCTGTCGCAGATGGGCCTGGTCCTGTACTGGGTCTTCGACCGGTCTCCCGGGCGGGAGCGGAGCTATCGCCTTGCGGGGCGGGGGGCGAAGCTGACCACCCGGGGGGTGGCGCTGGCTCGGTTCCGGGTGCTGCGGCCGCTGGTGCACGAGGTGCATGAGCTGTTTACGGACTTCCTGCCGGGCATGTCCCAGGCGGCGGCCTCCCGAAAGCGGGGGTAGCCCGTCGCCCTGGCCCGGCGGCGTGCGCTGGGGCTCCGCCCCAGACCCCGATAGCCCCTCCCCCGCCCCTCCCCGCCCCTTCCCCAGACCCTCCGGGGGTGGGCGGGGTCGGCTGCTGCGGGCCGTGCGTGGTGCTCGCGCAGTTCCCCGCGCCCCCTGGCAGCAGCGATCCTGGCCCGCACGGCACCTTCAGCTCGTCCGGTTTCTTGCACACTGCGCCGGACAGGCGTACCCAGCCTGTCCTGGGGGTCCCCCTGGCCCTTGAGGCCTTGGGGGAGTCTGAGGACGAGCGCCCTTCAGGCGCGAACGGGGGTCTGGGGGCGGGGGGGACTACAGGCCCAGGGCCTGTTTCACCTCCCCCGCCACCCCCACCACATCCCCCGTCGGAGACACCCCGTACCCCGGATGCGTCCGCACCCACTTGTCCTCCAGCGCGTACCAGTCGACCGGCGTCGGCGGCCGCCCCGTCGTGAGGGACGTCGACAGGGTGTCGAAGTATGTGCGCCAGCGCAGCGTGTACAGGCCGCCCACCAGGCCGGACCACTCCCGGTTCGCATAGTCGCGCAGACCCCCGCCGTCCGCCGCCCCCCGCGGCCCCCACACCGTGAGCAGCGACACCGCGTCGTACGCCAGCTGATCCTTCTCCGCCGCCGTCGCCCCCCAAGACCGCGCGTCCGCGACCCAGCGGCCCAGCAGATGGCCCCGGTCCGTCGCCACCACCCGCTCGAGCAGGGCCAGGCAGCGGAACCAGTCTCCCGTCAGCTCGGCGAACCGGTCCTTGTTCTTCGACTCGTACGCCTCCCGGATCTGCGGGAGCAGGACCCTGGAGCGGTTGGACAGGGTCTGGCGCGTTACGTCCATCAGGTCGTAGCGGTACGCGGTCGTGCTGCGCAAAGGTGGTGCCACCGCCAGCAACGCCGGCAGTGCGGCGTCGAACTCTGCTCCGTCATAACGGAGTCGAGGAGGGGACCAGGATGCCGCCGACTTCGTCGTCAGGCTCGGGCGGGCGCCGAACAGGCCGTCCGCCCCCTCGCTCCACGAGTCCTCCCGCGTCGTGCCGTACGCCGTGCGGCGAAGGACGTCCCATGCCTGCGCCGCGTGCGCGTCGGCGGCGCCGTAGCGGTACGTCGGCCATTGCTCGAACCAGGTCTCCAGGTCGAGCGGGCCGTCCGTCCAGGGCAGGTCGGAGAAGAGGGCGAAGGCGGCCGGGTTGTTGTCCGCGCCCTCCGGCATCAGCGCGATGCCGTCCAGGGCACTGTCCGGCTTGGTGCGCCAGCTCTCGTACAGGGAAGCCCAGTCCGGGGTGTTGGCGCCCAGCGCCGTATGGCCGCCGAAGTTCCAGATGGAGCCGAACGCGTACGGCGCGCCCTCCCAGGACTGTTCGCGGTCGGTGACGGACGGGAAGCGGTCGGAGAGCCCGTCGACGATGAACAGCTTCGTCTTGTCGACCGCTTCGATGATTTCGCGGTGCGGGTTCTCCTGCCAGCCGAGCAGGTTCCAGATCGCCCCGGGGTGCGCGGTGCGCAGCGCCTTCTCGACGGCCTTGGCCGCCGCGCCGATCGGGACGTCGCCGGGGGTGCCGCCCTCGTGCAGCAGGTCCATCTTGTACATGGAGGTCGCGCCGAGCAGTTCGGTCTGTACGCGGTAGAACGTGGCCGCGATGCGGGCGAAGTGGTCGGAGCGCGGGTCCAGCCAGTCGGGACGGTTGAAGCCCACCCAGGTGCCCTGCGGCACGACGTGCGCGCCCGGGTTGCGGGTGGCGAAGCCGGGCGGGACCGTGCCGAAGTAGCCGGGCAGCACCGGGGTCATGCCGAGTTCGCGGAGCCGGCCCACGATGCGCGCCGCCAACTGGGCTCGCTGGTCCATCAGTTGCTGGGAGACCGGGCCGCCGAAGCCCGACATGTTCTGGAGCAGCCACCACGGCTGATGGGAAGGGCCCGGGATCCAGGATCTCAACTCCGCGTCCGCGTACCCGTGCTGGAGGAAGGTGCGGTGGTAGACGGAGTCCGCGCCGAGGTAGACGAGCACCTCGTTGTAGCCGTGCAGGGCCAGGACGTCGAGCTCGCGCTCCCAGTACGTCCAGTCGTGGTAGGTGCCGGTGTAGCCGTCGTTGGTGTCGTTGAAGACGAAGCGGTGGGTGACGTTGGCCGTTCTCTCGATGGGCTCGGGCACGGCCGGGAGCCGGCCCGGCAGCCGGGTCTGTTCGCCCGCCCAGGAGATGTGGGCGTGCGCGACTTGTCTCAAGTACGTGTGGAATCCGGCGAGTTGAACGGCCGGGGTGCTGCCCTCGACGAGGATCCGGCCGGCTCCGCCCGAGACGCGGAAGCGGTCGCGGCCGGCCGCGCGCGGCACCGTGCGGAAGACGACCTGGTCGCGGTGGCCGGGCAGCAGCCGGGCCAGCGCCCGCGCGGCGGGCCCCTTGGCGGCCACGGCCCCGGCCTCGGTGGCGAACCCGGTCTCGGTGCCCGCCCCGAGGGCGAGGGCCGATCCGGCGAGTGAGCTCAGGAGCGTACGACGGGAAAGGCGCATCCCCCGACGGAAGCAGCGTGTCCCAGCGCGGTCAATGGAGCAGAACCGGTGACTCCTTGGACAAAAGCCCTTTGGGTGAACTGCTTTGTCTCAAACCCCGCCGACATCGCGGGTTCGAACCTGTCGCTTCTCTTTCCCCGGTTCGAACCCGCCACTGCCGGCGCGCCGGTTCCCGACCGTCCCGAGCGGCCTCAGATCCAGCCCAGTTCCCACAGCCGCCACACGCCCGTGCCGTCCGACAGGTACTGCGAGCCGCTGACGTCCTTGCTGCCCAGGACGTAGTTCTTGCCCTGCCACAGCGGGATCAGCGGGACGTCTTCGGCGACCTTCTCCTGGAGCGCCTTGAAGTCGTCGGCGGCCCGGCCGCGGTCGGTGAACTCCTGGGTGCGCTGAATGATCTTGTCGGTCTCCTTGTCGGAGTAGCCGTTGTGGAGGCTGTTGCCGGTACCGACGAGCGGCTGGCCGAAGTTGTCCGGGTCGGGGAAGTCGGCGAGCCAGCCGGCCGTGTACGAGTCGTACTTGCCCTCGGCGTAGTTCTGCTGCATCTTCGTCCAGTCCGGCTCGGCGATCAGGTCGACCTTGAACAGGCCGTCCCGCTCCAGCTGCTTCTTGAGCTGCTCGGCCTCCGCGCCGTTCGCGCCGAGCTTGCGGTACGCCATGGTGAAGCGGACCGGGAGCTGCTCGCCCTGCAGGAGCGCCTTCGCCCTGGCCGGGTCCGGCTTCGGGTAGGCGTCGAAGAACGCGGTGCTGTGCCCGGTGAAGCCCTGCGGGATCAGCGAGAAGAGCGGGTCGACGGTGCCGCTGTAGACGGCGTTGGCGAGCGCCTCGCGGTCGACGAGGGCGGCGGCGGCCTCGCGGACCCTGGTCCTGGAGACCGGGCTCGGCGACTTCAGGTTGAAGTTGAGCTCGCGGATGTCGTAGCCCGGCGAGGTCGTGATGCGCAGGCCGGATCCGGGCGAGAGCTTGGCGAGCACCTCGGGCGGCATCTCGCGGTGGGTGACGTCGACCTGCTTGGCCTGCCAGGCGGCGTTCAGCTGGTCGGCCTCGGCGAAGTAGCGGACCGTGACGGGCAGCCCGTGCTTGGTGACCGCGCCCTTGTATCCGGGGTTGGGTTCCAGGCGCGCGCTGACCGGCTTCCCGTCGGAGTCCTTCTTGTACTCCTTGAGCAGGTACGGCCCGGAGCCGATCACCGAGTTCTCCTTGCGCAGCCCGTTCGCCGGGTACTGGCTGCTGTCCACGATCGAGCCCGCGCCGGTGGCGAGCTTGGACGGGAAGGTGGCGTCCTTGCTCTTCAGGTTGAAGGTGACCGTGTCCCCCTCGGCCTGCACCGAGCCGAGCATCGAGAACAGCGGGGCGGGGCCCAGCTTGTCGGCGATCTTCAGCATCCGGTCGAAGGAGAACTTCACGTCCTCGGCCGTCATCCTGCGCCCGCTGGAGAAGCTGATGTCGTCGCGCATCACACAGCGGTACGTCTGGAGCTTCTGCCCGACGAAGGTGCAGCTCTTCGCGGCGTCCGGGACCGGGGTCGTGCTGCCCTGCCTGAAGGTGAGCAGCGACTGGTAGACGTTGTTGTAGATCGCCCAGGAGCCGGCGTCGTAGGCGCCCGCCGGGTCGAGCGAGGTGATCACGTCGGTGGTGCCGACGACGATGGGGTCCTTCTTCGCCGTGTCGGACGGCAGCAGCTGCCATCCGCCCACTCCGGCGACCACCACAGCCGCACATGTCACCACAATCCGCATACGGATCGACCGCATCGCCGTGCTCTCCTCGGAACGCCCCACCCCTGGTCGGCGCACGGAGTCAGCACGCTGCGCCTGTGATGACGCTCACCCAATCACACGACCTTCACATTGTGGAAGGGTCAACCTTCCACTCACAGCTACTTATCGGCCGGGCGTGACGGAGCTCTCGGCGGCGGCCGTCCGTTCACTCCTCAGGTGGCGCAGCGAACGGAACCCGATGGCTCCCACGCCCGTCCCCAGGAGAAACGAGGTGACGGCGAGCGTCAGGTGGACCCAGAAGTAGGCGGTCGGGTCCCCGGCGGCGTCGAAGGCGAGCCCGCTGCCGTCCTTCCACAAGTTCTTCACGAAAGTGGTCCAGATGACCCAGCTCCACGCACCGAAGGCGAGCAGGAACCAGGAGAGAGGGCGGCTGAGTTTCATGCGTCCAGTATCGGCGTCGGCCGCCGGGCACCTCCGGCCGGGTGGGAGCTCCCGGCGGGTCATCCATACGATGATCGGATCGCTGGCCGCAGCCTGTACGTTCTCGAACGTGTCTGCCGTGAACGTTTCCCAGAGGACCGCGTCCCCGAGGCCCGCGTCCGAGAACACCGCGTACGAGAAGAGCGGGCCCGGGAAGAGCGCGTCAAGCCCTCTCGGATCGCGTCTTCGCGTGTCCGGGCGGCCCGCCTCGCTCGCGCTGTCCGTCGCCGTGGCCTCGGCCGCCGTGCTGCCCGCCCTCGCGGCGGGCCCCGCCGCCGCGCTGCCCCGGGACGACAAACCGTCCCCGTCCGCCACGCCCGGCACCCCGGGCAAACCCCCCAACGACCCGCCGCCCGCGGACATGTCGAAGGTCGGCGGCGACCAGCTGGGGCAGCCCGGCACCCAGGTGCGGCTCGGTCCGGGCGCGCCGGTGCTGCCCAAGGACGTGACCGGACGCTCCTGGATCGTCGCGGACGCCGAGAGCGGCCAGGTGCTCGCCTCGCACAACGCGCACTGGCGGCTGCCGCCCGCCTCCACCCTGAAGATGCTGTTCGCGGACACCGTGCTGCCCAAGTTCCCCCGCGACCAGCAGCACACGGTCACCCCGGCCGACCTCGCCGGGATGGGTCCGGGCAGCAGCCTGGTCGGGGTGAAGCCGAACCTGTCGTACTCGGTGCACGACCTGTGGCTCGGGGTCTTCCTGCGCTCGGGCAACGACGCCGTGCACGTGCTCGCCTCGATGAACGGCGGCGTGCCCAAGACCGTCCAGGACATGCAGGCCCAGGCCGACGAGCTCCAGGCGCTGGACACCCGGGTCGTCTCGCCGGACGGCTACGACATGCCGGGCCAGGTCTCCAGCGCGTACGACCTGACGCTGTTCGCCCGCTCGGGGCTGCAGAACAAGGACTTCCGCGAGTACTGCTCGACGGCGACCGCGAAGTTCCCCGGCGCCGAGGGCAAGGACAACAAGCGCGAGACACTGGAGATCCAGAACACCAACCGGCTGCTCACCGGCGACCTCGGGCTCGCCCCGTACAAGGGCATCGCGGGCGTCAAGAACGGCAACACCACCAACGCGGGCTCGACCTTCACCGGGGTCGCGGAGCGCAACGGCAAGGTGCTGCTCGTCACCGTCATGAACCCCGCCTCGGGGGAGGGCCAGGCCGTCTACAAGGAGGCGGCCCGGCTGCTCGACTGGGGGTTCGCGGCGAACGGGAAGGTCACCCCGGTCGGCGAGCTGGTCCCGCCGAAGTCGGCGACGGCCGGCACCGGGACCGGCTCGGGCAACGCCCAGGGCAGCGCGAAGAACCGGACCGGGCAGGCCGCCCCCGCCAAGGGCGAGAGCGGCGGGATCGGCATCGCGCTCGGCGTCGCGGGCGGTGCGCTGGTCCTGGTCGCGGGCGCGATCTTCCTGCTCAACCGGCGCTGGCCGATTCGGAAGCGGTGACCTCCGGGTCGTCCTCCTCGGCCGGGGTGGCCGTCCATGCCGCACAGAACAGGAGCAGCTTCGCCGTGAAGTTGATCCAGAGCAGCAGCGCGATGGGCACCCCGAAGGCCCCGTACATGCTCTTGGCGGCGACGCCCTTCATATAGCCGCCGAGCAGCATCTTCAGGAGCTCGAAGCCGACCGCGCCGAGCAGGGCGGCCACCATCAGGCGGCGGCGCGGCGGGTTCACCCCGGGCAGCAGTGTCAGGACGTACAGCAGGAGCAGGAAGTCGGCGAGGACGGCGACGACGATCGCCGCGATGCGCAGCAGCACCCCGCCCGCGGCGCTCTGGTCGATGCCGAGCCGGTCGGCGGTCCAGCCGATCGCGGTGGAGCCGATGGAGGACGCGGCCCAGGAGGCGAGGCCCGCGCCGCCGAGGCCGAGCAGGATGCCGCCGTCCTTGAGCTTGCGCAGAATGGGGTTCTCGCCCTCGTCGGCTTCCTCCGTCTCCCACACCGCGCGCAGGCAGCCGCGCATCTGCGAGATCCAGCCGATGCCGGTGAGGAGCAGCAGGGCGCCCGCGACGCCGCCGACCGTGCCCGCGTTGTCGATGAGCCCCTGGAGGTCGAGCTGGTCGGAGATTCCGGGGACCTGTTCGGCGATGGTGTTCTGGAGCTTGTGCACCTGCGCGGTGGACAGCAGCGCGGCCGCGACGGCGGCGCCGACGGTCAGCAGCGGGAAGACCGCGAGGAAGCTGATGAAGGTGATGGCGGCGGCGAGCCTGGACCAGTGGACCCGGTCGAGCCGCTCGTACGAACGCCAGGCGTGCGTCCGCGTGAGCCGGGCGATCCAGGGCCCGACGACGGGGAGTTTCTTCAGCCAGTCCATGACGTACGACTACCCTCTCCGGTACGGAAAACGAGGGTCCTTGTACCCCAGAACCGCAGGCAGGTGGCTAGGGCCATGCCGAAAACCGCACCCGAAAGGGTGTCGGCGCGGGGCGAGGTGAAGCCGAGGCCGTAGTGCGAGACGGCGATGCAGAGCAGTTGCACGAGGGCGCCCGCGATGTTCACCGCGAAGAACACGGCGTACTCGCGCCAGCCGACCCGGCGCCCGCGGTAGGTGCCGAACGCGTTGCCGAGGTAGGCGACCGTGCAACCGGCCACGAAGGAAAGGGACTTGGCGGCGATCGGGTCCCAGCCGAGCCCGGAGCGCAGCCACACGAACAGGCCGAGGTCGGCCGCGTACGCGCAGATCCCGGCCAGCGCGAAGCCGATCACCTCGGACCGGGCGACGCTCACAGATCGGCCACCGCGAGAGCGTACATCGTGATCCAGGCCAGGCCGATGACCGCGAGCGCGCGGTCGCGCAGGACGACGTCCTCGGGCGCCCCCGCGCTCCCCCGGTCGGCGAAGACGGCGTAGCGCAGGATCGCCCCGATGAAGGGGACCATCGACAACTGCCGCCAGGGCAGCAGCGATCCGTTGGACACGCCGCCGCTCTCCAGCGCCCACATGCAGTAGGCGAGGACGGCGACACCGGCGGCGAGCTGCCACACGAAGCGCAGATAGCCGGTGGTGTACGCGTTCAGGAGCGAGCGGGTGGCGGCCCCGCGCCCCTCCATCTGGAGGGCCTCGGAGTACCGCTTGGCGGAGACCATGAACAGCGCGCCGAACCCGGCGGTGATCAGGAACCAGCGGGACAGCGGGATGCCGAGCGCGACCCCGCCGGTCATCGCCCGCATCAGGAACCCGGTGGTGACGACCACGAGGTCGACGACCAGGACGTGCTTCAGCTTGACGCAGTACGCGAGTTGCATGACGACGTACCCGGTGAGCAGCGTGGCCGTCATCGTGTTGCAGGTCAGCGCGGCGGCCAGCGGGGCGAGCACGGCGAGGACCCCGCCGGCCGCGTAGGCGACCCCGACGGGCACCCGGCCGGCGGCGACCGGGCGGTGGCACTTGTCGGGGTGGGCGCGGTCGGCCTCGGCGTCGCGGGCGTCGTTGATGAGGTAGACGGCGGATGCGGCGGCCGTGAACAGGACGAAGACCATGGAGAGTTGCGCGATGACGTGCGCACTGGTCAGCCGTCCGGCGGCGGCGGGCGCGGCCACCACGAGCAGGTTCTTGACCCACTGGCGGGGTCGCGCGGTACGCACCAGACCGCCGGGCAGCGCGAGCAGGCGCCGGGCGGCCGAGACCGGCCCCGCCCCGTCGAGGAGTGCCGTGCCGGGCTCGGTCATCGGCGCCCCCTTTCGAGTGGTTGGCGCATCCAGGCCGCGCCGGCCCGCGCGGTGACACCGCCGAGCAGGGCGCCCGCCGCGATGTCGCTCGGGTAGTGCACCCCGGCGACCATGCGGGACACGCACATCGCGGCGGCCAGCGGTGCCACGATGCGCGCCCCGGCGGGCCGCAGGCCCCCGTACGCGACGGCGGCCGCGGCCGCGGAGCTGGCGTGCGAGCTGGGGAAGGAGTGCCGCCCGGCGGTACGCACCAGGGGCTCGGCCGCCGGGAGTTGCGGGCGGGGCCTGCGGACGACGCGCTTCACGCCCATGCTGGCCAGATGGGCGGCAGCGACCAGGGCGGTGCCGCGCAGCCAGGCGCCGCGCCGGTCCCGGTCGGCGGCGGCCGCGGCGAGCCCGGCCGCGAGCCACAGCGCGGCGTGTTCACCGGCCCGGGACAGCGCCCGGGCGGCGGCGGCCACCCGCGGATCCGTGCCGCAGTCGCGCAGTGCGGCCAGGAGCCGCTGGTCGGCGTCGGTGCACGACGACTTCTGCATCTGCCACCCCTCTTCCGTGACGTCGGCCCGCCAACTGGCCGTAGGCCACGGGCGACTCTCCTGCGAGAGGGGAGGCGATTCTTGGACGAATGAGTCTGACACTCAGATAATCACCCATTTCGGTTAGCGGTTTATCGGCAACATAGACGCAAGGAAGGCCGCACAGCAGCGGAGGAGGTTCTGACAAAAGGGATGACATAGGCGATACCGTCGCATTCATGTCTGCCGACACGTCACCCGACACCGTGCCCGCGCCCCCCGGCCCGCCGACGTCCGTGAGCGGCTGGGGCCGCACCGCCCCCACCACGGCGCGGCTGCTTCGCCCGCGGAGCTACGAGGAGGCTGCCGCCGCCGTCCGGGCATGCGGGGCGCGCGGCACGATCGCCCGCGGGCTCGGCCGGGCGTACGGGGACGCCGCGCAGAACGCCGGCGGCGCGGTCCTCGACATGACCGGCCTCGACCGCATCCGCCAGGTCGACGCCGAGGCGGGCATCGTCGTCTGCGACGCGGGGGTGAGCCTGCACCGCCTGATGGAGGTGCTGCTGCCGCTCGGCTGGTTCGTGCCGGTGACACCGGGCACGCGGTACGTGACGGTCGGCGGGGCGATCGGCGCCGACATCCACGGCAAGAACCACCACGTCTCGGGCTCGTTCGCCCGCCATGTGCGCGAGCTGGAACTGCTCACCGCGGACGGCACGGTACGGACCGTCACGCCGGGCAGCGAGCTGTTCGACGCGACGGCCGGCGGGATGGGCCTGACGGGCGTGATCCTGCGCGCGACGGTCCAACTCCTGCCCGTACGCACCTCGTTGATGGCCGTGGACACCGAACGGGCCGTCGATCTGGATGACTTGATGACCCGCCTGGAGTCGGGGGACCATCGCTACCGGTACTCGGTGGCGTGGATCGACCTCCTCGCGCGGGGCGCCAGGACCGGGCGGGCGGTGCTGACCCGCGGTGAGCACGCGCCGCTCGACATGCTGCCGCCCCGCGCCCGCCGCACCCCGCTCGCCTTCCGGCCGCGCCGGCTTCCGCCCGCCCCCGCCTTCCTGCCGGAGGGGCTGCTCGGCCGCGCCTCCGTCTCGGCGTTCAACGAACTCTGGTACCGCAGGGCACCCAGGCACCGCACGGGCGAACTCCAGCGCATCTCGACGTTCTTCCACCCGCTGGACGGGGTGCCGCACTGGAACCGCGTGTACGGACGGGGCGGCTTCGTGCAGTACCAGTTCGTCGTCGGGTACGGACACGAGGAGACCCTGCGTGCCATCGTGCGCCGCATCTCGCGGCACGGCTGCCCCTCCTTCCTCGCCGTCCTCAAACGCTTCGGCGAGGCCGACCCCGGCTGGCTCTCCTTCCCCCTCCCCGGCTGGACCCTGGCCCTCGACATCCCCGCGAACCTGCCGGGCCTCGGCGCCCTCCTCGACGAACTGGACGAGGCGGTGGCGGGCGCGGGCGGCCGGGTCTACCTCGCGAAGGACGCGCGGATGCGGCCGGAGGCGGTGGAGCGGATGTACCCGAAGCTGCCCCAATTCCGTTCCCTGCGGCGGGAGTTGGACCCGGAGGGAGTCTTCCGCTCGGACATGGGCCGAAGGCTGGGCCTGTGAGCCTTTACGCACCCCTCGGCCCGCTCGGCCCCCTCAGCCACATCCGGCCCTGCCAGGCCGCCCAACAACCTACGGAGCCCTGATGAAGGACGCATTCGGTACCCCGCAGTCCCTGCTCGTGCTCGGCGGTACGTCCGAGATCGGGCTTGCCACCGCCCGGCGCCTGGTGGCCCGCCGCACCCGTACGGTCTGGCTCGCGGGCCGGCCCTCCCCCGCCCTGGAAGCGGCGGCGGCCGAACTGCGGAAGCTGGGCCCGGACGTCCACACCCTCGCCTTCGACGCGCTCGACTCCGACGCGCACGAGGCCGCCCTCGGCAAGGTGTTCGCCGAGGGCGACATCGACATGGTGCTGCTCGCGTTCGGGGTACTCGGCGACCAGTCCCGCGACGAGGGCGAGCCGCTCGCCGCGGTACGGGTCGCCCAGACCAACTACACCGGCGCGGTCTCGGCGGGCCTGATCTGCGCGAAGGCCCTCCAGACGCAGGGCCACGGCTCGCTGGTCGTGCTGTCCTCGGTGGCCGGCGAACGCGCCCGCCGCAGCAACTTCATCTACGGGTCGAGCAAGGCGGGGCTCGACACGTTCGCCCAGGGTCTGGGAGACGCGCTGCACGGCACGGGGGTGCACGTCATGGTCGTACGCCCCGGCTTCGTCCGTACGAAGATGACGGCGGGGCTGTCCGAGGCACCCCTGGCCACGACCCCCGAGGCGGTCGCCCTGGCGATCGAGGCGGGATTGCGGCGGCGGGCGGAGGTGGTGTGGGTGCCGGGGGTTCTGCGGGTGGTGATGTCGGCGCTGAGGCATGCGCCGCGCGAGGTATTCCGCCGCCTCCCGGTATGACCCGGGGCTCCGGCGCCCCCTGTCGGGCTAGCGCAGCGAGGGGTGGTCCAGGGTCGTGGCCTGGGCCGGGACTGTCAGCGTGCCCACCCCGAAGGGGTAGTCGTGGAGCTTGCGCCAGACCCCGTCCGAGCCCTGCTCGTAGAGGGCGAACCCCTCGCACGTCCAGGACGCCGAGAACCCCGCCAGGGACTCGTACGCCAGATCCATCGCCGCCTCGGAGATCCCGTGCGCCACCGTCACATGGGGGTGGTACGGGAACTGGAGCTCACGCACCAGCGGCCCCGCCTCGTCCCGTACCCGCTGCTGGAGCCAGGCGCAGTCGCCCGCACCCTCCACCACCTTGACGAAGACGACCGGGGACAGGGGACGGAACGTCCCGGTGCCTTCGAGCCGCATCTCGAACGCCCGGCCCGCCGCCGCGACGGCGGCCAGGTGCGCCTCGATCTCCGGCAGGCACTCCGCCTCGACCTCGTGCGGCGGAAGCAGGGTGACGTGCGTGGGGATGCCGTGCGCGGCGGGATCCCCGAAGCCCGCGCGCCGCTCCTGGAGCAGGCTGCCGTACGGCTCCGGGACCGCGATCGAAACGCCGAGCGTTACGGTCCCCACGTCGTTCTCCTCATGGTGTCGGTCGGATGCTGTGTGCTGTGCAGTGTGAGTGTGACGGGATTGCCGTCGGCTGACCAGAGCCCTTCGGCAGGGCTCCGGCCGGGCCGTCCGGTTCAGTGCTTGGCGGGCAGCAGGCCGACCCTGTCGTACGCCGTCGCCAGCGTCTCGGCGGCGACCGTGCGGGCCTTCTCGGCGCCCTTGGCGAGCAGCGAGTCCAGCGTCTCGGGGTCGTCCAGGTACTGCTGCGTACGCGTGCGGAACGGCGTGACGAACTCCACCATCACCTCGGCGAGGTCCGTCTTGAGCGCCCCGTACATCTTGCCCTCGTACTCGGCCTCGAGGTCGGCGATCGTCTTGCCGGTGAGGGTGGAGTAGATGGTGAGCAGGTTGGAGACGCCGGGCTTGTTCTCGGTGTCGTACTTGATCACCGTGTCCGTGTCGGTGACCGCGCTCTTGACCTTCTTGGCCGTCGTCTTCGGGTCGTCGAGGAGGTTGATGAGGCCCTTCGGCGTCGACGCCGACTTGCTCATCTTGATCGACGGGTCCTGAAGGTCGTAGATCTTGGCCGTCTCCTTGAGGATGTACGGCGCCGGGACGGTGAACGTCTCGCCGAACCGGCCGTTGAAACGGTCGGCCAGGTCGCGGGTGAGCTCGATGTGCTGGCGCTGGTCCTCGCCGACCGGGACCTCGTTGGCCTGGTAGAGCAGGATGTCGGCGACCTGGAGGATCGGGTACGTGAAGAGGCCGACGGTCGCGTTGCCCGCGCCCTGCTTGGCCGACTTGTCCTTGAACTGGGTCATCCGGCTGGCCTCGCCGAAGCCGGCCAGGCAGTTCATGATCCAGGCGAGCTGGGCGTGCTCGGGGACGTGGCTCTGGACGAACAGCGTGCAGCGCTCGGGGTCGAGACCGGCGGCAAGGAGCTGGGCCGCGGCGAGCCGGGTGTTGGCGCGCAGCTCGGCCGGGTCCTGCGGGACGGTGATCGCGTGGAGGTCCACGACCATGTAGAACGCGTCGTGGGACTCCTGCAGCGCCACCCACTGGCGGACCGCGCCGAGGTAGTTGCCGAGGTGGAACGAGCCTGCGGTGGGCTGGATTCCGGAGAGCACGCGGGGACTAGTCGAGGCCATGCTCAGCATTCTCTCAGGTGGGCGCGCCCACGCGGAAACCCCGCGCTTGTGACCGGCCCCACAGGTGCCCCACCCCTGCGGGGGCCCCGACCCCGACCCCGCTCCTCACACGCGAGCGCCCTTCAGGCGCGATACGGGGTCTGGGGCGGAGCCCCAGGAAATCAGTTCAGCCCACCCACCCCGGAGGGGCCGGGGAAGGGGCGGGGAGGGGCTCAATCCAGGGGGAGCCCCGGGGCCGGGTACGAGGCCATCAGGTCGGCCACCTCGGCCCGGATCGTCGACAGGGCCGCCTCGTCGCCGGCCCGCCCCGCCGTCACCCCCCGGTCGATCCACTCCGCCACCAGCGGCATGTGCGAGACGTCCAGACCCCGGGACGTCAGGGACGGCGTGCCGATGCGGATCCCGGAGGGGTCGAAGGGCTTCCGGGTGTCGTACGGGACCGTGTTGTAGTTGACCACCAGACCCGCCCGGTCGAGCGCCTTCGCCGCCACCTTCCCCGGCACGTCCTTGGGCGTCAGATCCATCAGGATCAGATGGTTGTCCGTGCCGCCCGACACCAGGTCGAAGCCCCGGGCCAGCAGAGCTTCGGCCAGCGCCTTCGCGTTGGCCACCACCTGGTGCGCGTACGCGCAGAACGCGGGCTGCGCCGCCTCGTGCAGCGCGACCGCGATCGCCGCGGTGGTCTGGTTGTGCGGGCCGCCCTGGAGCCCGGGGAAGACCGCCTTGTCGATGGCCTTCGCGTGCGACTCCCGGGACATCAGCATCGCGCCCCGCGGACCCCGGAGGGTCTTGTGCGTGGTGGTCGAGATGACGTCCGCGTACGGGGCCGGGGACGGGTGGGCGCCGCCCGCGATCAGGCCCGCGATGTGCGCGACGTCCGCGACGAGCACCGCGCCCGCCTCCCGCGCGATCTCCGCGAACGCGGCGAAGTCGATGGTGCGGGGCAGCGCCGTACCGCCGCAGAAGATCAGCTTCGGGCGCTCCTTGAGGGCGATGTCGCGCACCTCGTCGAAGTCGATCAGGCCGGTGTCGGCGCGCACGCCGTACTGCACGCCCCGGAACCACTTGCCGGTCGCCGAGACGCCCCAGCCGTGCGTGAGGTGGCCGCCCATCGGCAGGGCCATGCCCATCACGGTGTCGCCGGGCTCGGCGAACGCGAGGTACACGGCGAGGTTGGCGGGCGAGCCCGAGTACGGCTGGACGTTGGCGTGCTCGACGCCGAACAGGGCCTTGGCGCGGTCGACGGCCAGCCTCTCGACCTTGTCGATGTTCTGCTGGCCCTCGTAGTAGCGACGGCCCGCGTAGCCCTCGCTGTACTTGTTCTGCAGGACCGTCCCCGAGGCCTCCAGGACGGCCGTCGAGACGTAGTTCTCGCTGGGGATCAGGCGCAGGGTGTCCGACTGGAGCCGCTCCTCGGCGGCGACGAGCGCGGCCAGCTCCGGGTCGGTGGCGAGCAGGGCGGGGTGGGAAAGGGGAAGGCTCATGGCGTCCTCCGGGTCCGTTGACAGGTTCCCGGGGTGCCCAGGCGGGCGGCACCTCGTGCGGCAGGCCGCGCACGGCTCCCCCGGGGTCGCTTCCCCGCTCGCCAGTCGCCGTGCGTACCGAACACCCTACCGGCCACCTCCGACGGCAAGGTTTCTTCGTCCGGCATCCGAGCGACGATAGAAAAGGGCACCACCAACGCCCCATGCCGCATGACGATCGGAGAACCCGTGTCGACACACGCCGTGACCGAAGACGCCATCCGTTCCGCCGAGGCACACAGTGCGCACAACTACCATCCCCTGCCCGTCGTGGTCGCCTCCGCCGAGGGCGCCTGGATGACGGACGTCGAGGGGCGGCGCTATCTCGACATGCTGGCCGGCTACTCGGCGCTCAACTTCGGCCACGGCAACCGCCGGCTCATCGACGCGGCGAAGGCCCAGCTGGACCGCGTCACGCTCACGTCGAGGGCGTTCCACCACGACCGCTTCGCCCAATTCTGTACGGAGCTGGCCGAGTTGTGCGGCAAGGACATGGTGCTGCCCATGAACACGGGTGCGGAGGCGGTGGAGACCGCCGTGAAGACCGCCCGCAAGTGGGGCTACAAGATCAAGGGCGTACCGGACGGGCAGGCGAAGATCGTGGTCGCCCGGGACAACTTCCACGGCCGTACGACCACGATCGTCAGCTTCTCCACCGACCCGGAGGCCCGCGCGGACTACGGCCCGTACACGCCGGGCTTCGAGATCGTCCCGTACGGCGATCTCGACGCGATGCGGGCGGCGGTCACCGACGACACCGTGGCCGTGCTCCTGGAGCCCATCCAGGGCGAGGCCGGCGTGCTCGTCCCGCCGGCCGGATACCTGGCGGGTGTAAGGGAGTTGACCCGCGAGCGGAACGTGCTGTTCATGGCGGACGAGATCCAGTCCGGGTTCGGCCGCACCGGGAAGACGTTCGCGTGCGAGCACGAGGGCGTGGTGCCGGACGTGTACATCCTGGGCAAGGCGCTGGGCGGCGGTGTGGTCCCGGTGTCGGCGGTCGCCGCGTCGTCGGAAGTGCTGGGCGTGTTCCGGCCGGGCGAGCACGGCTCGACGTTCGGCGGGAACCCGCTGGCCTGCGCGGTCGCCCTGGAGGTCATCGCGATGCTGCGCACCGGCGAGTACCAGCAGCGCGCCACCGAGCTCGGCGACCATCTGCACCACGAGCTCGGACTGCTGACCGGCGCGGGCGCGGTCGAGGCGGTCCGCGGGCGCGGGCTGTGGGCGGGCGTCGACATCAATCCGTCGTACGGGACGGGCCGGGAGATCTCGGAGAAGCTGATGGACCGCGGGGTCCTGGTCAAGGACACCCACGGCTCGACGATCCGGATCGCCCCGCCCCTGGTCATCAGCAAGGAGGATCTGGACTGGGGCCTCGACCAGCTGCGCGCGGTCCTGGCGGAGCGATAGCCGCCGGCGTCCTCATGGGGATGGGCAGTCGGAGCCGGAGCAGAAGACGCTGAGCGCGGTCTTCAGGGTCTGCTCCTGCTCGGGCCACGCCTCGGCGGGAGCCGCGGAGAGCACTGCGTAGTGCTGGCCGCCGGGCGTCAGGAACGCGTAGTCCACCACCTGGCGCCGGTGGCCGAGCTGCTGGTTGTCGTACGCGTAGACGAGCCGTGCGGCCCGCGGGGCGACCCCGGGCACGGTCGCGTCGTTGCCGAGGCCGATCTCCTGGTACCCGGGGTTCTTCGCCAGCTCCCCCGAGGTCTGCTTCAGGGCGTCGTACGGGCTCAGGCCCGCCTCGGAGACGAGGTACACCTGGATGAGGCGGGTGCGGTCGGCCGAGTTGTAGAACACGCCCTTGGACCCCTGGTCCTCACGGGTCCAGCCCTGCGGTACGTAGAGCCTGAACCCCCTCGGATCCTGGGTGAGCCGGAATCCTGCGGGCACGGTGGCGGCGGGCGCCGCGGATGCCGGGGCGGAGGGGCTGCTCTTGTCGTCGCCGGTCCGGTCCGGGGTGCCGGAGGGCGCGCCGGAGGCGGGCGGGCTCGCCGCAGCGTTCGGGTGGTGCGTCCCGCCGCGGGCCAGGAGCCAGCCGCCGCCCGCGCCGGCCACCACGACGAAGACCATCGCCGCCACGACGACGGCGACGGGCACGCGGCGACGGGGGCCCGGCTCGGGGAGCGCGGGCGGGACCGGGTGCGTGCTGTCGTACGGACCGTGGGGGCCGGGTGCCGGGGGCGGCACCTGCGGGACCGGCGGAGATGTGGGCGGAGGTACCGGTGGGGGCGGTGGAGCCGCCGGGGAAGCGGCGTCCCGAACCGTCTCCCACTTCTGGGTGGCCGCGTTCCAGCGGACCTCGTCGTTGCCGCCACTCACCAGGGCTCTCACATCCCGATCAGGTCGCGGACCCGCTGGACCAGCGTCTCGCCCGAGGCGAGGAGGCCCGTGAGGGCGGTGGCGCCGGTGAGCAGCTCGCCGAGGCGGGCGAGGCGGCCCGGGGTCGCCTGCCCTTCGGCACGGATCTCGTCCTCGGTCCCGGCGAGTTCGGCGTCCAGGGCGCGGGTCTGGTCGTTGCGTACGAGCTGGGCGAGTCCGGCCCTGAACTCCACGATGGCGTCCAGGAGTTGGAGGTGGGCGTCGTCGGGCGCGGCCGCGCGGTAGACGCTGGTCACCTTGTTGTGGTCGCCGACCGAGACGGACCCGGTCACCCCGCTGATGTGGACGGATCGCTGGTTCCGCTGCGTATTGCCGTCATCCGGTGTGGTCATCTCAGCCCTCGTTCCTGACGGTGTTGTGGTCGCCGACGCTGATCGCACCCCGGGAGTTCTCGATCATGACGCCGCCCTGTGCGACATTGACGATCTTCTGCTCGAACTGCCCGGTGTCGTACCCGGCTTCGTACAGGGCGCTGCGCACGCCACTGGTCACCCTGTCCTCGATGGACTTCACGTAGCGCCGGTAGTCCATCGTCTGGAAGAGGGAGGTGTCGGGCGCCGCGGCCAGTTCGCGCACCGAGCGGGCGGGGCCGTCGGGCAGCGCCCGGCCGTATCCACCGGTGAGGCGGTGCCAGGTGGAGCCGATCGCGCGGGCCACCACGAGCAGCGAGCGGAACGCGGAGCCCGGGGTGCGCATCAGGGCCCAGGCCGCCTTGCCCAGGGGGGCACGGCAGTTGAAGTCGTGGGCGGCGCGGTCGGCGCGGAAGAAGTCCTCGCGCAGCGGGGGCAGGACGTGCGGCGCGATCTCCAGGACCAGCATGCCGCCCTGCGTGTGGACGCGTACGAAAACGGTGGTGACGAGGTGTTCCTCCCAGCCGCCGACCCGGATCCGCAGGAAGTGCCTGCGCGCCTCGCCGCCCTCCTCCAGGGCGGCGGCGCGGTGCTGCTCGAAGTCGCCGTCGCGGTACGGGGCGTGGGCGCGCGAGGGGAGCCCGTCGACGGGCAGGAAGACGTACTCGGTGACTTCGAGCTGGCGCAGCCGGTCGCGTACGGCGAGGGCTTCGGCGGCCACCGTGGGCGCGGGGATGCGGAGCTGGGCGATGAGGGGTTCGACGATGCGCAGGATCTCGGCGTTGCTCACCCGGGCCGGGCTCCGGTCGCCGAGCGACGTGCGGGGGCGCAGCTGGATGGTGACCGACCAGGGGTCGAACGGGTCGCCCGCGCCGCGGAAGGGGGCGTCGGCGCGGTAGACCGCGAGGCGGGCGTGCTGCTCGACGCGGATCATCGCGGCAAGGCGCTTGAGCCGCCCGTTGTCGTTGTTCTGGGCGGGGTCGGCGGCGAAGTCCTGGAAGCCTTCGGACGACAGCTCGCCCGCCATGATCCGGGCGAACTGGAGGCGCTGCAGGCCGACGCAGAGTGCGATCACGGCGAAACAGCCGGCGACGCCCCAGGCGAGACCCGGGCTGAAGCCCTGGCTCGCGGCGTCGAAGGTGCCGCCGCCGAGCAGCCGGGCGGGGCCGGTGACAGCGGTGGGCACGGAGTTGGCGCCCTCGAAGCCGTCGCCGAAAGCGTCGTACCCGCCGTTGCCGCTGCTCCCGTACCTGTACGCGCCGTTGTGCGCATCGGAGTCGAACCCGCCGAACAGCGAGATGACCAGCACGCCGCCGAACAGCGCCAGGAGCACCCGGGCCCACCAGCGCAGGAGGAACGCGGGGACGGTGCGGTACCAGGGGGCGGGGCTCGCGGTGCCGCGGATGAGGCGGGCGATGCCGAGCTGGAGGCAGGGGCCGAGGACCAGGAGGAGGGCGGTCCGGGTGACGACCACGCCGAGTATCCAGACCACCAGGATGCCCAGCGCCCAGGCGATCTCCAGGTTCCGGGCGCGCAGTGCGTGCGCGAGGACGCGGGCGGCGTCGAAGCCGAGGGAGGGGGCGGTGACGCGCTCCTCGTGGACGTACAGCTCGTCGATGACGGCGTCGCGGTACTCCTCGTCGAGGTAGGTGCCGGCGGCCATGAGGCGGGTGGCCTCGCTGAGCGAGGGGTGCACCGGCGGGAGCCCGCCGGGCTGCCCCGCCGCCTGCGCCTGCTGCGGCACGTGAGCCTGCGTCATGTCCTGCTCCCCGGGGACGGTGGGCGTACTCGGCGCCTCACCAACCTCCTTCCCCTGAAGGTGAGTTCGAGGCGCGACCAGGGTGGACATGGTAGCGACGAGGCGGGGTGCACGCCGCTCTGTTCACACCGTCCCCACGGGTTCCGCGGAGGCACACGGAAGGGGCAGGGGGAGCACGGAGGGGGCGCATCGGGAGCCTCACTCGCGGCGCGGGCCGATGGGGCCAACTAGCCCTCTTGACAGGGGATTTGGTCTGGACCAATGATGCCGGTCATGCCGAGCCCCCGCATCGCCCGTCGCCGCGCCCGCCGCGCCGCCCTCGCCGTCCTCGCACCCGTGCTGCTGCTCGCATGCCTCGCCGGGCCCGCGCGGGCGGATGCCGCCTGGCCGGAGCCGGTGCCCGTCGTCTCCCACGTCGACACGGCGGACCCGGTCGTCTTCCTCACCATCGACGACGGCTGGAACCACGACCCGGCCGCGCGGCAACTCCTCCTGGACCGCCAGGTCCCGGCGTCCCTGTTCCTGCTGCCGGGGGCGTACTCGTACGACGCCGAGTACTTCCGTACGCTGCTCGACCACGGACCGGCCGCCGTCGAGAACCACACGGTGAACCACCCCGATCTGACGACGCTGCCGGAAGCGGGCCAGAAGTCCGAACTGTGCGGGGCGCGCGAGCAGGCCCTCGCCCAGTTCGGCCTCGAACCACGGCTGGCCCGGCCGCCGTACGGCGCCTACGACGCGACGACGCGGCGGGTGGCCCGGGAGTGCGGAGCGAAGGCGCTGGTCACATGGACGTACGACTTCACGACGTGGTCAGGGGTGACCCCGCCGACGCCCTCGCTGCGGGCGGGGGACATCGTGCTGCTGCACTTCAACGACACGGTGTCGGCGGACCTGGCGCGGGCGCTGGCCGCGGCGGACGCGGCGGGGTTGCGGGTGGCTCCGCTGCGGTCGTACGTGCCCGAGTGACACCCGGGAGTCCGCCCGGGGTCCGGGGCGCAGCCCCAGGGCTCGGCCTCAGCGGATCACGTGCGGTACGAACCTCGCGTACTCGTCCGTGACGAGCCCCGCGGACTCGCGGATGCCCAGGCCCGCCGGCTCGGACTCCACCACCCACGCACCCAGCACCACCCGGTTCCCCGAGAAGTCCGGCAGCGGGGCCAGCTCCTGGTAGCAGCAGGGCTCTTCGGGCCGGGCGGGGGCGGACCCCGGGGGGTGCAGGGTGACGCCCGCGCCCTCCCGGCCGAGCAGGGGCTTCGCGACGTAACCCGAACCGGAAGCCAGGTCCCGCGGTCCGTCCAGGTACGCCGGAAGCAGGTTCGGATGCCCCGGGTACAGCTCCCACAGCACCGCGAGCAGCGCCTTGTTGGAGAGCAGCATCTTCCACGCCGGCTCGATCCAGCACGTCGTCCCCGTGCCGCCCCCGTTGTCGAGGGTGTCGAGCACCTGCGGCCCGAACGCGTCCGAGGCCAGCCACTCCCACGGGTACAGCTTGAAGCAGGCCCGGATGAAGCGGAGGCGGTCGTCCACGAAGCGGCCGGTGATGCTGTCCCAGCCGATCGACTCGACCGACAGCGCCTCCGTGTCGAGGCCCGCCTGCTCGGCCGTCTCGCGCAGATAGGCGACCGTCATGAGGTCCTCGCCGAGCTCGTCGGTGTCGGAGTGGGCGAAGTGCACGGGCCCGGCCGGCAGCAGCGGCGCCTGCCGCTTCCACGCCTCGACGAGGCGCTCGTGCAGCGAGTTCCACTGGTCCGCGCCGGGGAAGCGGTCCTCCATCCAGAACCACTGCGCGCTCGCCGCCTCCACGAGCGAGGTCGGGGTGTCCGCGTTGTACTCCAGCATCTTGGCGGGTCCGGTCCCGTCGTACCGCAGGTCGAACCTGCCGTACAGCGACGGGAGTTCGCCCCTGCGTCGCCACGACTCCGCCACCAGGTCGGCAAGGCGGCCGTCCATGATGCCCAGGTCCGCGAAGCGGCCCTTCTCGACGATGTGGGCCGCCGCCGCCAGGCACATGGCGTGCAGTTCCTCGACGGTCTCCTCCAGCGCCTCGACCTCGGGCAGCGTGAACGAGTAGTACGCGCTCTCGTCCCAGTAGGGGCGCAGCGAGTCGTCGGGGTAGCGGGTCAGCGGGTAGATCAGGCCCTGTTCCTCGACGGTCCGCTGCCAGTCGGGGCGCGGTTCCGTCTCATGCCGTTCCATGCTCCAGCCCCTCAGCCGCCGCTGGAGTCGCTGTGGCCGCCGAACCCGCCGCGCGAGACGCCGGACTTGTCGAAGGAGCCGCCGGAGACCTTGCCGCTGCGACTGGACCCGCCGTAGTAGTACTGACCGGTGCCGCCGCTCTTGCACTCGTACTTCGGCAGTTCCTTGTACGTGACCGGGTTGACGCAGCGCCGGTCCGGCTCGTCGCTGCACGCGGTGAGCGTGGCGGCGAGCACTCCCATCCCGCCGAGCACCACCGTCGCGGACCTGAACCTTCGCATCGCGGATCTCCCCCGTTCTCCTGCCGACTCTGCTGTGGGACGTGTTTTGGCCACACACTAGTTCCCGGCCATCGGCGACCTGCCCCCGGGCTTTCCCCGCCCTCCGGACCTGCGGCTACAGTCCCCCCTGTGTTCTTCGGGATGATCTGCGCGCTTGCGTCCGCGGTCTGCTTCGGTACGGCCACCGTCCTCCAGGCCGCCGCGACGCGCGCCGCCGAGCCGGGTACGGGGGCGGGCGCCGGTTCCGGTGTCGACGCGGCGCTGCTCCTGCGCGCCGTACGCCAGTGGCGCTATGTCGCGGGTCTCGCGCTCGACGGCCTCGGCTTCGTCTTCCAGATCCTCGCGCTGCGCTCGGTGCCGATCTACGCGGTCGGCGCGGCGCTCGCCGCCTCGCTCGCGGTGACCGCGGTGGTCGCGGCCCGCCTCCTCAAGGTCCGGCTCTCCGGTACGGAGTGGGCGGCGGTCGGGGTGGTCTGCGCGGGCCTCGCCCTGCTCGGGCTTTCGTCCGGCGCCGAGGGCAAGGAGGCGGGCCCCGCCTCCCTGCACTGGTGGCTGCTCGGGGTGGCCGCCGCGGTGCTGCTCGCGGGCGCGGTCGGGGGCCGGCTGCCGGACCGCGCCCGGGCGCTGGTCCTCGGGCTCGGCGCGGGCTGCGGGTTCGGTGTGGTCGAGGTCGCGGTCCGGCTCATCGACGACCCCTTCGACCTGACGAACCCCGCGCTCTACGCCCTGCTGCTCGGCGGCGGAGCCGCGTTCCTGCTGCTCACGTCGGCGCTTTCGCGCGGCTCGGTCACCACGGCGACGGCGGGCATGGTCATCGGCGAGACCATCGGACCGGCCGTGGTGGGCGTGGCCTGGCTGGGCGACCGCACCCGGGACGGACTCGGCTGGCTGACCGTCACCGGCTTCGCGGTGGCGGTGGCGGGCGCACTCGCCCTGGCCCGCTTCGGCGAGGCCCCGGAGCCGGACGCGGAGCCCTCGCTCCAGGACGTGCCGGGGCGCTGAGACCGGCCGTACCCCCTACGGCCGTACACCTACGGCAGCACGTTGCACAGCGCGTCCAGCGCCCCCGCCCACCCCGAGTCCGACGGCGTCCCGTAGCCCACCACCAACGCGTCCCGTTCCGGGGTGAGCTCGGGGTGGCGGTAGCGGGAGAGGCCTTCCAGGGCCAGGCCCTGCCAGGTGGCGGCTCGGATGATGGAGCGCTCGGTGCCGGGCGGGAGCTCGACCAGGGCGTGCAGCCCGGCCGCGATGCCGCTGACCCGCGCCTCGGGGGCCCGCTCGGCGAGCGCGGTCACCAACTGGTCGCGCCGACGCCGGTAGTGCAGCCGCATGCCGCGCACATGGCGGTCGTACGCGCCGGACCGGATGAACTCGGCCAGCGTCAGCTGGTCCAGCGAGCCGTTCGCCCACTCCCCGCCCTTGGCCTGGACGACCTCGCCCACGAGATGTTCGGGCAGCACCATCCAGCCCAGGCGCAGCCCCGGAGCGAGGGACTTGCTCGCGGTGCCGATGTAGACGACGTGCTCGGGGTCGAGGCCCTGGAGCGCGCCGACCGGCTGGCGGTCGTAGCGGAACTCCCCGTCGTAGTCGTCCTCCACGATCAGCCCGCCCGTGGTGCGCGCCCAGTCGACGGCCGCCGCCCGCCGGTCGGGCAGCAGCGGCACCCCGATCGGGAACTGGTGCGCGGCCGTCATCAGCACCGCCCCCACCCCCTTCATCGCCCCCAACTCCTCGGTGCGGGTGCCCAGGTGATCGAGGGGCAGCGCCGGGGTGCGCAGGCCCGCGTCGGTCAGCACCTTCCAGTGGAAGTCGAGGCCGTACGACTCGACCGCCACCTCCCGCGCCCGGCGGGCCCGCAGCACCTTCGCCATCAGCATCAGGCCGTGCAGGAACCCGGAGCAGACGACGATGCGGTCCGGCGAGGCGTACACGCCGCGCGCCCGGGCCAGATAGTCCGCCAGGACCGTGCGCAGCTCGACGCGGCCGCGCGGATCGCCGAAGCCGAAGGCCTCGTCCGGGGCGTCGGTGAGCGCCCGGCGGGCCGCCTTGAGCCATTCGGCGCGCGGGAAGGAGGCGACGTCGGGCGAGCCCGGCATCAGGTTGTACGTGGGCCTGCGGCGGGTCGGCAGGCGCCGGGCGTGGCTCCGGTCGGGGCGGGCCACGGCGCGCTGGGCCACCGTCGTTCCGGAGCCCTGGCGCGCGGTGAGCCAGCCCTCGGCGACCAGTTCGGCGTAGGCGTCGGCGACGGTGTTGCGGGCGATCCCGAGGTCGGCGGCGAGCGAGCGCGAGGACGGCAGCCGGGTGCCGGGGGTGAGCCGTCCCCCGCGTACGGCTTCGCGCAGCGCGTCCGTGAGGCCCGAGCGCAGGCCCGCGCCGCCCACGTCGATGTGCAGATCGACACCGAGAGTTTCCGGAGAAGTGGCCCAGGATTTCACCATGGGAATGGACCATACCTGGGTGCCACACGCCCCGTACCTTCGTTCCATGACCACGAACGAGACCAAGACGTACGCACCCGAGCAGTCCCCCCGCCTCCAGTGGGCCAAGGCCGCGCCCGAGGTCTACAAGGCCATGATCAAGCTGACCGCCGCCGCCGAGCGCGGGCTCGACCCGGTGATCGCCGAGCTGGTCAAGATCCGCGCCTCGCAGCTCAACCACTGCGCCCTGTGCCTCGACATGCACTCCAAGGACGCGATCGCGGCCGGCGAGTCGGTGGAGCGGATCGTGCAGCTCAGCGCCTGGGAGGAGTCGGCGCACTTCTACACGGAGAAGGAGCTCGCGGCGATCGAGCTGACCGAGGCGGTCACGGTCCTCACCGACGGCTTCGTACCGGACGAGGTGTACGAGAAGGCCGCCAAGCACTTCGAGGAGACCGAGCTCGCGCAGCTCATCTCGACCATCGCCGTGATCAACGCCTGGAACCGCTTCGGTGTGACCTGCCGCGGCGCGGCCGGCCACTACACCCCCGGAATGTACAAGTGAGCTCAGTGGCACGGGAGTTCCAGGTCCCCGAGGGCGTCTACCTGAGCCTCGCGGGGCTCAGCGCGACCGCCAAGCGGGGCCTGGGCGACCCGGTCCTCGCCGAGCTGGTGATGATCCGTGCGTCCCAGCTCAACCACTGTGCCTTCTGCCTGGACATGCACCTCGCGGCCGCCCGCAAGGCCGGCGAGGCCGAGGAACGGCTCGGGCTTCTGGCGGCGTGGGAGGAGGCCGGCGACCTGTTCACCCGGCAGGAGCGCGCGGCCCTCGCCCTCACCGAGGCCGTCACCGTCCTCACTGGGGGCACCTCCCGGACGAAGTCTGGGGGAGGCTTCGTACCCGACGCGGTGTACGAGAAGGCCGCCGAGCACTTCACCGAGACCCAACTCGCCCATCTCATCGCGGCGATCACCGTCATCAACAGCTGGAACCGCCTGATGGTGACCCGCCGCACGGCACCCGGAGAAACCGAATGGCACAGCTGAACCCTGCCGCCGCCTTCCGCGCCCTGCACCAGGGGCGCACCCCCGGCGATCCGCTGATCCTGCCGGGACCCTGGGACGCGGCCAGCGCCCGGGTCTTCGAGGAGGCCGGCTTCCCTGCCCTGGCCACGCCGAGCGCTGGGGTCGCGGCGTCGCTGGGGTACGAGGACGGTTCGACGCCGGCGGACGAGATGTTCGCCGCCGTGACCCGGATCGTGCGGTCCGTGTCGGTCCCCGTCTCGGCGGACATCGAGGGCGGCTACGGCCTCGACCCCAAGGAGCTGGTGGACCGGCTCCTGGAGACGGGCGCGGTCGGCTGCAACCTGGAGGACTCCGCCCAGGGCGCCCTCAAGGACCCGGCCCGGCACGCCGGCTGGCTGGCCGAGGTGCGCGCGGAGGCGGGCGACCGGCTGTTCATCAACGCCCGCGTCGACACGTACATCCGCGGCCTGCCCGAGCTGGACGCCGCGATCGCGCGGGCTCGGGCGTACGTGGCGGCGGGCGCGGACGGCGTCTACCCCTTCGCGGCCCCGGCCGAGCACCTGCCGGAGATCGCGAAGGCGGTACCGGTTCCGGTGAACATGGCGGTCCTGCCGGACGCCCCGGGACCGCGCCGCCTCGGCGAACTGGGCGCGGGCCGCATCACGTTCGGCCCCGGCCTCCAGATCCGCGCGACGAACGCGCTGCGGGACATCGCCCGCCAGGTGCGCGAGCTGTAGCCGCCGTACGCAGATGAGGGTGCCCCCGGCCGCACAAGGCCGGGGGCACCCTCGCATCCGCGGACCCGCTACTCGTCGTCCGGCTCGTCCTGGGCGCGCAGACCCGCCACCCACATCGGCATCAGCCAGTGCACGACGAGGACGCCGAGGAGCACCCGGAAGACCGTCGTTCCCCCGAGGGCGCCGCCCGCCATCCCGTATCCGCCGACGGCGACGGCGGCGAGGAACAGCAGGGCGGTGGTGATCCGGTGGGCGCGGGCCAGGACCTCGCTGCGCTCGGCGCGCTGGCGCTCGTCCAGGGCCCGGCGGCGCAGTTCGAGCAGGCCGCGCGTCGAGGCGTTGATGGCGCCGGTGGCCACGCACCACGGCAGCAGCAGCGCGAGCAGCAGGCACACCGCGACCACCGAGTCGTCGAGCACGCTGGCCAGGAAGGCCGCCACGAACACGGCGGTCAGCGCGATGTGCACGGCGACCAGAACCCGCCTGCGCCCCGCCGTCGCGTACAGCGGCGCCGCCTCGCGCCGGTTCATGGTCTGCTGCATCCACCGGTCGTAACGCGTCAGCTGGGCGTTCATCACTGGTTCCTCCCGTAGGCCTCGTCGGTGAGCGGGCGGAACGG
Source organism: Streptomyces mauvecolor (assembly GCF_039532965.1). Classification (NCBI taxonomy): domain Bacteria; kingdom Bacillati; phylum Actinomycetota; class Actinomycetes; order Kitasatosporales; family Streptomycetaceae; genus Streptomyces; species Streptomyces mauvecolor. The sequence goes on along the minus strand of NZ_BAAASQ010000010.1, from coordinate 222,115 downwards.
TTCGAGGGAGAACAGCGCCTCCACCGGAAGCCCGAAGTACTGCGCGATCTTCAACGCCAGGTCGAGGCTCGGGTTGTACTGCCCCCGTTCGATGTAGCCGATGGTCTGGTAGTGGGCGCCCACTGCCTCGGCCAGGCTCTGCCGCGACACCTTGCGCTCGGCACGCACCATCGCCAACCTGTTGTGCACCTGCTCGCTCATGTATAAGAAGTACTACATTGCTGAGCAGACACACAACAGCGGGGAGTTTTCATGTTTGGGCGCAAGGAGCTTGCGGTGCTGGTGCTGCGCGACGCGGACACCGTGGTGCGGGCGCTGCGTGAGGCACTGGAGGGGGCCGGCGAGGCGGAGCGGCCGGGGCTTGAGGCGGCCGTCGAGATGGCCGAGCGGGCGGCGGCCGTGCCGGACCGCGAGCTGCGTGCCCGCTGGGTGCGCGAGCAGCGGGCCTCGGTCGGTTACCAGGGGCCGGACGACGAGTCGGTGCACGCCGTCAAGGCGCTGCGCCAGGCCCAGCCGGGGCTCAGCCTGCTCTCCGCCGTACAGCTGACGAAGGACGCGGCGGCGAAGTAGCGGGAAACGGGCGAAGCCCCGGCAGTGGCTGCCGGGGCTTCGTCGGAAGACGTGCTGCTGGGCTCAGATGAGGCCGAGCTCGCGGACCGCGTCGCGCTCCTCGGTGAGCTCCTTGACGGAGGCGTCGATGCGCTTGCGGGAGAACTCGTTGATGTCCAGGCCCTGGACGATCGAGTACTTGCCGTCCTTCACGGTGACCGGGAAGGAGGAGATGAGGCCCTCGGGGACGCCGTAGGAGCCGTCCGACGGGATGCCCATGGAGGTCCAGTCGCCCTCGGCGGTGCCGTTGACCCAGGTGTGCACGTGGTCGATGGCGGCGTTGGCGGCCGAGGCGGCCGAGGACGCGCCACGGGCCTCGATGATCGCGGCGCCGCGCTTGGCGACGGTCGGGATGAACTCGTCGGCCAGCCACTGCTCGTCGCCCACGACCTCGGCCGCGTTCTTGCCGGCGATCTCCGCGTGGAAGATGTCGGGGTACTGGGTCGCCGAGTGGTTGCCCCAGATGGTCAGGCGCTTGATGTCGGAGACCGTGGTGCCGGTCTTCTTCGCCAGCTGCGAAATCGCCCGGTTGTGGTCCAGACGGGTCATCGCGGTGAAGCGCTCGGCCGGTACGTCCGGGGCCGAGGCCTGCGCGATGAGCGCGTTGGTGTTGGCCGGGTTGCCGACGACGAGGACCTTGATGTCGTCCGCGGCGTTGTCGTTGATGGCCTTGCCCTGCGGCTTGAAGATGCCGCCGTTGGCGGACAGCAGGTCGCCGCGCTCCATGCCCTTGGTGCGCGGGCGGGCGCCGACGAGCAGGGCCACGTTGGCACCGTCGAAGGCGACGTTCGCGTCGTCCGTGATGGTGATGTCGCGGAGCAGCGGGAAGGCGCAGTCGTCGAGCTCCATGGCGGTGCCCTCGGCGGCCTTCAGAGCCGGGGTGATCTCCAGGAGGCGCAGGTTGACCGGCACGTCCGGGCCGAGCAGGTGACCGGAGGCGATGCGGAAGAGCAGCGCGTAGCCGATCTGGCCGGCCGCGCCGGTGACGGTGACATTCACGGGAGTGCGGGTCATGGCGATCTCCGTTAGAAACAGCGGGTGGTGGGGGTGGTTGCCCCTCGTTTCCGGGCACCCCGTACGCCGGAAACCTGACGTGCGACCGTCTGAATCTTGACGTGAAGAGATGTCCAGCGGTCAGGCTATCCGACCCTGGGCGTCCCACACCCCCGTACACCTGTGGGACGCCTCACGCTGATCGATCATTGACCGGTAGTGGCCGTTCCCGCCTTGCCCGTGGCACCCGCGGCGGCCTTTCCGGCGGCGCAGCCGCTCTTCCCGCTCTTCAGCGTGGCGCACGCCTTCGCGGCCGCCGGGCCGTCGACGGCGAGCATCTTGGTGTACGTGTCGCGGTACGCGTCCGCCACCACCGCGTCGCCCGCCGTGCCGCCCGAGCTGATCTGCACCCGGTCCCCGGGGGCGACCTGCTTGAGGCGGGCCCAGGCGGCCCCGCACGTCTTGCTGTAGCGCACCTCGACGACCGCGACGCCGACCTTGGCGCTCCCTACCGTCTGGACCAACTTGTCGGTGCAGCCCATCGCTTCGGGGTCCTGACCGGTGCAGGAGGCGGCCACGCACTTGACCCCGGCGGGCAGCACGGGCGCCGACGCGGAGCGGCTGGGAGCGGGCTTGGCCTGCTGCTTGTCGTCGCTCCTGCCGAGGTCGGTGAGGAGCACGGCGGACGTGATGACGAGCAGCGCGCCGACCACCCCGGCCAGGAACATGATGATCCGGCGCCGCTGGTGGCCCGGGGCGGCGGGCGGCTTGGGGGCCCACTGCTTCGCCTGCTTGGGCCGCCGGTCGGTGAGCCCCGCGCTGGGCGAGTGGGCGCGCACCCCGCCCGGCGGCTCGACCGGCCCGAACTCGCCGAGCGCGGCGCGCGCCTGCGCGACCTGCGTGGCACCCATGGTGCGGTCGTGCCGCTGCTCGGAGCGGCTCCAGGCCCGCTCGGCCAGCTCCCACATGGTGGTCAGATGGACGGGGTTGGTGCCGGTCACCTCGGCCAGCGCGAGGACGGCCGCCCTGGGGGCGAGGAGGCGGCCACCGAGATACCGCTCCCAGGACGTCTTGCTGTACCCGGTCCGGTCGGCTATGGCGGCGACGCTGAGCCCGCTGCGGTCCACCAGCCTGCGCAGCTGGCTCGCGAACTCCCGCACCTGCGGATCGAGTTCCTCCGGCAGCGCCTTCCAGCGAGGCATCGCTTCCCCCAAATGTCCGTCACTACCCCCAGGGATGCACGGGCCCAGGATGTCAGTTCCCGCAGTGGTGCGCACCGGGACGAAGGAGGTGACTCGGGACGGGTGGGGAGGTTCAGGGGCGGGCGCCGCCCGGGGTGACAAGGCCGGTCTCGTACGCCACCACCACCGCCTGGGCCCTGCTGTCCAGGTCGAGTTTGCTCATGGTGCGATTCAGGTGGGTCTTGACGGTGGCCTCGCTGATGAACAGCTGGTCGGCGATCTCCAGGTTCGACATGCCGCACGCGGTCAGGCGCAGCACTTCGGTCTCGCGGGCGGTCAGCGCGCCGATCTCGGGCGGCGGCCCGTCGCCGGGCCGGGCGGCGCGGGAGGCGAAGGCCTCGACCAGGCGGCGGGTGACGCTGGGCGCGAAGAGACCGTCGCCGCCGCCGACCGCGGCGACCGCCGCGAGCAGCCGCTCGGGACCGGAGTCCTTGAGCAGGAAGCCCGCGGCCCCGGCGCGCAGCGCCTGGTAGACGTACTCGTCGAGGTCGAAGGTGGTCAGGATGAGGATGCGCGGCGCGGGGTCGGGGGCCTCGGCGAGGATGCGCCGGGTGGCCTCGATGCCGGTCGTGCCGGGCATCCGGATGTCCATGAGGATCACGTCGGGGCGCGTCGCGGCGGCCAGGCGCACGGCTTCGGCGCCGTCGCCCGCCTCCCCCGCCACCTCGATCCCGGGCGCGGCCCTCAGCAGACCGACCAGTCCGGCCCGGATGAGGAACTGGTCGTCGACGACGAGCACCCTGATCATCCCGATGCGTCTTCTTCCCCCTGAACCGCCCCTGCGGAGGTCGGCAGGGTCAGGGTCACGGCGAACCCGCCTCCACTCCGCGGGCCGATGCTGACCGACCCGCCGTAGAGCTTGGCCCGCTCCCGCATGCCAATCAAGCCGTGTCCACCACCCGTACGCACTCTGTCCAAAATCACCCCCTCCCGCTCGGCACCCTTGCCCTCATTGATGACGGAAACCGTCAACTGGTGCTGTTCATAATGGAGTTGGACCTCTGCCCGGGTTTTTCCGGCGTGCTTGAGTACGTTGGTGAGCGCCTCCTGCACCACGCGGTAGGCGCACAGTTCGACGCCGGGCGCCAGCGGGCGCGGGGTGCCCAGGGTGCTTACGGTGACCGGGGTGCCGCCGGCCCGGATGCGGTCGGCGAGCTCGCCGATCCGGTCCAGGCCCGGCATGGGGGCGGCGGGCGCCCCGTCCTCGGCCTCGCGCAGCACCTGGAGCATCCGGCGCAGCTCCTCCAGGGCCTCGGCGCTGGTGCCGGAGATGGTGGCGAGCGCGGCCCGCGCGGTGGCCGGGTCGGAGTCGAAGACGAATCCGGCGAGCCCGGCCTGCACGGAGATCACCGACATGTGGTGGGCGACCACGTCGTGCAACTCCCGTGCGATCCGGCCGCGTTCGGCGGCCACCTCGCGGCGGGCCCGCTCGGCCTGTTCGCGCCGGAGCTGACGGGCCAGTTCGGTGGAGCGGCGGGCCATCGCCCCGAAGCGGATCAGGACGAGCGCGAACACGAGGGCCTGGGTGACGACGGACGCCATGGACCCGCGCGGGCTCGCCGCCACCCCGGCGTAGACCCAGGCCCCCAGCATGAGCGCCCCGCAGGCCACCGCCGTACGCAGGGCGCACAGGGAAGCCACCGTGTACAGCGAGAGCATCGGCCCGAAGGTGACCACGACGGGCCAGTACCCGCCGGCCACGTACACGGCGAAGACGAGGTGCGTCCACAGCAGCACGGCCAGCGGCGCCCGCACCCGGAACGCGAGCGGCAGCCCGGCGAGCGCGACCAGCAGATATCCCCAGGCGTCCAGCGGATCCCAGCCCTGGCTCCCGGACTCCTTGCCGAGCACCGCGGAGGCCCCGGTCAGGGCCACGGCGATGAGCGCATCGGCGAATTGGGGGCGGATCCGCATCGTCGCAGGGTAACCCCGGTGCGACCAGCGGGACGTCAACCCGGCGCAGTACCGCGGGAGTTGTAGGTGGCAGGCATCTACTGCCGCTGTTCCAGGGGGAGTTCAACCCGACGTGGGACGACCGGGGGCCGCACCGGCCGTAGGTTTTCCAGCAGCGGGACGGCGCCGCCCCGCACTCGCCCGGGGGAGAGTGCGGGGCGGCTCGGTACCTCGCCCTACCGGACCGTGAAGTGCACCGCGTCCTCCAGGAACGGCACGTTCAGCCAGGGCCGGGGCTGGGCCATCAGGGACAGCAGCACGATGGCGAGGCCGAGCACCCCGTACGTGGTGATGTCGGTGAAGCGGGACCGGACGGCCAGCATGCCGACGGACGGCAGCGTCCAGCGCAGAGCCGCCCCCGCCAGGAGAGCGGCGCCGATGATGACGAGCCCGACCCGGAAAGCCTGGCCGAACGGTTCGGTCGCCACTATGAGGAGCCCGAGGCCGACCGCGCCCAGAACGGAGAGCAGCGGCCACTGGCGGGCGGGTGCGGACGCGTCCCCGGGTGCGGCACGGCCGCCGCCCTCGGGGCGCGCGGTGTCCCGTGTGACGGACGGGAACCGTCGCGAGCCGCCCTTGCGGGGCCGCGCCGCGGGCGTGTCCGCGGCGGACTCGCCCGCGGCCGACGGCTCCGCGTCCTTGGACGGTTCGGGACTCGTACCAGCACCCATGGGCCTCAGGCCTTTCCGGTCAGCCCGCGTCGGCGGCGAGCTCGGCCGCCTCGACGACGTTGACGAGCAGCTGGGCGCGGGTCATCGGGCCGACGCCGCCCGGGTTCGGCGAGAGCCAGCCGGCGACCTCGGCGACGCCCGGGTGCACATCGCCGACGATCTTGCCGCTCTCGTCGCGGCTGACGCCGACGTCGAGCACGGCCGCGCCCGGCTTCACGTCCTCCGGCTTGATGAGGTGCGGGACGCCGGCCGCGGCGATGACGATGTCGGCCTGCTTGAGGTGCGTCGACAGGTCACGGGTGCCGGTGTGGCACTGGGTGACCGTCGCGTTCTCGGAGCGGCGGGTGAGCAGCAGCGGCATGGAACGCCCGATGGTGACACCGCGTCCGACCACGACGACCTCGGCCCCGTTGATCTCCACGCCGTGCTTGCGGAGCAACTGGATGATGCCGTACGGGGTGCAGGGCAGCGGGCCGGGCTCGTTGAGGACGAGGCGCCCGAGGTTCATCGGGTGCAGACCGTCGGCGTCCTTGGCCGGGTCCATCAGCTCCAGGATGCGGTTCTCGTCGATGCCCTTGGGCAGCGGCAGCTGGACGATGTAGCCGGTGCACGCGGGGTCCTCGTTCAACTCCCGCACCACCGCCTCGATCTCGTCCTGCGTCGCGGTCGCGGGCAGCTCGCGCTGGATGGAGGCGATGCCGACCTGAGCGCAGTCGCGGTGCTTGCCCGCGACGTACTTCTGGCTGCCGGGGTCCTCCCCGACGAGCACGGTCCCCAGGCCGGGCGTGACGCCCCGCTCCTTCAGGGCCGCCACACGGACGGCCAGTTCGGATTTGATCGCTGCGGCGGTGGCCTTGCCATCGAGAATCTGGGCGGTCATGTTTCCCATTCTTTCAGGGCGACGCTTGATCGCCCAAGTTGCACTTGCACAACACATCCAGCAACCGGCTGGACAAACTTATGTCTCATTTAGAACGATGACCCGCGCAGTGCCGCGGGCAGTGCCGGGGGGCAATCCGCTCAGAACAGCTATTCCTCCGCTCGGGCCGCGTCGTCCCCGCAACACCAACGGAGGAAAATCCGTCATGAGCTTCGGCGACCCGAACAACCCCTACGGGCAGCAGCCCCAGCAGCCCCCGCAGGGCGGCAACCCGTACGGCCAGCAGCAGGGCCAGCCCGGCTACGGCTACCCGCAGGGCCAGCAGGCCCCCCAGGGCGTCCCGCCGCAGGGCTACGGCTACCCGCAGCAGCCCGGCCAGGCCCCCGGCCAGCCGCCGTACGGCGCGTACCCGCAGGCGCCCGGCACCCTCCAGGCCAACAACGGCTACATCAACGTGCCGGTGCTCGGCACCGTCGAGATCGCCTCGATGGGCCGCCGCCTGTGCGCGCGTCTGATCGACGGCGCCGCGATCGGTGTCATCCTCGGCATCATCATGACCGTCGGCCTGGCCAGCGCCGTCGGCATCGCCAAGGACTGCGACGTCAACTCGGCCGACTACCAGTCCTGCATGAACGACGCGGGCGCGAGCATCATCACCGTGATGTTCACCTGGATCGCCGTCATCGGCGCCTTCACGCTGCTGTACGAGTGGCTGATGGTCTCCATCCTCGGCGCGACCCTGGGCAAGCTGGCCCTCGGCCTGCGCGTGGTGAAGGAGAACACGGGCCAGAACCCGGGTCTGGGCGCGGGCTTCATCCGCTACATCATCCCGATCGTCGGCGCGTTCCTCTGCTACATCGGCGCCATCCTGGTCTACCTGTCGCCGTTCTTCGACAACTCCGGCAAGCTGCAGGGCTGGCACGACCGGGCCGCCGGCACGCTGGTGATCAAGAAGGCGTAACCGTCACCGTACGGTCGCTTCGGGCCGCGCTCCTTCCCAGGAGCGCGGCCCTCCGCATGTGCGGGGTCAGTGGAAGAAGTGGCGCGTTCCGGTGAAGTACATCGTCACGCCCGCCTTCTTCGCCGCCTCGACCACCAGCTCGTCGCGGACCGAACCGCCGGGCTGGACCACGGCCTTGACCCCGGCGTTCGCCAGGATCTCGAAGCCGTCGGGGAACGGGAAGAACGCGTCGGAGGCGGCGTAGGAGCCCCGCGCGCGCTCCTCGCCGGCCCGCTCGACGGCGAGCTTCGCGGAGTCGACCCGGTTGACCTGGCCCATGCCGACGCCGACCGAGGCGCCGTCCTTGGCGAGCAGGATCGCGTTGGACTTGACGGCCCGGCAGGCGATCCAGGCGAAGGCGAGTTCCTTCAACTCCGCCTCGGACAGGGCCGCTCCGCTGGCCAGCGTCCAGTTCGCGGGGTCGTCGCCCTCGGCCTGGAAGACGTCGGTCTGCTGGAGCACCGCGCCGCCGGAGACCGCCTTGAGGTCGCCGGGCTGGTGCGGGGTGCCGGCCACCTTGAGCACCCGGATGTTCTTCTTGCGGGCCAGCACCTCGACGGCGCCGTCCTCGTAGTCCGGAGCCGCGATGACCTCGGTGAAGATCTCGGCGACCTGCTCGGCCATCGCCACCGTCACCGGCCGGTTGACGGCGATGACGCCGCCGAACGCGGAGAGCGGGTCGCACTCGTGGGCCTTGCGGTGGGCCGTGGCGAGGTCGGCGTCGACCGCGATGCCGCACGGATTGGCGTGCTTGATGATCGCGACGCAGGGCTCGTCGTGGTCGTAGGCGGCGCGGCGCGCGGCCTCGGTGTCCACGTAGTTGTTGAAGGACATCTCCTTGCCGTGCAGCTGCTCGGCGTTGGCGAGCCCGCCGGGCTGTCCGTCGGTGTAGAGGGCCGCGGCCTGGTGCGGGTTCTCGCCGTAGCGCAGGGTCGACTTGCGCTCCCAGGTGCCGCCGAGGAACTCGGGCAGCGCGGCGTCGCCCTCCTCGGGCGCGTACACATTGGTCATCCAGGAGGCGACGGCCACGTCGTACGCGGCGGTGTGCTGGAACGCTTCTGCCGCCAGGCGCTTGCGGGCGGTGAGGTCGAAGCCGCCGTTCTTGACGGCGTCGAGCACGGCCGCGTACCGCTGCGGGCTGGTGACGACGGCGACCGAGGGGTGGTTCTTGGCGGCGGCGCGGACCATCGAGGGGCCGCCGATGTCGATCTGCTCCACGCACTCGTCGGGGCTCGCGCCGGAGGCGACGGTCTCCTTGAACGGGTACAGGTTGACGACGACCAGCTCGAAGGGCCGCACGCCGAGCTCGTCGAGCTGCGCGCGGTGCGCGTCCAGGCGCAGGTCGGCGAGGATGCCCGCGTGCACCTTGGGGTGCAGCGTCTTGACCCGGCCGTCCAGGCACTCGGGGAACCCGGTGAGCTCCTCGACCTTGGTGACCGGCACCCCGGCGGCGGCGATCTTCGCGGCGGTCGACCCGGTGGACACCAGCTCGACCCCGGCCGCGTGCAGCCCTTGCGCCAGCTCCTCGAGGCCCGTCTTGTCGTAGACGCTGACCAGCGCCCGCCGGATGGGCTTGACGGTGTCCGTACTAACCGAGTTCACCGATCTGAACCTTTCGTCCCTCAATGCGGTAGCCGTTACGGGCCAGGCGCCCCACGACATCGACGAGCAGCGCTCGCTCGACTTCCTTGATCCGCTCGTGCAGAGCGGCTTCATCGTCCTCGTCCCGGATCTCGACCACGCCCTGGGCGATGATCGGGCCGGTGTCGACGCCGTCGTCGACGAAGTGGACGGTGCACCCGGTGACCCTGGCGCCGTACGCGAGCGCGTCGCGGACGCCGTGGGCCCCGGGAAAACTGGGCAGCAGCGCGGGGTGGGTGTTGACCACCCGGCCGCCGAACCGGGCGAGGAACTCCTTGCCCACGATCTTCATGAACCCGGCGGAGACCACCAGGTCCGGCGCGTACGCCCCGGTGGCCGCGGCCAGCGCCGCGTCCCACTCCTCGCGTGAGCCGTGGTCCTTGACCCGGCACACGAAGGTCGGGATCCCGGCCCGCTCGGCGCGCTCCAGGCCGGCGATGGAATCCCGGTCGGCGCCGACGGCCACGATCCGGGCGCCGTATCCGTGCGGATCGGCGGCGATGGCGTCGAGCAGGGCCTGCAGATTCGTGCCGGACCCGGACACCAGGACCACAAGGCGGGCGGGGCGGTGCGTTTCGGGCGGGGAAGCGGACGCGGAGGGGGGCGGGGAGGCCACAGCGGGGCTCTTTCTCGCGGTCGTACGTCTTTGTGTGGTCGTACGAACGAATCGTGCCCCTCGATACGGGGAACTCTACGAAAGCGCCGACCGTCAGCAACGATACCGGCACACCGGACGGCCCCCACGGGACGGGGGCCGGACCGCCAGGTAGCGTCTGGGAGGACGCCGCGAGACGAGACCTGTCTCACTTACTTGTTTCACTTACATGCGAGATGTGACCCCCTGGCCCGACCGGCCGGTCGCGGGTCCGAGGGGAAGACGTTCACCAGATGCCGGACCGACGCCACCAGCTGTTCGCAGCCCGCCAGTCCTCCACCCCCGGCTCCCCTCACTCGACGGACCCGGGGAACTCGGGACCGGAGGGCACGGGAAGCGGCACGGGAGCGGGCCCCGCCGACGACAACCCCTTCGCCCCGCCGCCCGAGGGCCGCCCCGACCAGCCCTGGCAGCCGCGCCGCCCGGAATCGGGCGAGGGCCATGACCCTCAGCAGGGTTCGCCCTGGGGCAGCCAGTGGAGCAACCAGCAGCCCGGCCGCGCGCCCGGCGGCTTCGGCCAGCGCCCCGAGCGTCCGGAGGGCGGCCCGGGCCAGAACCCGCCGCCCCCGCCCGGCCTGCGCTGGGACCCCACGGACCCGGCCCAGCGCCGCGCCCGATACGCGCTGCTCTCCGGAATGTGGGCGTTCTTCTTCGCCCTGTTCGACATGCCGGAGGTCGCCCTGCTCCTGGGGGCGCTCGGCCTGTACTGGGCGATCAGCTCCCTGCGCGCCAGGCCGAAGCCCCCTCAGGCGCCGTCCGCCACGTCCCCGGCCCCCGCCGCCCCGGCGCCGCCGCAGGGCAGGCCGCAGATGACGGCAGCGGTGACGGGCCTGGTCACGGCGGTCCTGGCGCTGACGGTGGTGGCGTCGACCTACACGATGCAGATCGTCTACCGCGACTACTACACGTGCGTCGACGACGCCCTGACCAAGTCGGGCCAGCTGGCCTGCAACGACCTCCTCCCGGAGAAGCTGGTGCCGCTGTTCGGGGTGAAGGAGTAGCCCCTGCGGGGCGGGCTCACTCGGTCTCGGTGCGGTCCGAGCCGGGAGATTCGGTGTCGCGGACGGGATCGGGCTTCGGGGTGGGACCCGAGAGCGGTCCGGGGTCACCTCCCGCTACCCGCCCGGCGCCGAGCCCCTCCGGCGCGCGAGAAGCGGGGCCCCATGTGCCGGGCTCCGGTGCCGGGTCCACCGGCAGCCCGAGATACCGGCGCAGCTCGGCTTCGACTTCCGTCACCGACCCGGCGTCAGCCCCCGTGCGAGGAGCGGGGCCTGCGGGCTTCGGTGCCGGGTTCATGGGCAGCGGGAGGTCCGGCGGAAGTCCGGGGCCATTTCTCGGCGCTGACCCGGCGTCAGCATTCAGCCCCTCCGGCATGCGAGGACCGGAGCCCGGGGTGGGCCCCCAGGTGCCGAGCCCCCGCGCCGGGTCGGCCGGCAGCGTGCGATCCGGTCGCAGTCCGGGATCACCTTGTCGCGGTCCGGGATCACCTTCCGGCGCTGACGCAGCATCAGCACCCAGCCCCTCCGGCATGCGAGGAGCGGTGGCTGAGGTGGGCTCCCGGTCGCCCGGCCCCCGCGCAGAGTCCACCGGCAGCCCGAGATACCGGCGCAGTTCGGCGTCCGCTCCCGATACCGGTCCGGCTCCGCCTCCCAGCCCTTCCGGCATGCGAGGAGCGGCGGCCGGGGTGGCGCCCGGCTTCGGGAAGGAGCGGGGCGGGGAAGAAGGCGCTCCGCCCCCCGCCAAGGACGTGTCCGCCATCAGCCCGCCCGACGCCTCCTTCAGCGCGGCCCACCGCGCCTCCCGGGCCCCGTCCTCATGCCACAGCCCGGCCCCGCCCACCGGCGTGAAGTCGTAGTCGTAGTCGGCCCCGCCCCCCTGGGTGACCGGCGCCGCAACCGCCTTGCGCCGGCGCGGCAGCCGCGGCAGCCGTGCGAGCACCCCCGCCATCCGGTCCCGCACGGTGCGCCGCTCGGCAGAAACCCACCTCCGGCACCCCCTCAGGATCACCGCCCCCGGCACCCCCACACCCACCGCCCACAGCAGGGCCGCGCCCCCGGTACGCCACCAGACCGGCCCCAGCACGGCCAGCGCCCCCGTGCCCAGCGGCCCGCCCGCCACCGCCGCGAGCAGCGCGATCGCGCACCCGCACAACATCGCCCCGAGCAGGGCGGACCGCGCGGTCTCCAGACGCCCCCACCCCTCGGCGGCGGCCACCCGCGCGGTGAACCCGGCCAGCACAAGACCCGCGGCCAACGGCACCCCCACCGCGGCCCAGTTCCACCAGGAGCCCTGCCCGCCGGTCGGCACCGCGGCGAGCAGCGGGAAGTTCGGCAGCGCGGGCGTACCCACCACTCCCAGCGGGCTCGCCACCGCCCCCGTGCCGACGGCGAAGCCGGGACCGAGCCCGTACGACGCGCCCCACACCGCCGCGTTCGGCACCAGCGCGACGCCGAGCAGCAGCAGCGCGAACCGCCCCGACGTGTCCTCCGCCAGCCGCAGGAACGCGTCCTGGGCGTCGCCGAGGTGCCAGAGGAGCCCGGCTCCCGCGAGCAGCGCGCCGCCGCCGAGCAGTGCCGCGGTGGCGGCCCCGGCGGCCCGCGCGGCAACGCTCGTACGAGCGGCCAGGAGCATGCGCCGTACCCACGCCGGAACGCGGTCCGGGAGCGGCCCGAGCGGGCGGCCGTGCGCGGTCCAGACGCCGGCCCCGACCGCGAGCGCCACGGTGAGCGGCAGGTGCAGCATCGCGCCGAGCGGGGCGGCGGGCAGCGGCCCGGTGGCCGCATACAGCAAGGCGGCGAGCGCGATCGCGAGGTATCCGCCGGTCACGCCCCAGAACACGGTCCGCGCGGAGGGCAGCGGCCCGAGGCTGCCGTCCTCGTACGCCTCGTCGACGTCGGGCAGCCGCACGTCGCGGGCCATGCGGTGGGCGAGCCAGATCGGCAGCACCGTCAGGAGCAGCGGCACCAGGCCCACCGGGGCCGGTGTGCCGCTCAGGGTCGTGGGCCTGACCAGCTGCGCGCCATGGGCGAGCAGCCACAGGGAGGCGGCCGTGCGCAGGGCGCCGCCGAGCCCGTTGTCGGGGTAGGGGGAGCAGATCCACAGCATCATCACGAGCACGGCCAGGGCGCCGAGCCCGAGCCCCGCCGCGATCGCGCCGCGCAGCAGACAGGTGGCGAGTACGGAGGAGCGCGCCTGGGCGGAAGACAACGGCAGGCTGCGGTCGGTCACTTGGGTCACCCGGGCCATGCTGCCAACGACACGCGCTTTCTGCGCGTAACCGGCGAATGGCCGATGTGTCGCTCAATATACGGTTATGTACTTTTTCACCCGGGGCGATTCGAGCTGCGTCGCCAAGGGTGCAACAGCCGCTACGGCCTTCGCGGGGAGCCCTGGGAGCCCTTCATGACACAGAGCACGGCCGATACCAATGACACCGGTGCCAGACCTCCCCTGCCCACCCCCAAGGAACGGCGCCGCCTGCGGGAGGCGAAGGACCTGAGCGAGGCGCAGATCGCGACGGCCGTCGGCGTCACGCGGGCGACCGTGCGCTCCTGGGAGACCGGCCGCACCACGCCGCGCGGCCGCAAGGGCGACACCTACGCCCGGCTGCTCGCCACCATCGAGGCGGAGATGGCGGCGGTGGCCGGCCAGGACGACCTCGCCCCGGTCGGCGGCGGAAAGGGCTCCGGCTCCGATGGGCAGGACACGGGCCGTCCGGCCACCGCCGCCCGGGCCGAGCCGGTGAAGGGCAACCAACAGCCGGCGAAGCCGCACGCGGCGAAGACCCGGCCCGAGCCGGCCGCGAAGAAGGCCGCGAAACCCCCGGCCACCCCTCACGTCCGCCACGAGCACGCGGCCCCGCATCCCGCTCCGGCCCCCTCCGTGCCCGTCCCCGCCAAGGAGGCGCTCACATCCGGCGCGCCGGCCGGGGGCGCCGCCCACGCCGTGCCGGAGCAGCCCCCCGAGCCGGAGACCGCCGAGCCCGAGGGCGCACCCGAAGCACCCGCCCCGCCCGCCGACCCGCACCCGGATCAGACCGCCCCGTCGGTCCCGCGCACGCCCGCCGAGGCGTTCGACGCGCTGTACTGCTCCACCGCCTCCGACCTCGCCCGGCAGGCCTATCTGCTCACCGGGCGGACCCGTCTCTCGCGCGAGTCGGTGGAGCGCGCCTTCCATCTGGCCTGGGAGAACTGGCCCGAGGTCGCCACCGACCGGGACCCGGAGGGGTGGGTGCGCGCGGCGGCGTACGAATACGCGATGGCTCCCTGGCACCGCTTCCGGCGCGCCCACAAGCACCCCGACCAGCCGCCCATCGAGCCCGAACGCCGGGCTCTGCTCGACGCGCTGCTCGATCTCCCGCCCGCCTACCGGCGCACGGTGCTCCTGTACGACGGCCTCGGGCTCGACCTGCCGGAGACCGCCGCCGAGACGGAGGCCAGCACCCCGGCCGCCGCGAGCCGCCTGCTGCAGGCGAGGAACGCCATCGCCCGCCGGGTGCCCGCGGCGGCCGGAGCCGGGACGCCCGAGGCCCTCTCGTCCGTACTGCGCGAACGCATCGCCGATCTCGCGGCCGCCGGGCCCTCCTCGGTCACCGCACTGCCGTCCGCTCCGGCCGTACGCACCGGGAGCGAGCGGCGCCGCCGGTTCTGGACCCGGGCCGCGATCGCCTTCACCACGCTGATCGTCGGGGCGACGATGTTCACCGTGGCGACGGTGCCGCAATTCCACGTGCTTCCGGTGCCGCCCGGCGAACGCGTCGCCGGCGTCCCTGCGATCAGCGGCCCGCAGCGGCTGACCGGCGAGGACGTCGAACTGCGCGACAAGCTGCGCACGGCACCGGGCCGCGGCCCGTACCGCGTGTTCCCGGACATCCGCTGACGACCCGTGCCCGGGTACGCACGAGGGCCCGCACCCCCCGAGGAGTGCGGGCCCTTCATGCGTACCCGAGGAGCTGGGCTCCGCGAGACGGTGCTCAGCCGGCGAGGATGGCGCGCGCCAGCTTGGCGGTCTCGGTCGGCGTCTTGCCGACCTTGACGCCGGCGGCCTCCAGGGCCTCCTTCTTCGCCTGGGCGGTGCCGGAGGAACCGGAGACGATGGCGCCGGCGTGGCCCATGGTCTTGCCCTCGGGCGCGGTGAAGCCCGCGACGTAGCCGACGACCGGCTTGGTGACGTTGGCCTTGATGTAGTCGGCCGCGCGCTCCTCGGCGTCGCCGCCGATCTCACCGATCATCACGATCAGGTCGGTGTCGGGGTCGGCCTCGAACGCGGCGAGCGCGTCGATGTGCGTGGTGCCGATGACCGGGTCGCCACCGATGCCGACGGCGGACGAGAAGCCGATGTCGCGCAGCTCGTACATCATCTGGTACGTCAGCGTGCCGGACTTCGACACCAAGCCGATACGGCCCGGCTTGGTGATGTCGCCCGGGATGATGCCGGCGTTGGACTGGCCCGGCGTGATCAGACCGGGGCAGTTCGGGCCGATGATGCGGGTCTTGTTGCCCTTGGAGTTCGCGTACGCCCAGAAGGCGGCCGAGTCGTGGACGGCGATGCCCTCGGTGATGACCACGGCGAGGGGGATCTCGGCGTCGATGGCCTCGATGACGGCGGCCTTGGCGAACGCCGGCGGCACGAAGAGGACGGAGACGTCGGCGCCCGTCTTCTCCATCGCCTCGGCGACGGAGCCGAAGACCGGGACCTCGGTGCCGTCGAAGTCGACGGTCGTGCCGGCCTTGCGGGGGTTCACGCCACCGACGATGTTGGTGCCGTCGGCCAGCATGAGCTTGGTGTGCTTCATGCCCGTGGCGCCGGTCATGCCCTGGACGATGACCTTGCTGTCCTTGGTGAGGAAGATAGCCATGGTGGTGTCTTAACCTCTTCCCTTACTTCGCAGCCGCGAGCTCGGCGGCCTTGTCGGCCGCGCCGTCCATGGTGTCCACACGCTGCACCAGCGGGTGGTTGGCGTCGCTGAGGATCTTGCGACCCAGCTCCGCGTTGTTGCCGTCGAGACGGACGACGAGCGGCTTG
This sequence comes from Streptomyces mauvecolor, assembly GCF_039532965.1. NCBI lineage: Bacteria > Bacillati > Actinomycetota > Actinomycetes > Kitasatosporales > Streptomycetaceae > Streptomyces > Streptomyces mauvecolor. Next base: position 206,448 of record NZ_BAAASQ010000010.1, on the reverse strand, counting down.
GTGACCTCTTCGCCCTTCTCGGCGAGCAGGGCCAGCGCCTGGACGATGCCGTTGGCGACCTCGTCGCAGGCGGTGATGCCGCCGAAGACGTTGACGAACACGGACTTGACGTCCGCGTCGCCGAGGATGATCTCCAGGCCGTTCGCCATCACCTGGGCGGACGCGCCGCCGCCGATGTCGAGGAAGTTGGCCGGCTTCACGCCGCCGTGGTTCTCACCGGCGTACGCGACGACGTCCAGGGTGCTCATGACGAGACCCGCGCCGTTGCCGATGATGCCGACCTCGCCGTCGAGCTTCACGTAGTTGAGGTTCTTGGCCTTGGCGGCCGCCTCGAGGGGGTTGGCCGCGGCCTTGTCCTCGAGGGCCTCGTGCTCCGGCTGGCGGAACTCGGCGTTCTCGTCCAGCGACACCTTGCCGTCGAGGGCGAGGATGCGGCCGTCCTTGGTCTTGACCAGCGGGTTGACCTCGACGAGGAGCGCGTCCTCGGCGACGAAGGTCTTCCACAGGGTCACCATGGCCTCGGCGACGCCCTCGGCCACGTCGGCCGGGAACTTCGCCTGGGCCACGATCTCGCGGGCCTTCTCGATGTCGACGCCGTCGACGGCGTTGACCGGGACCTTCGCGAGGGCCTCGGGGGTCTTCTCCGCGACCTCCTCGATGTCCATGCCGCCCTGCACCGACGCCATGGCGAGGAAGGTGCGGTTGGTGCGGTCGAGGAGGTACGAGACGTAGTACTCCGCCTCGATCTCCGGGGACAGCTCGGCGATCATCACCTTGTGGACCGTGTGGCCCTTGATGTCCATGCCGAGGATGTCGGTGGCGCGGGCGACGGCCTCGTCCGCGTCGGCGGCCAGCTTCACGCCGCCGGCCTTGCCGCGGCCACCGACCTTCACCTGCGCCTTGACGACCGACTTGCCGCCGAGACGCTCAGTGGCCTCGCGCGCCGCCTCAGGCGTGTCGATCACTTCACCGGCCAGCACCGGTACACCGTGCTTGGCGAAGAGGTCCCTCGCCTGGTACTCGAACAGGTCCACGCGCGTCCGTCCCTTTTCAGTGGTATCGCGGTTCCGTTGTCTGCTGGGCGTGCCGCGAAGGGCAACGTGACGGCGCTGTCACTGAGGGAGGCGTACACGGTGTCCGAGCACGCGGCATGTCCGTCTCGCAGGTTATCTCTGGAGGACGTAGGTCCCTAAATCACAGATCACACCTGGGCGGTGATACCTGTCACAGATCACCTGCTCAGGGCGCGCCCCGGTACGGCCCCGCTCACGCCTCGGGTATCGGGAGCGGCCGCCGCTCGATCGCCGCGGCCATCACCTCGGGGAACAGGTCCGGAGTGCAGGCGAAGGCGGGGGCGCCGAGCGCCGCCAGGACCGCGGCGTGCTCGCGGTCGTACGCCGGGGCGCCTTCGTCGGAGAGCGCGAGCAGGGCCACGAACTGCACGCCCGACGCCTTCATGGCGGCGACCCGCTTCAGCATCTCGTCCCGTATCCCGCCCTCGTAAAGATCACTGATGAGAACGACCACGGTGCCGGCAGGACGGGTGATCTGCGACTGGCAGTAGGCGAGTGCCCGGTTGATGTCGGTGCCGCCGCCGAGCTGGGTGCCGAACAGGACGTCGACGGGATCGTCGAGCTGATCGGTCAGGTCGACGACGGCCGTGTCGAAGACGACAAGGCGGGTGGCGATCGACCGCATCGAGGCGAGAACAGCACCGAAAACCGACGCGTAGACAACGGACGCCGCCATCGATCCGGACTGGTCGATGCACAGCACGACGTCCTTCTTCACTCCGCGCGCCGCGCGACCGTAGCCGACCAGCCGCTCGGGCACGACGGTGCCGTGCTCGGGCAGGTAGTTCTTGAGGTTGGCCCTGATCGTGCGGTCCCAGTCGATGTCGCAGTGGCGGGGCCGGCTGATGCGGGCGCTGCGGTCGAGGGCGCCGGTGAGGGTGGCCCGGGTGCGGGTCGCGAGCCGCCTCTCCAGGTCCTCGACGACCTTGCGCACCACCGCCCGGGCGGTCTCCCGGGTGGTCTCGGGCATCGCCTTGTTGAGCGAGAGCAGGGTGCCCACGAGGTGGACGTCGGCCTCGACGGCCTCCAGCATCTCCGGCTCCAGGAGGAGCGTGGCGAGCCCGAGCCGCTCGATGGCGTCGCGCTGCATGACCTGCACGACCGAGCTCGGGAAGTACGTACGGATGTCGCCGAGCCAGCGCGCGACGGACGGCGCGGACGCCCCGAGCCCGGCACCGCGGTCCTTGCCCCCGTTCTTGGCGCCGCCGTAGAGCGCGCCGAGCGCCCCGTCCATGGCGGCGTCCTGGCCGGTGAGGGCGCACCCGGTCCCCTCGGCGCCGGGCTCCCCGCCGAGCACGAGCCGCCAGCGCCGCAGCCGCTCGTCAGCACTTGGTTGCATGCTGGTCATCAATTCCCCATCTCCACACAGCAGTTGAAGCAATCAAGGGCATCAGGTCAGGCAAAGCTGTCCGATCGATAGAGGTCATGGGAGCCCTGGCGCCCCAGCAACAAGGCCACCAACGGAAGTACGGCATCGGCGCGCGCGGCATCGAGCCCGGCCCCGAATCCGGGCACGCCGCCGTCACCGGGGCCGGTCCGCACGCCAGGACCGCGCCGCACCAGCTCCCCGAGCGTGCGCCGCACCCCCGCTTCGTAGGCGGCGAACGTCCTGCGCAGCAGGGGCAGTACGTCGGTGAACGCATCCGGCGCCACACGCGTCAGCCAGCCGTCGACCAGGCCGAGCAGCCGCTCGTCGTGCACCAGGAGCATGCCGCCCCCGCCGACGAACCCCTCGATCCAGGCGGCCGCATCGGCGGGCGGCGTACCGGGCGAGAGCGCGAGCCCCATGTGGCGGGCGGCGTCCTCACCATCCATCCGCCCGTCGTCGAGCAGCAGCCGCGCCGCGCGGCCACGAAGGAGCCCGGGAACGGTGTCGCGCGAGGCGAGCCGGCCGAGCACGCCGGCCCAGCGTTCACGGAGGCGGTCCGGATCCGGCAGAAGACCCAGAGCAGCATGGACGGCATCCAGATGCGTGCGCATCTCGGCGGCGCCGTCCCCGTCCAGACCGGCGCAGGCGGGCGGCAGCCCGACGCAGATGCGCTCGGCGAGGCCGGCCGCGACCTCGGCGAGCCCGGCGGTCGTGGTGCCGCGCACGTCCCCGTAGCGCAGGGTACGGGCGAGGGCGGGCAGGGCCTGGGCGAGATGGGCGACGTCGGTGTCGAGCGCGGCCCGGTCGGCAAGGGTGCGCATCACCACAGGCAGCGCGTCCGGCAGGTCGGCCAGCAGACAGAGCTCGGCAAGCGAGGTGATCGCACCCAGAGCGGTCGCCGCCACCGCATCCGACTCGGCCTTGGCCGTGGCGGCACCCTGCACGGTGGTGCCCCACACCCCTGCCTCGGCGACCCGCACCGCCAGCTCGGGCTCCCAGCGCAGCCGCCAGCTCTCCCTGAAGGTGCCGGTGGAGCGGGACCGGGCCGGCTCGCCCCAGCCGATGCCGAGCAGCCGCAGCCGGTGCAGCAGCCGGCTGCGCCCGGCGTCGGTGTCCTTGCGCAGGTCGAGGTCCAACTCCCGCTCCAGCGCCTCCGGTCTGAGCCGCAGGCTGCGCTGGGTGCGTACGAGATCGCGTTGGAGGGGCACGGCGGGCGCGGCGTCGGGCACCTCGCCGAGCACCTCCCCCACGACGAGCCGCTCCCGGATCAGGCCGAGCGGCACGTCGGAGCCCTCGCACATCACGGCCCGTACGGCGTCGGTGGTCTCGGCGAGGCCGGGCAGTGGGCGGCCGCGCATCGCGGCGAGCGTCCCGGCGAGCCGGACGGCCTCGATGACATGGGCGGACGAGACCTGGCGGTCCTCGCCCCGGAGCAGCCCGGCGACCTTGGTCATCCAGCGCTCGACGGGCCGGTCGGGGGCGCTGAACAGGTGCCCGTACCAGCCGGGCGAGTCGATGCCCGCGCCGTAGCCGCTGCGCCGGGCGAGCCGACGGTGCGTCCAGGGCACCCAGGTCAGCTCGGTCCTGACCTTGGGCAGCCCCTTGAGGAGGGCGCGGTCGCCGGCCGCGGTGAACTTCCCGGCCAGCGCGGGCACGTGCCAGGCCCCGCAGACAACGGCAACCTGATCCCCGAACTCCCGCACAGCAGAACGCAATTGAGTCCGCATATAAGCCTCGCGAACCAGATCCACCGCATGACCGCCATCGCCATAGGTCTCGCGCAGGACGGCCATGGCCTCGCCGAGGGCAGCGAACGGCGCCCGGGGATCGGCCGCGGCGTCGCGGTGCTCGACGACGTCCTCCCACCAGCGCTCGGGATCGTCGTACCCGGCGGCCTCGGCGAGCGACCCAAGGGGATCGACCCGAGGCCCGGGCCCACCCTCCTCCACCGCCTCCTCCCCCACGGCGAGCGAATGAGAAGCGGGCAGATCGATGAATCGGACCTGCGCCCCGTGCTCCAGACCCCACCGGATGGCGACCCACTCCGGCGAGAACTCGGCCATGGGCCAGAAGGCGGACCGCGCCGGGTCGTCGACGACATGGGCGAGCAGCGCGACGGGCGGCCGCATGGCTTCGTCGGCAGCGAGGTCGAGCAGGGCATCCCCCTCGGGCGGCCCCTCGACGAGCACGGCCCGCGGCCGGGCGGCCTCCAGCGCGGCCCGTACGGCACGCGCGGACCCGGGCCCGTGATGACGCACGCCGAGCAGCAGAGGCCCGGTCACGCAGACACCTCGCGGCAGGCGCGGTAGAAGTCCTTCCAGCCGTCCCGTTCACGAACGACGGTCTCCAGGTACTCCTGCCAGATGACGCGGTCGGCAGCAGGATCGCGTACGACAGAACCAAGAACGCCGGCAGCCACGTCACTCGCCCTGAGCACGCCGTCGCCGAAGTGGGCGGCGAGCGCGAGGCCGCCGGTGACCACGGAGATCGCCTCGGCCGTGGAGAGCGTCCCCGAAGGGGATTTGAGCTTGGTGCGCCCGTCAGCAGTCACGCCCTCCCGCAGCTCACGAAAGACGGTGACAACCCGATGGATCTCCGTCATGCCGTCGGGCACGGAGGGCAGGTCGAGCGAGCGGCCGAGCTGGTCGACGCGGCGCGAGACGATGTCGACCTCGTCCTCCGCAGTGGCGGGCAGCGGCAGCACCACCGTGTTGAACCGGCGCCGCAACGCGCTGGACAGCTCGTTCACACCGCGATCGCGGTCATTGGCGGTGGCGATCAGATTGAAACCCCGTACGGCCTGGGTCTCGGCGCCCAGCTCCGGGATGGGCAGCGTCTTCTCGGACAGGATCGTGATCAGCGTGTCCTGTACGTCCGCGGGGATGCGGGTCAGTTCCTCGACCCGGGCGGTCATGCCCTGCGCCATGGCCCGCATGACGGGGCTGGGCACGAGCGCGTCGCGGCTCGGCCCGTGGGCGAGCAGCTGCGCGTAGTTCCACCCGTACCGAATGGCCTCCTCCGGAGTGCCCGCAGTGCCCTGCACCAACAAGGTGGAGTCACCGCTGACAGCGGCAGCGAGGTGTTCGGAAACCCAGGTCTTGGCGGTGCCGGGGACGCCGAGCAGCAGCAGCGCGCGGTCGGTGGCGAGGGTGGTGACGGCGACTTCGACGATGCGGCGCGGACCCACGTACTTCGGTGTGATCACGGTGCCGTCCGAGAGGACGCCGCCGAGCAGATAGGTGGCGACCGCCCAGGGCGAGAGCCGCCAACGGACCGGGCGGGGCCGGTCGTCGACAGCGGCCAGCGCCGCGAGCTCGCCCGCGAAGGCGTGCTCGGCGTGCGGCCGCAGGGCGCCTTCCACAGCGGACTCGGCACGGGATTGACGATTCTCGGACTCGATTTCGGACACGGTCATGGCTCCCCCTCCAGATCGTTCGAGACGTTCGATCGGCTTGTGGTCACCACCGTGCACCACGCCACTGACAATGCCCCCTCAGCTCTGAATCGTCGCAGGTCAGAGCCGATTGTCAGTGGTCGCCCGTACCTTCGGGGACATGACTCAGCAGGGGGTGCGCTGGACGTCGGAGCAGGTGCTCGCACTGGCACCTGACGATGCGTCACGCAAGGCGGGAAGCAGGCTCGGCACGGCCGGGCCGTGGTCGGAGAGCGGGTGCGACGACGCGGGGGCGGTGTGGGGCCTGTGCAAGGGCAGCGGCAGCAAGCCGTACCGGACGGTGATCGACACAAGTGGCCCGGGATACAAGTGCAGTTGCCCGAGCCGGAAGTTCCCGTGCAAGCACGCGATAGGCCTGCTGCTCCTCTGGTCGACGGACGAACAGCCGATGCCGGGCGGAACGGCACCGGACTGGGCGGAGCCGTGGCTGAAGGGAAGGCGCTCGAAGAGGCCGGACCAGAGCTCAACAGAGCACGAGATAAACCCGGTTGACGAACGGGCGGCCAGGCGGAGAGCCGAGAAGCGAGCGGACCGAATCACCACCGGAGCCACGGAGCTGGAGCAACGCCTGGCGGATCTGCTGAGCGGTGGCCTTGCCGCAGCGGAGCGTCCTGGGTACGGCCTGTGGGAGGAGACGGCCGCCCGCATGGTCGACGCCCAGGCACCCGGACTGGCCGCACGGGTCAGGGAGTTGGGCGCGATACCGAGTTCGGGCCCGGGCTGGCCGACGCGACTGCTCGAAGAGTGCGCCCTGCTGCACCTCCTGGACCGAGCCTGGCTCGGCCGGGAAGGACTGCCGGACGCTCTGGCCGCGACGGTCCGCTCACGCGTGGGCGCGCCCACGGCCCCCCAAGGCCCGGCGATCCGCGACAACTGGCAGGTCCTCGCCCAGTACGACACGGCGGACGCGAAGCTCACGACGCGCAGGATCTGGCTGTACGGAAAGAAGTCGGGCCGCTCGGCGCTGATCCTGGACTTCGGCGCGGCGGGCCGAGCCCCGGGGATCGCACTGCCGGTCGGCCTGGCGGTGGACGCCGACCTGACGCCGTACCCCGGCGCAGGCCAGCTGAGGGCCGCCCTGGGAGAGCGGTACAGCACACCGTCCGAGCCCGACGGCCCGCCCCCGGGCGGCACGGCGACCGAAGCGGTCGAGCGGTACGGCCAAGCACTCCTGGACGACCCGTGGCTGGAGTCGTACCCGGTGACCTTGACCGAGGCGATACCGATCCCCCCGAAGGACGGCTCCGATGACTGGCAACTGGCGGACGAAAAAGGTGAGTTGGCCATACCTGTAACGCCCGGCACAGCAGCGCGCCCGGCTCTGTGGAAACTACTGGCAGTGTCCGGAGGCGCCCCGACAACGATCTTCGGCGAATGCGGCCGCAGGGGCTTCACCCCGCTGGCGGCGTGGCCGGAGGAAACGAGGGAACTGGTGGCGCTGACGTAGCGGCAGGGCATCGTCCGAACGCAAATCGAGGCACTACGGGCGGGTGCGTGTCCGGCCGGGTGGGGACGTGGTGGGGTGCCCCCGCAAGGAGGAGCGCTGGTTCTGGGGGGGATGTTCGGTGGGCGGAACTGCGCGACGTATGAGGAGGTACCCCGCCGCGTTCACGCCCCCACTCCCCGGCAGTGCGCTCCGTACCGGCGATGCCACAGCCCCGGCCCGCGGCATCCGCCCGCACGGCCGACCGAAGGGCGGCGCCGCCACCACGGAGGCGAATCCCAAGCGAAACGAAGCCATGGAAAGGGGACTGGATGTCCGGCTCAACTAGCTCCTGGGAGGAGCTGGTGACCTCGGCACTCCTCGGCACCGAACGGCGCCCGGCAGCCGGCGGGCCCGGGGAACTTCTCGATGCCGCCGCGGCGCAGACCGTGCGACGCAGGGCGGGGCTGGTTCCGGCGCCCGCGGGAGTACGTCCGCAGGCCGCACCACCGGACGAGCGGCCCGCACTGCCGGAGGCGGCCCGGCGGCGGCTCGCGATGCTGCTCGCCGACCGTTCGGCGCCCGCGCATGCCGGGGGCCGGCGCGGGAGCGCGCCAGACCTGGGCGAGCTGCTCCCGCAATGGCTGGCCATCGCCAACGAGCGGGGCCTGCGCGCACCGTCGGAGCTGCTGCCCACGCTCCTCGACGCGGCCCGGGCCCGCACGGACCTGCGCCCCCAGGCCCTGGCGTTCGCGGGCCCGCGCGGGCTGTGGCTGGCCCGGCTCAACCCGGAGTGGCGCTTCGCGCTGCGCGGCGCGTCGGGCAGCGCGGCGCTGCCCGACCCCGGGGACACCGAATCCGTACAACTCCTGTGGGACGAGGGCCTGTTCGCGGAGCGGGTGGCGCTGCTCGCGGCGGTACGGGCACACGCCCCGGAGGCGGGACGGGCGCTGCTCGCCGCGACCTGGGCGACGGAGCGGGCAGAGGACCGGCTGATGTTCCTGGACTCGCTGCGCGAGGGGCTCGCGGCCGCGGACGAGCCGTTCCTGGAGCGGGCGCTGGCCGACCGGAGCCGCAATGTGCGGGCGACGGCGGCGGAGTTGCTCTCGGCGTTGCCGGGTTCGGCCCTCGCGCGAAGGATGGCGCAGCGGGCGACGTCCTGTGTGTCCCTGGACCGGACGGGCGAGGGGCCGCTGGTCTCGGTGGAGGCGCCGCACGAGTGCGATGCGGCGATGCAGCGGGACGGGGTCGCGCCGAGGCCGCCGGCGGGGCGGGGTGAACGGTCGTGGTGGCTGGGCCAGTTGGTGGAGTCGGCTCCGCTGGACACATGGCCGGTGAGGCTCGGCGGGCGCACGCCCCGCGACATCGTGGCGCTGCCCGTGGCCGACGACTGGGGGGACGAACTGCATGCCGCGTGGTGCAGGGCGGCGGTGCGGCAGCGGGATGCGGAGTGGTCTCGGGCCCTGCTCGGCGCGCCGTCGGCCCCGCCTGGGGAGGGCGCGGGTACGGCGTCCTTGGCGGAGCGGGCCAAGCTCCTGTCGATCCTGGCGGAGGACGAACGGGCGGACTGGGTGGCCCGGTTCATATCCGCGCATGGCCTGTCGGAGGCATTCCAGCTGCTCGGGGTGTGTGTGGTGCCGTGGGCGGGAGCGCTGGGGCGGGCGGTGGTGGACGCGCTGGAGATCGCCCGGGACGCGGGGAGCTATCCGTGGAGCTTCAGCGGGGTGATGGGCCTGGCGGAGCGCTGCCTCGATCCTTCGGAGTCGCCCCGTCTGGAGGCCCTGACGGCCACGCCGCCGGAGGGAGAGGGGGCGTCGCCGGGGGCCGGGGGATACTGGGCGGAGGCGTTTCAGCGACTGGTGGCGACGTTGCGCTTGCGCGCGGCGATGCGGGACGAACTGTGCGGCTAGCCCGGCCCAAGGGGCTCCGCCCCGCATCCCCCGAACGGGAGGGGCTCCCATCGCGGCGGAGCCGCACAATGTCACAGTCCCGCGCCCCTGGCAGGGTCGATCCTGGCCCGCACCGGAGCACTTCAGCCTGTCCGGCACCTGAGGACGAGCGCCCTCAACGCGCCAACGGGGTCTGGGGCGGAGCCCCAGGATCGACCACCGGCCTCCGGGGCCAGCCGTTACGCTCCCGCCGGCTGGCGGACGTTCGCGTTGACCCAGGTGACGATCGACGCCGTGGTCGCCCCCGGCGTGAAGATCTCGGCCACGCCGAGTTCCTTCAGCGGCGGGATGTCGGCCTCGGGGATGATGCCGCCGCCGAAGACCTTGATGTCCTCCGCGTCGCGCTCCTTCAGGAGCTCCAGCACCTTCGCGAACAGCGTGTTGTGCGCACCGGAGAGGATCGAGAGGCCGATCGCGTCGGCGTCCTCCTGGATCGCGGTGTCGACGATCTGCTCGGGCGTCTGGTGCAGCCCGGTGTAGATGACCTCCATGCCGGCGTCACGCAGCGCCCGCGCGATGACCTTGGCCCCGCGATCGTGACCGTCGAGCCCCGGCTTGGCCACCACCACGCGGATCGGACCGGTTACACCCATCACTGCCTCCACATGTCCCACCTGCGCACCCCCGCGCCGAAGGGCCGGGGAAGTGAACGAACGTTATCCACAGCATCCCGCAACCCGCCGTTTCACGGTGGAGAGGGAGGGGGAAATCACACGTGGGACACGTTCGTTTTGCACCGTACCCGCATCAGTCGGCCCACCGGCACCGGCCGGACGGCGGTCGTGACGGGGTGGGCGCGGTCGCAAGGGGAGCCGCTACGAAGGCGCCGCACCACCGTGCTGTCAGCCGCGCAGCACGGTGGTCCGGCCCCTCGTAATTTCGGGGCCGGCTCAGGCGGGGGCCTTCACAGGCGGAGCCCCATGAGGGCATACGGGGGACGGAGCGGCCTCCTGTGTGCCATTCGGGAGGTCGCCGCCGTGCAGTTCTTTTCGTTACTGCCGCTGTGTGTGCGCCGGGCGTGGCTGTCGGCGGCACTGATCAGGGCCACCGCGCTGGATCTGGCCGTGCTGGCCGGGCACCTCCTCCTGTACCCCTCGGGCCTGACCCCCGAGCGGCATCCCGCGCCGGATCCGGCCGCCGCGCCGCAGCTGCCGACGGCCGGCCGCTCGCACCCGCCCGTGGTCCTGCTGCACGGCTTCATCGACAACCGGTCCGTGTTCGTGCTGCTGCGCCGCTCGCTGGCCCGGCACGGCTGGCGGCATCTCGAATCCCTCAACTACTCGCCGCTGACCGGCGACATCAGGGTTGCCGCCGAGCTGCTCGGCCGCCATGTGGAAGAGATCTGCGCCCGCACCGGCCACCGCGAGGTGGACATTGTGGGGCACAGCCTGGGCGGCCTGATAGCCCGGTATTACGTGCAGCGCCTCGGCGGCGACCTCCGGGTGCGTACGCTCGTGACGCTGGGCACCCCGCATTCCGGCACGCGCTCGGCACAGCTCGCGCATGCGCACCCGATCGTGCGGCAGATGTGCCCCGGCTCGGAGCTCGTGGAGGAACTGCGCAGGCCGGCTCCCGGAATCCGGACCCGGTTCGTGAGTTTCTGGAGCGACCTGGACACGCTGATGATTCCGGTGGAGACGGCCCGCATCGAGCACCCGGATCTGATCGCGCAGAACGTCAGGGTGACGGGGATCGGTCATCTGGCGATGCCGGTTCATCCGGCCGTCGCCGCAGGGGTGCGGCAGGCGCTGACCGCCGGGGAACCGGAAGCCGCCGCCGAGGACGCGTTCTCGGTGGCCTGAGCGGAACGCCCCCGAGCCGGAGCGGCACCGCCCAAGAAGGCCACCGGCCGCCCGCACCGCCGGAGAAGGGCTCCCACCGGCCGCCCGCGCTGCCCTGGAAAGGCACCCCTCCCACCGGCCGCCCGCGCTGCCCCCGGGGCCCCTCCCCCGTGGCCTGATTCAGCCTCCACATATCCCCGAACACCCCCCGCCCGTCCCCACTCCACCCCCGCCCCACCCCCGCAGCAACGTATCCGCACCCCACCATCCGTCGAACGAACTCCGAACACAGGGCCAAACCTCTGCCCACAGTCCACCGAAAGGCGGCTGATTGCCCGTTTCCCGTAACCAAGAAACCTGCCGAAGATTGTCGGTCTCGCATACCGCCGGGTACAGTCACGCCACTGCTGTCCCCGGGACCCCCGCCCCTTCGGGACCCGGCCGCAGGTTCTGTTGCCGAGGCGAGAGAGAAGTTGGTGACTGACCAGCACGCCCACGCCGGGTACGTCGGACACGACGGCTACCTCAGCGGCAGCAGTGGCCATGACGGCAACGGCGCCCACACCACGAGCACCGGAAGCTACGGCATCGATCCGCTCTTCGGCGCGATGCAGGGCGGCTACGCCGACCAGAACGGCTACGCGTCGGGCCAGACGGGCCAGTTCGACACCGGCGCCTTCGCCTCCCCGTACGACACCACCGGCCAGTGGACGGTTCCGGCCCAGGCCACGGCGTACGAGCCGGACGGCGCGACCAGCACGTTCAACGACACCGGAACGTTCAGCACCAGCACGTTCGAGACCGGAACCTTCAACACCGGCGCGTTCGACACCGGCACCTTCCAGACCAGCGCCTTCGGCACCGGACAGTTCGACACCGGCACGTTCACCACCCCGGTCTTCCCCACCCAGAGCTCCGGCACCGAAACGTTCCATACGGGCGCCTTCGACACGACGGGCCAGTGGGACGCCAACGCGTGGAACCAGGCGCAGGACACCGGTCAGTACGACAACACCGCGTTCACCTCGGCGTACGACACGACGGGGCAGTGGGCCGTGCCCGGCACGCAGTCCGAGACCGGCACGTACGACGCGACCGCATGGAACGCGATGGCGACGGCGGCCACGACGACGATGCCCGCCCAGCACGAGCCCCAACTCTCCTACGAGACAGCCGAGTTCTCCCAGGTGGAGCTCGCGGACGCGTTCCCGGACGAGTACACCGAGGCGTTCACCGACGAGCCCGCCCCCGAGCCGGAGCCCACCGGACCGCTGAACGACCTGAACACGGATCTGCCCGGCCCGGCCGTCCCCGGTTCGCGCGCCGAGGCCCGCCGCAGTGCAGGCCGTCGGCGGCGCAGCCCCGCCAAGCGATCGGCGCTGCTGACCGTCGCGGTTCCGTCTGTGTGCGTGATGGGGGTCGCGGGTGTCGCGGTCGCCTCCGTCGGCGGGCTCGGCGGCGGCAAGGACGACGGCGCCACCGTGACGGCCGCGGCCGACCCCGCGTCGGTCAAGCCGGTCGCCGCCAACACCAAGCTGGACACCCAGCTCGCCAACCTCAGCGCCGACGCGAACAGCTTCGCCGACCGGGCCAGCCGGACGCAGGAACGTATCGACCTCAAGGCCCGCCAGGACGCGGAGAAGAAGAAAAAGGAGGACGCGGCCGCCGCGAAGGAAGCCGCGCGCCCCAAGTTCGTCCTGCCGGTGACGCAGAAGGGCCTCAGCGCGTACTACGGGCAGGCCGGCGTCAACTGGATGTCGGTGCACACCGGCATCGACTTCCCGGTCTCGTACGGCACGCCGGTGATGTCGGCGATCGACGGCACGGTCCGCACGCAGTGGAACAGTGCGTACGGAAACATGGCCATAGTGACCGGCGCCGACGGCACCGAGACCTGGTACTGCCACCTGTCCAGCACCAAGATCCGTTCGGGTCCGGTGAAGGCCGGTGACGTCATCGCGTACTCGGGGAACTCCGGCAACTCCACCGGGCCGCACCTCCACTTCGAGGTGCGACCGGGCGGCGGCTCGTCGATAGACCCCCTGCCGTGGCTGCGCAGCCACGGCCTGGACCCGACGTAATCAGAAGCCCGGTCAGAGCTTTTCCACCGGCGCGTACCGCAGCAGCAGCTTCTTCGGGCGTTCGTCGCCGAAGTCGATCGTGGCCTGGGCGTCCGAGCCCGAACCCGTCACCGACATCACGGTGCCCAGGCCGAACTGGTCGTGCGTGACGCGGTCGCCGACCGACAGGGCGATCACCGGCTTGTCGTTGCCGCGCCGCGTCGCGAAGCCCGAGGGGCCCGCCTTGGAGCGCGACGAGGACAGCGAGTTGCCGATCCCGCCGCCGAGCGACTTGCCCGACACGGGGCCCGCCGGGGCCGCCATCGGACCGGTGCGCTTCCACTCCAGGTGCTGGACCGGGATCTCCTCCAGGAAGCGCGAGGCCGGGTTGTACGAGGGCTGGCCCCAGGCGCTGCGCATCGAGGAGCGGGTCAGGTACAGCCGCTCCCGGGCGCGCGTGATGCCGACGTAGGCGAGGCGGCGCTCCTCCTCCAGCTCCTTGACCTGGCCGAGCGCCCGCATGTGCGGGAAGACGCCGTCCTCCATGCCGGTGAGGAACACGACGGGGAATTCGAGGCCCTTGGCGGTGTGGAGCGTCATCAGCGTGATGACTCCCGAACCGTCCTCGTCCTCGTCGGGGATCTGGTCGGAGTCGGCGACCAGGGCGACCTTCTCCAGGAACTCGGCGAGCGTGCCCGCGCCCTCGTCCTCCCCGCGCTCCTGCTCGAACTCCAGGGCCACGGCGGCGAGTTCCTGGAGGTTCTCGATGCGGGTCTCGTCCTGCGGGTCGGTCGAGGCCTGCAACTCGGCGAGGTAGCCGGTCCGTTCGAGGACGGCCTCGAGGACGACGGCGGGTCCGGCGCCGGAGTCCACGATCGTACGGAGCTCCTCCATCAGCGCGTTGAAGCGCTTGACCGCGTTGGCCGAGCGGGCGGCCATGCCGTACGCCTCGTCGACGCGGCGCAGCGCCTGCGGGAAGGTGATCTTCTCGCGCAGCGACAGGGCGTCGATCATCGCTTCGGCGCGCTCGCCGATGCCGCGCTTGGGCACGTTGAGGATGCGCCGCAGCGGGACGGTGTCCTCGGCGTTCGACAGGACGCGCAGGTAGGCCAGGACGTCCCTGACCTCCTTGCGCTCGTAGAAGCGGACGCCGCCGACGACCTTGTAGGGCAGGCCGACCCGGATGAAGATCTCTTCGAAGACACGGGACTGTGCGTTGGTGCGGTAGAAGACCGCGACGTCGCCCGCCTTGGCCTCGCCCTTGTCGGTGAGCCGGTCGATCTCGTCGGCGACGAACTGCGCCTCGTCGTGCTCGGTGTCGGCGACGTAGCCGGTGATCTGCGCGCCCGGTCCCGCGTCCGTCCACAGGTTCTTCGGGCGGCGGCTCTCGTTGCGCTCGATCACCGCGTTGGCGGCGGACAGGATCGTCTGCGTGGAGCGGTAGTTCTGCTCCAGGAGGATCGTCGTCGCGCTCGGGTAGTCCTCCTCGAACTGAAGGATGTTGCGGATCGTCGCACCGCGGAAGGCGTAGATCGACTGGTCGGCGTCACCGACCACGCACAGCTCGGCGGGGGCCTGCGCCTCGCCGGAGGGACCCACCAGCTCCCGTACCAGCGTGTACTGGGCGTGGTTGGTGTCCTGGTACTCGTCGACCAGGACGTGCCTGAAGCGCAGCCGGTAGTGCTCGGCCACGTCCGGGAAGGCCTGGAGGAGGTGGACCGTCGTCATGATGATGTCGTCGAAGTCCAGCGCGTTGGCCTCGCGCAGCCTCGCCTGGTACATCGCGTAGGCCTGGGCGAGCGTCTTCTCGAAGCCGTCCGCAGCCTGGCCCGCGAAGGTCTCCTCGTCGATCAGCTCGTTCTTCAGGTTGGACACCTTGGCGCTGAACGACTTCGGCGGGAAGCGCTTGGGATCCAGGTCGAGGTCGCGGCAGACCAGGGCCATCAGGCGCTTGGAATCGGCGGCGTCGTAGATCGAGAACGATGAGGTGAAGCCGAGCCTCTTCGACTCGCGGCGCAGGATCCGCACACAGGCGCTGTGGAACGTCATGACCCACATCGCGTTGGCGCGCGGGCCGACCAGCTGCTCCACGCGCTCCTTCATCTCGCCCGCGGCCTTGTTGGTGAAGGTGATCGCGAGGATCTGGCCGGGGTGCACCCCCCGGGTCGCCAGGAGGTGGGCGATGCGGTGGGTGAGCACGCGGGTCTTGCCGGAGCCGGCGCCGGCCACGATGAGCAGCGGCGAGCCCGCGTGCACCACGGCGGCGCGCTGCTGTTCGTTCAGGCCTTCCAGAAGGGCCGCCGCGTCGATCGCCGGGCGCGGGGCGCCGCCGCGGTAGTACGCGTCACGGTCCGCGGGCGCGTCGAACTGGCCCCCGAACAGGTCGTCCGGCACCGCTTCGGGTGCGTGCTCATCAGGCAGCGCGGCGCCAGCCGCTCCGGTGGAGCCGATGCCTGCATCGGGGGGCGGCGGCGGGTGCTCCTCCTCGGAGGGCTGGAGGTCCGCCAGGAAGCTGTCGTCAAAGAGGCTGCTCATCGTCTCCCGAGTCTAGGCCGCCCCTCTGACACTCCGCCGCCGCCTTCGGAGAGACGATTCACGACTACGCACCGTAAAGGTCACGGGAATGTATCGGGCCTGTCGGACATCAACCTTCCCAGGGGCCACGGGAGTTGGCTAGCGTGCCGCAGCAAGCCGGGGAACGCCCCCGTCCGGAACGATCCGGAAGGAGGTGTCGGCCTTGCCCTCACACCGCAAGCCGCGCACTCGAATAGGCACTACCGCGCCCGCCCTGGGCGTGACGACGGCCGCGCTCGCCTCGGTGAGCCTGCTCGCGCAGAGCGCCGACGCGGCGCCCGCCGTACCCACCGGGCCGAAGCCGAGCATCGAAGAGGTGCAGAAGAAGGTCGACGACCTGTACAGACAGGCGGATCTCGCCACCCAGAAGTACGACGCGGCCAAGGAGGCGACGGCCACCCAGCGCGCCAGGGCCGACGCGCTGCTCGACCAGGTGGCGGCCGGCACGGCGAAGCTGAACGACACCCGGCGGGTGATCGGCAGCTATGCCGCGGCGCAGTACCGCGACGGCGGGGTCACCCCGACCATGACGCTGCTGTTCTCGGACGACCCGCAGGCCTTCTTCGACCAGAACCAGCTGATGGGCCGGCTCTCCGACGAGCAGCAGAAGACACTGAGCACGTTTGAGACGGAACGCGCGGCGAACGCCAAGAAGCGGGCCGAGGCGAGCCGGAGCCTGGCCGCGCTGACCACCTCGCAGCAGGTTCTGCGGGCCGGCAAGCAGGACGTGCAGACCAAGCTGGCGGCCGCCCGCACGCTGCTGTCGACGCTGACCGCACAGGAGAAGGCGCGGCTCGCCGCGGTCGAGAAGAAGAAGCAGGACGACGCCAAGCGCAGGGCCGCCGAGCTGGCCGCGCAGCAGGCGGCGGCCGCCGCTAAGAAGAAGGCCGCCCCGCCCGCCGGCCACGCGCCTTCCTCGCCCTCGGCGCCCTCGACGCCTTCCGCGCCCGGCACGACCAAGGCGGCCAAGGCGCTCGCCTTCGCCCGCGCCCAGATGGGCAAGCCGTATGTGTGGGGCGCGACCGGCCCGGCCTCGTACGACTGCTCGGGGCTCACCCAGGCCGCGTGGAAGGCGGCCGGAGTGGACCTGCCGCGCACCACCTGGGACCAGGTGAAAATGGGCACCCGGGTCGCGACGGCAGATCTGCAACCCGGTGACCTGGTCTTCTTCTACGACGACATCAGCCATGTCGGCATGTACATAGGCAACGGCATGATGATCCACGCGCCGCACTCAGGGGCTTACGTACGCGAGGAGTCGATCTACTACATGCCGATCTACGGCAGCGTGCGGCCCGTGTGACGCGGGCGGCCGGGCCTCAGGTCCAGAGCAGCGCGATGAAGATGTTCGCGACGGTGAGGCCGCCGACCACGCCGAACGCGGCCTTCTCGACCTTCTCCTCGTCCCGCTTCACATAGACCAGGCCCAGGATCACGATCAGGAACGCGAGCTTCACGCCGAGCTTGACGGTGTTCAGGGTGCTGCCGTCGGCCTGGTTCAGGCCGACCAGGGCGACCCCGGTGACCAGCATGGTCAGCGCGCCGTGCAGCATCGCCGGGACGAAGCGGGCGGTGCCCGCGCTCATCGCCTTCATCTGCGTCAGGAATCCGCCGAGCAGCGAAGCTATGCCGATGATGTGCAGGCCGACGACGACCTTGATGAGTACGTCCATGGGCCGGAGCCTAATTCCCTCGTAGCAGGCGCCGTGCAGCGGGTGGGGCCCGACCGGCACTTCGGTCACAGCAGGCGCGCACCCTGTGGACCAACGCCCCGGCTTCGGTCGATGCCGGTCACGCGAACGCCGGAAAGAGGCACTTGCTGTCATTGCGTCGCTCGGCCGTGTCGCCCAGGTTTAGCGTCCTCCACCAGGTGGCCGACTCCCCACCGCCGCCGCTCCACCGGGCGGCTGTCGGTCACCACCGCCGAAAGATCCGGCGGCGGGCCGTTCCCCCTGTGCGGTCCGTCGTCGGAACGGCTCCCCTCCCCGGAGCCGCAGCGCGGAAGCACTGCCGTACGGAAGGACGTGAAGGCCCTCGTGGCTGCGCACCGAAAGCCCAAGCAGCATCCGCTCACCGGCCCCGCCGCCCGCACCGCCGCGACGCTCGCCCTGGCGTCGGCGGCCACCGCCACCCTCTTCGAGGGCTCCGGGCACGCCGACCCGAAGCTCACTCCGGCGCAGGTCAAGGCCAAGGTCGACCAGCTGTACCAGGACGCGGAGGTCGCGACGGAGGCGTACGACGGCACGAAGGAGAAGGCGGACGCGACCGAGCGTTCGCTGAACGAGCTGCGCGACGAGGCCGCCCGCAAGACCCAGCAGCTCAACACCGCGCGCAACGCGCTGGGTTCGCTGGCGGCCGCGCAGTACCGCAGCGGCACGGTCGCCCCCGAGCTCCAGCTGATCCTCTCCTCCGACCCGAAGCAGTACCTGGACGACGCCGCGATGGCCGAGCGCGCCGGGGACCGGACGGCGGTCGCGGTGTCCGGGGTGCAGAAGCAGCTCGGCGAGCTCGACCGGCTGCGCACGACCGCCGACGGGAAGCTCACGGAGCTGCGCGCCCAGCAGTCCACGCTGCGGAAGCAGAAGAGCGACATCCAGTCGAAGATCACCTCCGCCGAGGCGCTGCTCGCCCAGCTCACCGCCCCGGAGCGGGCCGCCTACGAGGAGCCCTCCGCGGCCCCGGCCGACACCCGGGCCAGCCGCTCGGCCGACGCCCCGCGCGCGCCGATCGCGGCTCCCACCGAGCGCGCCGCGGCCGCCGTCTCCTTCGCCTACAGCGCGCTCGGCAAGCCGTACGTGTGGGGCGCGACGGGCCCCTCGTCCTTCGACTGCTCGGGCCTGACGCAGGCCGCCTGGCGCTCGGCCGGGGTGCAGCTGCCGCGCACCACGTACACCCAGATCAACGCGGGCAGCCGGGTGCCGCGTTCCCAACTGGCGCCGGGCGACCTGGTGTTCTTCTACTCCGGGATCAGCCACGTGGGGATCTACATCGGCGGCGGGCAGATGATCCACGCGCCGCACCCGGGGGCTCCGGTGCGGATCGCGCCGATCGACGAGATGCCGTTCGCGGGCGCCGCCCGGCCCGCGTGACCCAGCCCCTGACGGTACGTCAGACCCCTTGCCCCGGTTGCACCTTGGCGCCCGCTCCCATCTCCTTGGTCAGCCAGCGGAAGACGTCGGGGACCTGGGTCTTCCACACCGCGCTGGCGTGGCCGCCACCGTTGAGCTTGACCACGGTCACCGCGGTGGGCGCCTTGGCGGCCTTCTTCAGGGCGAGCCCGTCGTTGTAGCCGTCGGTCTGCTCACCGGAGACGAACAGCGAGATCCGCGGCGGGGTCTTGGCGTGCTTGAGGATCCACAGCGGGTTGGTCTCCTCGCGCAGCTTGGGGTCCTTCGCCGTGATGGAGTCCTTCTCGGCGGCCGGGTCGTTGTAGCCGGACAGGTCGACGCCGGCCCGGTAGCGGTCGGGGTGCTCGATGGCGAGCTTGGCGGCGCAGTGGGCGCCCGCCGAGTACCCGGCGACGGCCCAGCCCTCGGCGCGGGTGTCGGCGCGGAAGTTGTCAGTGACCATCTTGCGGACGTCCACGCTGATCCAGGTGTCGGCGTTGACGACCCCGGGCACGTTCGCGCAGCCGGTGTCCTTGCCGTCCAGGAGCGTGGTGCGCGGCGAGACCAGGATGAACGGCGCGACCTCGCCCTTCTCCATCATCGGCGTGAGCTGCTCCTGCGTCTTGAGCGTGCCGAACCAGGCGCCTATCGACCCCGGATAGCCGGGCAGCAGCTCGACGACGGGGAAGGTCTTGTCCTTGTACGCCGGGTCGTTGTACTGCGGCGGCAGCCACACCGCCACATCGCCCTCGACCCCGGAGACCTGCCCCTTGAGCGTGGTCTTCACGACGCCCTTGCCGACCTTGTTCGTGTACGGCTCGAACTTCTGCTTCACCTTGGGCTCGTCGGCCGCGTTCCTGCCGCCGGTGCCGTCGGGGCCGAGGTCGGGGGCGGCGTTCACATGGTTGCCGCCGCCGAGCAGGTCGTCCCAGGTGTCGTACAGGCCGTTGGCGTTGTTGACGAAGAGGAAGACCACCAGGATCGCGGTGACCTGGGCGAAGCCCAGCATGAGGAGCCGCGAGATCCAGCGTACGAAGGCCGGCCCGCCGATTCTGGTCCACAGGACGAGCGGCAGCAGCAGGGCTGCCACCGCCGCGAGGATCGCGATCACGAGGAAGGGGGTTCCGGTCAGGCTCATCACGCCCCCCTAGAGGGGCGGCCGCGAACACCAGTTGCCCGATTTACCAGCGTTTTACCAAAGGGTGACGCCCTGTGCCCGTCAATTCTCGCCCCGTACGCCACCGGCGCCCGTGGCCTGCACGACCGCCGCGTCACGACGCCCGCCATGGGTCCGCAGGCCACCCTTGGCGTCCTGCGCGCTCTTCGCGTTCTGTACGCCGCTGACCTGGCCGGACAGCCAGCGGAACACCTCCGGCAGGAGCGGCTTCCACACCACGTTCAGATGGCCCCCACCGGTCTTCTGCACCCACACCTTGGTGGGCGCCTTCGCGGCCGCGCGCAGCGCGAGCCCGTCCTCGTAGCCGTCGTGGGGCTGGCCGGTGAGGAAGAGCGAGGTCTTCGGCGGGTGCTTGGCGTGGGTCAGCATCCACAGCGGGTCGGTCGCGCGCCGCAGCGCCGGGTTGCCCGCCGTGATCGAGTCGGACTCGGCCGCCGGGTCGTTGTAGCCGGACAGCGAGATGCCCGCGCGGTAGCGGTCGGGGTGCTCGATCGCGAGCTTCGCCGAGCAGTGGGCGCCCGCCGATATCCCGGCGACGGCCCAGCCGTCCGCGCCCGTCTCGGCCCGGAAGTTGTCGGTGACCATCTTGCGGACGTCCACGCTCAGCCAGGTGTCCGCGTTCACGACGCCCGGCACGTTGGCGCAGCCGGTGTCCTGCCCGGCGAGCAGCGAGGTGCGCGGCGCGACCAGGATGAACGGCTTGACCTCGCCGTCGGCCATCAGCGGCCGCAGCTGCCCGGTGACGTCGAGGTTGGTGAACCAGTCCTTGGCCGAGCCGGGGTAGCCGGGCAGCATCTCGACCACGGGGAAGTCCTTGGCCTTGTACGCCGGGTCGTCGTACTGCGGCGGCAGCCACACATACACCTCGCCGTCCGCCCCCGAGACCCGGCCGGTCAGATGCGTGACCTGGACGCCGGTGCCCAGATTCGCATCGTCGGCCGGGGTGAAGTGCTGCTTGACGCGCGGCTCCTGGGCGATGCTGCGCCCGCCGGTGCCGTCGACGCCGAGATCGGGGGCCGCGCCGACGTGGCTGTCGGTGCCGAGAAGGTCCCCCCAGGTGTCGTAGAGGCCGTTCGCGTTGTTGACGGCGACGAACACCACGACGACCGCCGAGGCCTGGGCGACGAGCACCATGACGAGCCGCACGGCCCCGCGCACCACGACCGGCCCGCCGACCTTGTGCCAGACAACCAGCGGCACCAGAACGGCGAGCGCGGCCACCACGATCGCGGTGACGAAGAAGGGGGTCCCGGTCAGGCTCATCACGTCCGGCAAGAGTGACATGAGCGCGCCCGGGTTGCCGGTTTTGCCATGGTTTTACGAAGGTGAAATCGCCGGTCACCCCTGTACGGCGCCGGTGACGGGGGCTCAGACCAGCCGGCGTGCCGTGGCCCAGCGGGTCAGCTCGTGGCGGTTGGACAGCTGGAGCTTGCGCAGTACCGCCGAGACGTGCGACTCGACCGTCTTGACGGAGATGAACAGCTGCTTGGCGATCTCCTTGTAGGCGTAGCCCCGGGCGATCAGGCGCAGCACCTCGCGCTCCCGCTGGGTGAGCCGGTCCATGTCCTCGTCGACCGGCGGCGCGTCCGTGGAGGCGAACGCGTCCAGGACGAAGCCCGCCAGGCGCGGCGAGAACACCGCGTCGCCGTCCTGCACCCGGAAGATCGAGTCGACCAGGTCGGTGCCGGTGATGGTCTTGGTGACGTAGCCGCGGGCACCCCCGCGGATCACGCCGATCACGTCCTCCGCCGCGTCCGAGACGGACAGCGCGAGGAAGCGGACCGGGTTCTCGGCGGCCGCCATCATGGCCGCCGAGCGGCGCAGCACCTCGACGCCGCCGCCGCCGGGCAGGTGCACGTCGAGCAGCACCACTTCGGGGCGGGTCGCGGTGATCACCGTGATCGCCTGGTCGACGTCGGCGGCCTCGCCGACCACCTCGACGCCCGTGCTCTCGGTCTGGCCGATCTCCGCCTGGACTCCGGTGCGGAACATCCGGTGGTCGTCGACGAGGACCACCCTGACGTGGCGGCCTGTCGTTTCCTCGGTCATCCCTCTGCCCTCTCCATCTCCAGCTCGACCTCCGTGCCCCCGCCGGGCACCGAACGCAGCCTGGCCGTACCGCCGTTGCGCTGCATCCGGCCGATGATTGATTCTCGTACGCCCATCCGGTCGGCGGGCACCGCGTCGGGATCGAATCCGGGGCCCCGGTCCCGCACGGAGACGAAGACCGTGCGGCCCTCGACCTCCGCGTACACCTGGACGGCGCCGCCCTCGCCACCGTACTTGGCCGCGTTCACCATCGCCTCGCGCGCGGCCTGCATCTGTGCGGTCAGGCCGTCGTCCAGCGGGCAGTCGCCCACGACGACGACCTCCAGGGGGACGCCGTGCTTGTCCTCGACCTCGGCCGCCGCCTTCTTGACGGCCTCGGCGAGCGTCGCGGGCTCCTCCTCCTTGCCGGTGCCCTCCGGCTTGTACAGCCAGGCGCGCAGCTCGCGTTCCTGCGCGCGGGCCAGGCGCCGCACCTCGCCGACGTTCTCCGCGTTGCGCTGGATCAGGGTCAGGGTGTGCAGCACCGAGTCGTGCACGTGGGCGGCCACCTCGGCACGCTCCTGGGCCCGGATGCGCATCAGGCGCTCCTCGGACAGGTCCTGCGTCATGCGCACCAGGTAGGGCCCGGCTAGTAGGGCGATGCCGGCGAGCACCGCTATCGCCGCGGTCAGTACGTTGCCCAGCTGCGCGGCCGATCCGTTGACGACGACGAAGCCGGTGAGGCCGGTGCCGACCAGGGCGACCCCGGCAAGCCCCCGGGCCACCGGGAGCCACCGGCTGCGGCGGGCGCCCTCGGTCCAGCGGGCCCGGCGCGTGTTGTCGGCCTGGCGCCACACCAGGATGACGCCGACGCCGATGAGGATGCTGGGGAAGATGTACGGGTTGGCCCAGCCGCCCACGTCCACCTTGGACGCGAAGATCGCGGCGCCGAAGACCAGCGCGATCAGCGCGACGACCTGGCCCTTGTCGGGCTTGCGCAGCCTGCGCCGGCCGTCCGGGCTGACCTCGAACGCGGAGCGCGGCCCGGCCGTCGTACCGCCGAGGCCCAGCGGCACCACGAACCAGAACACCGCGTAGAGCAGCGCGCCGAGGCCGTTGATCGACAGCAGCCCCAGGAACGCCACCCGCACCCACACCACCGGGAGCCCGAGGTGCCCGGCGAGCCCGCGCGCGACGCCGCCGAGCATCCGCCCCTCGGCGGAGCGGTACAGCTTGCGGACCGGCGCTTCGTCGGCCTCGGGCGGCGACAGGCGGGGGGTGGCGACTGGCATGCCCCGATCGTCACACGGCCACCGGCCCGCGGGCATCAGGGTTGGCCCCCAGGCTTCCCTGAGGACAGCCCCCTCGCGCGGGGGAGGCCACCTCCCCCGCGCGAGGGGTGCCGGTCCTCGCGCCCTCGGGGGTGCTGCTCCTCGTCCCTTCGGGGACGAAATCAGGGTGAGGCCAGGGTCGGGGCGGGTGCCGTGGGGCGCGCGGGCCCGTCACCATGTACGTATGAGCACGCCGACCGAGACGCCCCTCGCGCCGCCCGATCCGGGCCCCGAGGCCCCGCAGCTGCGCCGCAGCAGCCGCAACAAGGTCATCGGCGGAGTCTGCGGCGGCCTCGGCCGGTACTGCGACATCGACCCGGTGATCTTCCGGATCGCGCTCGGCGTGCTGTCCGTGACCGGCGGGCTCGGCCTGGTCTTCTACGGGTTCGCCTGGCTCATCGTGCCCATGGAGGGCGAGGACGAGAACGAGG
This sequence comes from Streptomyces mauvecolor, assembly GCF_039532965.1. Lineage (NCBI taxonomy): Bacteria > Bacillati > Actinomycetota > Actinomycetes > Kitasatosporales > Streptomycetaceae > Streptomyces > Streptomyces mauvecolor. Next base: position 182,691 of record NZ_BAAASQ010000010.1, on the reverse strand, counting down.
CCCGCCGCCTGCTCACGGGCCGCGTCGAGGGCGCGGCACTGGTCGCCGTGCTCATGGCCCTGGCGGGCTGCGGGATCTTCCTCACCATGCTGAGGAACGGCTCGGTGATGACGTTCGCCGTGCTGCTCGCGCTGCTCCTCGCGGGCGCGGCCGTCTGGTCGCAGCGCCGCTCCGCCACTCCTGCGGACACCTCGCTCGACCCGGTCGCGGCCCAGGCCGTGGCGGACGCCCCGCCCGAGACGAAGGCGCCGCCCGCGCCGTCCCCGCCGTCCTGGTGGCGGGACCCGATCGTCAAGGACGGCACCACCGGGCCGGTCCCGGGCGACTATCTGTGGGGCCCTGCGGACGCGGACGCGCCACCGGTCTCCAAGGCCACCCGCAAGGCCGCGAAGGCGGCGGTACGGGCGAGCCGGGGCCCGCGTCCCATCGGCGGGCTGATCTTCCTCACCGCGCTGCTGGCCTTCGGGGCCGGGTTCGGCGGCGCCCGGGACCACCAGCCGCTCGGGACCGGCCTGCAGATCGGCTTCGCGGCGGCGCTCGGGGTGTTCGCGCTCGGCCTGATGCTGAGCTCGTTCCTGGGCCGTACGGGGTTCGGCACGGTGTTCCTCGCGGTGCTCACGGCGGCGCTGCTCGCCGCGTCCGCGGCGCTGCCCAAGTCGATCGACTCGCACTGGGCCCGCACCGACTGGACGCCCGCCGCGATCGGCGACGTACGGCCGGGCTATCACCTCGGCACCGGCGTCGGCACCCTCGACCTGAGCCGGATCGCCGTGCCGCCCGGGCAGACCGTGACGACCGGCGCGGAGGTCGGCGCGGGCAGGGCGAAGGTCGTCGTACCGAAGGACGTGACCGTGAAGGTGAGCTTCGACATGGGGCTCGGCGACGTCCAACTGCCCGGCGAGAAGCCGGACGACATCCACATCGAGCCGGGTGAGAAGCGGACCGCGACACTGGCTCCGCCCGCCGGGGCCAAACCGGCCGGGACGCTCGAACTCCATCTCAAGGTCGGCGTCGGCCAGGCGGAGGTGGACCGTGCTGCGTCATGAATTCCGCCCGGGCCGGCTCGTCGCCGGGCTCGCGCTCGCCGCGACCGCCGTCCTGTTCGCGGGGGACGCGGCCGGGCAGTGGAACACCCCCTCACCGGTGGCGATCCCGCTGGTCTGCGGGGGGCTCGGGATCGCCTCGCTCGTGAGCTGGATCGACTACGGGGTGCGCAAGCGGCGCCGGTTGGCGAGGAGCGCGTCGGCGGAGAGCAACGGTGTCCCGGCCAGTACGAGCGGCAGCCAGGCCATCAAGTAGGCCAGGTCGTTGCCGTAGTAGTACGGGTTGGTCTGCCAGCTCACCGTGAGCCACAGGGAGAGCGAGATGAGCGCTCCGCCCAGTGCGGCGAGCCGCCCGAACAGGCCGATCAGCATGCCGATGCCGACGGCCAGCTCGCCGAACGCGATGGCGTACCCGAACCCCACGGGGCTCTTCAGAGCGAGGTCCACGAGGGCGGGGATGGCCGAGCTGTCCCGCACGCCACGCATCAGCTCGCCGATGGAGCCGGTGCCGGTCGCGTGGAAGAACGCGCTGTCCGTGAGCTTGTCGAGGCCTGCGTAGATGAAGGTCACGCCGAGGAAGACCCTCAGCGGCAGCAGTGCGTACGTGCGGGCCCTGGCCTGCAGGCCCCGGACCCGGTCCGCCCCGGCCCCCACCCTGGTCGCATGTCCCTGTGCCATGGCTGATCCCGCCTCCATCCCATTCGGCTGTCACCAGACGATACGGACGAGGGGAACGGGTGTCTCATTCCCACCCCGGAGGCCACGCGGGAAGGGGCGGGGAGGGGCCATCGGGGGCGGAGCGCCGGCGCACCCTGCCGAGTCGCCGCCCCACCCCTGAGGTCGCGCGGCGGGCCTCCTACTCGGCCACCTCCACAAGCACCCCGTTCGACTCCACCCCCGCCGCCGTCACCACCCGGACCTCCACCCGCCCCGCCTCCACGTCCACCGGCACCGGCACGGTCAGCACCCCGTCCGTCGGATTCGCGAAGCCGCCCGGGACGGGGATCAGGGGGACGTGCACATGGACCGGCCCGATGCGGACCACCATGCGGGCCAGCCGGTCCGGCGTGCCCGCGCCCGGCGGGACGAACCCCGCCCCGCGGATCTCGATGTCGTCCCCGGTACGGATCGGCGCGTCCAGGTCCCCCGCCTCCCGGGCCCGTACGACGGAAAGGACCACCGGACGGCCCCCTTCCGCGTATTTCCCGGCGAAGTACGTCATCGCGGAGATCAGCACCAGGACCGCCAACCCCCAAGGCAGGTCGGGGAGTTGATCCGGGCGGCGGGCCAGACGTACCGCCGCGAACAACACCGCGACCAGCGTCACCGCCACGTACTGCGCGTCCGCGAAACTGCCCCGTCCCGCGTCGTCGGCGAGGAGATCGGACCCGCGCGGCCGGTCGGCGCGTACCTTCTGCAGCCGCTGCCCGTGGATGCGCACCGTCACGACCCGGCGGACCACCACCGCGATCAGCGACACAAGGAACACGACCGTCAACAGGCCTGCGCAGCGGGACAGTTCGAGACCGTGTAAGACCTTCTCGCGCCCGGCCGGGCCGGAAGCCGCGGCCAGGCGCAGCGCGAGGAGCAGGACCGCGGAGGCCGCGAAAAGGACCCACGCCGCCGCGACCGTCCGCGAGGTGGAGAGCCGGTTGTCCTCGCCGAGCACGGGCGCGAGGAGACCGCCGCGCGCGCGGTGGAGGTACGCCACCGCCGTCAGCAGGACCGCCGCGACCAGCGCGGAGAGGAGCCCGGCGGTGCGGGCCGCCGTCCAGCCCGCACCGACGGCTGTGGCGGTCTCGGCGAGGGAGAGGGCGAACACGCCGCCCCACACCGTCGCCAGCGTGCCGCGCCACACCCGTTCCGGCCAGGTCCGGCCCGCCTCCCGGCCGCACTCGGCGACGAGCCGCGCGGACTGGGTGAGCTCGTCCGAGACCCACTGGCGGGACGCCCCGACGGAATGGGCGAGCGCCGCGGGCAGCCCTTCGCCCGCGGCGAGCCCGTCCCGCTTGGCGAGGAACGCCGCCACCGCACGCCGGTGCCCGTCCCGCGCGCCGTGCGCACAGTCACCCCCGCATTGCCGAGCCTCCTGCACTGCCACCGGGAACTCCGTCCGTGCGCCAAACCCCTTGAACCGTAAGCGAATTGTCGCGCACCAGAACCGCCCGGCGGTCGGCACCGCCTGGCCGGGCGGGTGATTGACGCACGATCAAATTGACGTACTACGACAGGAGTTCGGGCTCGTCCCGGCTGATCTGCCGCCACAGCGGCTGGTAGTTGATCCACGCCACGAGATCACTGCCGAGCTGGTCCCGGGTCGCCACCGCGTCCCGCCGGTCGATGAGTACGGGCTTGCCGGCCGCCCGCGCCGCGAGCTGCACCCGCGCGCAGCGCTCCATCGAGATGAACCACCAGGCCGCCGCGTCCACCGAGTCCCCGACCGTGAGCAGCCCGTGGTTGCGCAGCACGACCGCCTTGTACGAGGCGAGCGCCGCCGCGATCCGCCGGCCCTCCTCGGCATCCACGACCACCCCGGTGTAGGCGTCGTACACGGCGTGGTCCTCGAAGAACGCGCAGGCCTCCTGTGTGTACGGCTCGACGAACTCGCCCAGGGCCGCGAGGGCCCGCCCGTACGTCGAGTGCGTATGGACGACGGCGACCGCGTCGGGGCGGGCCCGGTGCACCTCGGCGTGCACGGTGAACGCGGCCTGATTGACGTGGTGGCCGCCCTGCACGACCTGCCCGTCTCCGTTGACCAGGACCAGCTCGCCCGCCGTGACATGCGCGAACGGCACCCCGAACGGGTTCACCCAGTAGCAGTCCGCCAGCTCCGGGTCCCGCGCGGTGACATGGCCCGACACGCCTTCCTCGTACCCGAACCGGGCGAAGAGTCTCAGGGCCCCCGCGAGCCGCTCCTTGCGGTGCTGCCGCTCATCGGCGGGGCTGTCGTGCACGGGCGGCAGATCGAACCGCAGCTGGTCCACCGGTATCGGCTGCGGTATCGGCTGGGGCATCTCAGTCATGGCCGGAAGCTACCTCGCGTTACCGCAGGTGAACAGAGTCGTGCGGCCCCGGCCTCAACAACGACGGCGCCGCCCCCGCGAGGGGCGACGCCGTCCGTACAGCCGTGGGGACTACTCCCACTCGATGGTGCCCGGCGGCTTGCTCGTCACGTCGAGGACGACGCGGTTGACGTCGGCGACCTCGTTGGTGATGCGGGTGGAGATCTTCGCGAGCACGTCGTACGGCATCCGCGTCCAGTCCGCCGTCATGGCGTCCTCGGAGGAGACCGGGCGCAGCACGATCGGGTGGCCGTAGGTGCGGCCGTCGCCCTGGACGCCCACCGAGCGCACGTCCGCGAGCAGCACGACCGGACACTGCCAGATTTCGCGGTCGAGGCCGGCCGCGGTCAGCTCCTCGCGGGCGATCGCGTCGGCCTCGCGCAGCAGGTCGAGGCGGTCCTTGGTGACCTCGCCGACGATGCGGATGCCGAGGCCGGGACCGGGGAACGGCTGGCGCTGGACGATCTCGTCCGGCAGGCCGAGCTCCTGGCCGACCATGCGGACCTCGTCCTTGAACAGCTTGCGCAGCGGCTCGACGAGCTCGAACTCGATGTCGTCGGGCAGGCCGCCCACGTTGTGGTGCGACTTGATGTTCGCGGTGCCGGTACCGCCGCCGGACTCCACGACGTCCGGGTACAGCGTGCCCTGGACGAGGAAGGCGACCTCGGGGCCGTCCTCCTGGAGGATCTCCAGCTGCGCCTGCTCGAAGACGCGGATGAACTCGCGGCCGATGATCTTCCGCTTGGTCTCCGGGTCGGAGACCCCGGCGAGCGCGGTGAGGAACCGCTCCTGCGCGTCGACGACCTTCAGCTGGACGCCGGTGGCGGCCACGAAGTCCTTCTCGACCTGCTCGGTCTCACCCTTGCGCATCAGGCCGTGGTCGACGTACACGCAGGTCAGCTGGGAGCCGATGGCCTTCTGGACGAGGGCCGCGGCGACCGCGGAGTCCACGCCGCCGGACAGGCCGCAGATCGCGCGCTTGGTGCCGACCTGCTCGCGGATGAGGGCGACCTGCTCCTCGACGACGTTGTGCGTCGTCCAGGTCGGCTCGATGCCCGCGCCGCGGTAGAGGAAGTGCTCCAGGATCTGCTGGCCGTGCGTGGAGTGCAGCACCTCGGGGTGGTACTGGACGCCGTACAGCTTCTTCTCGTCGTTCTCGAAGGCGGCCACCGGGACGACGTCCGTGGAGGCCGTCACCGTGAAGCCCTCGGGGGCGGCCGAGCAGGCGTCGCCGTGCGACATCCACACCGACTGCTCGGCCGGGGTGCCCTCGAAGAGGGTGGAGCCGATCTTGGAGACGGTCAGCGGGGTGCGGCCGTACTCACGGGCCCCGTTGTCGTCGACCGTGCCGCCCAGCGTGGTCGCCATCAGCTGGAAGCCGTAGCACATGCCGAAGACCGGCACCCCGGCCTCGAAGATCTCGCGGTCCAGGCGCGGGGCCCCCTCGGCGTACACGGAGGACGGGCCGCCGGAGAGGATGATCGCCTTCGGGTTCTTGGCCAGCATCTCGGCCACGGGCATGCTGCTCGGGACGATCTCGCTGTAGACCCGGGCCTCGCGGACGCGGCGGGCGATGAGCTGGGCGTACTGCGCGCCGAAGTCGACAACCAGGACGACGTCCGGGTTGCTGTCGGGCGCGGCTGCGGAGGGTGCTGCTGGCACGGGTGGCGGCCTTCCGGCGGTGGGAGGGGGTCGGTATTTGTCGATTCTACCGGGGCGGGCGGTGGCCGGTTCGTCTCACCATCCGAACCCGGATTGGCCCGCCTCCCGGGCGTCGGTCCATACTGTGCCCATGCGCAAGCACCAGACCTTCGTCTTTACCTATGGCACCCGGCCCGCCGGGCGCTGTGGGTACGTCGGTTCTGCTGCTTGAGCGACTGACAAGCGAACTTCCACAGAGCGCCCCGGGCCGACAAGGCCCGGGGCGCTCTGTTGTTTCCGGTCCTTGCCGACCCGGGGCGCCGCACCGAATTCCGAGGAGCCCCCGTGAACATGTCCGTCACCGAGAAGACCGGCGCCCGCACCGACGAGGCCGCGGCCGTGATCACCGGCGCGCGCGAGCGCATCGACGCGCTGGACGACCACATCATCGGCCTCGTCCAGGAGCGCATGGCCGTTTCGGCCGTCATCCAGGAGTCCCGCATCGCCTCCGGCGGCCGCCGGGTCAGCCTGAACCGCGAGATGGAGGTCCTGGCCCGCTTCCGCGATGCCCTGGGCAAGCCCGGTACCGCGCTCGCGATGACGATGCTGGAGCTGTGCCGGGGCCGCATCTGAGGCCGTATCTGAGTTCGGGCGCTCCTCACCCGTACGGCGCCGTGACCGCCCCCGGCCCGGCTTCGTTGGTGGGGTGTCCGTGCCAGCCAGGGGCGGGCCCGAAGAAACCACGCGTGGCTCCGCTGGGGCGTGTGACGCACTTGCAAGTGCGTCGTGGGACCTCGCCCCGGTGTGCGTGACCGGACGGCAGGGGACAGCAGCCCGGTCACCCCATAGGGGCGGCCGGTTCCGGGGACGCCCGGGGCCGGCCGCATCCGGCCGGATCGGTCGTGCCGGGCGCAGCCGTCCAGCACGACGCGAAAACAAGTCCCGTACCCCGCACCCCCGTTGCCCCCGGTGGCCCCCCCCCTCGCGCGCCCCGCACGCGCCGGGTCGGCCACCCCGGCACCCACAGACCAGCGGCGCACCCCCCGGCGCCGCCCCCCGCGGCACCGACGCTGCCCTGACGTCGGTGCTGACGGCCCGGGGCCCCGCCGGCCACCACGTACACATCGGCTGTACGTGCCGGCCGGCGGGGCCCTCCGTTCGACCGGCCTTCGTGGGGTCGGCCTTGGCTCGGTCAGCGGGACAGGACGTAGCAGGTAGCGGCGTGCTGCGTATCCCGCTTCCAGTTGTCCTCGCTGGGCCAGGTGTACCAGAACGCCCCCTCATCGACGTTCTCGCCGGCCCACGCGGAAGGCGCGTTACGGAAGGCCGTCGTGCACTCCGCGTCCGCCCGCCTCTTCAGCGCCGCGCTGCCGGGGTAGCCGTCGTCCTGGAGCCCGGGGCGGGCGAGGATGCGTCCGTCGTGCGCGTCCCCGCAGTCGGCCTTGACCACGAGGCTCCTGTCGGTCAGCCCCGTACCGAAGTCGACGCACGCCCCGGCCTTGGTCCCCCGGAGCTGGACGATGGCATCGGCCGCCGGGAGGACCTTGTCCGCGGCCGGTACGGCGCCGGGCGCCGAGGTGCCGTAGCCGTCGAGCGTCAGCTTGATGCGCAGGCCCTGCACCCCGGCGATCTCGCTCTGCTCACCCTTGGCGACGGCTGCCGACACATCGGTCTCGGCGGAGGTGACCCGGCCGTCCCGGTCCACGGTCATGGTGAGGGGGTAGCGGACCGCATTGACGGCATCGGCGAGTCCCCCGGCCGGAACGATGCTCTTCAGGAAGTCTCTGACGGACTGTCCGACCAGCTCGGTCCGGTAGCGGCGGCCACCGTCCGGCAGTGCCTCCTCCTTGGCCTCGCCGGTGGCCGCGAGGATTTCCAGCAGCGAGCCGTTGAACGGTGCCTGGTTGCCGCGCCAGGCGTTGGCGGCAAGCGCCGCGTATCCGTACGGGTCGCCGGTCAGAGGAGTGGTTCCGGTGTAGCGGAGCCAGTAGTCAGCCGTCGCCGAGCGGTAGTTGACGTTCTGGCGGTCAATGACCAGCCGGGCCGCCCGGTCGGTCTTGCGGCGATGCAGGTCGACATTGCCCAGCGCCTTCGCCGCCCCCTCCGGGAACCCCTCCCCCACGGTCCAGCCCAGCGAGCCGTCGGCGCGGCCGTCCGCGAAGTCCAGCTTGCCGGTGGTTTTCAGGACCGCGTCGGCGCCCTTCGCCGAGAAGGTGACGGTCTGCGTGAACATCGCGTTCTTCGCCGCCTTGGTCTGGCCGAGGGCCGCGTACGGGCGGGCGTCCAGGGGCTTGGAGAAGACCGGGTGGGTGGAGGAGGCGCTGGGTACCGCCGGTTTCGCGGCGGGGGCGGACGGGCCGCAGGCGGCAAGGAGCAGCGCTCCCGACGCCGCCGCGACACCGGCCGGCGCGGTACGGATTCTCATGGCAACTCTCCATGTCTACAAGGGAGTTCGGGAGAAGTCGGCAGGGCTTACGTGCGGCTGACCAGGCCGCAGCCCTCCGGGCGGTCCGGTGTCAGGTCCCTGCTGCGGTCGTACGGGTCGACGGGGGAGCCGCTCGGGGAGGGGCCCGACGGGGTCTCGTCGGCGAAGTCCGGGTGGAAATAGCCGTCGTTGCTGTCGCAGGCCGAGTTGGCGATGTCCACGTCGTAACTGACGATCCAGAGCTTTCCGGCGGTGGACCGCATGACGGACGGGTCGGAGACGTGGACGTCGAGGATGCGGCGCACGATCGTGCGGGCCACCTCCGTCGAGCCCGGTGCCGTCTTCACCAGGGGGTAGACGAAGGTGTAGTCGGCGTGCACGACGACCCCGCTCGTGGCGTCCTTGGCGACCGTCGTCCGGCCGCGGGTCTTGACCACGTCCCCGACGAGCTTGAGCTTCTTGGGGTCGAACCGGCTGAAGAAGTTCAGCGGGTCGTGGTCCTTGTCCGGCTTGGCCAGACCGGCGGCGAAGCGGCCGAGGATGTCCTTCTGCAGCGGGTCGATGAGCGCGAGGGCGGCGTCGGAGCGGCCGCCGCGCAGGGTCGCCGGGTTCAGGTTCGCGTCGATCAGGAGGTCGCGGGTGCGCGTCAGGCCCGCGGCCACCTGCTCCTTGGAGAGCCCGCCCAGGGCGGTGGCCTCGGGCAGCTCGATGCCGGCGGCTCCGTCCGCGTACTGCACGGCGGGCGAACCGCGGAACGGCTCCTTCAGGGTGGGGTGGTCCGGGTCGGAGAAGGAGGGGGCGGCCGTGGGCGCGGCGGTCTCCGGCGGGAGCTGGGCCGTCGTCGTGCCGCCGGAGCTGTCGTCGCCGGTGATCAGGGACAGCGCGCGGGACGGGTTCAGTGCGACAAGGAGGACGCCCGCGGCGACGAAGATCCCGAGCACGCCCCACATGCGGCGCTTGCGGCCGGCGCGCCCGTTCATCTCCTGCCAGGCGGGGCCGGTGCGCCACCCCTCCGGCTCGGCGGGGCGCCTCTTGCCCTTGCGGCCGCGGGACTGGCTCTCGGCGGCCTCCTGCTCCTTGCGCAGCCGCTCGGTCACCATCCGGGCCCGCGCCGAGGGCTCCTTGGGCGCGGACTTCCTGATGTCCTGCTCGGTGTCGCGGACGAACTGCTCCCAGATCTCGTCCGGCATCTCGTCCGGCAGCGAGTCGTCGCCCGACGACCCCTTCGAGCTCGGCGGCTTCTCGCTCACTTCTGGTGGCCCCTCTTGACATGTCCTGTGCGGCACACGCCGCGGCAGCGGTTCGACATGCGGAGCCGCGCGAAGGTTGCCGCCAGGGAGGGGTGGCGTGGATCACATAAGGATTTCGTGAAGGCAGGACAACCATTCACAGGAGTCACAGGTCATGCATGCGGAACCAACAGCCTCGCCCGTGTTCTGTTCACGCCGGAGGGGCTCCACCAGGTCTCCGATACGTAAGAGGCGCTGCACTCGGAGGGGGGTGCAGCGCCTCTTGCCGTGTGGACCGGCGGCGTTACTCGTCCGCCTTCGGCGGGACCGCCGGCATCCCCAGGAACGGCAGCTTCAGGGCGCCGAACGCCTCTGCCGGGACCGCCGGGGACTTCGGCTCGACCGGGGCGAGGCGGACATAGGCGGCACCCTGCGCGGGTCGCGGGTCCTCCTCGCCCTTGTTCGGCCAGAGCGACATCGCGCGCTCGGCCTGTGCGGTGATCGTCAGGGACGGGTTCACGCCGAGGTTCGCCGAGACGGCCGCGCCGTCGACGACCGAGATGCCGGGGTGCCCGTAGAGCCGGTGGTACGGGTCGATCACTCCGGTCGCGGCCGAGTCGCCGATCGGGCAGCCGCCCAGGAAGTGCGCGGTGAGCGGGGTGCCCATGAGCTCGCCGACGTTCGAACCGGCGAAGCCGTTGATCTCCGCGGCGATCGCGTTCGCGCCCTCGGTGGCCGCCCGGATCTGCTGGGGGTTGGGCGTGCCGTGCCCCTGCTCGGCGGTCAGCAGGCCCTTGCCGACGCCGTCCGGCTTGAGGTGGGTGGTGAGCGAATTGTCGAGTGACTGCATGACCAGGCCGATGATCGTTCGCTCGGACCAGCGGTGGTTGCTGATCGAACGCGCGAGGAGCAGGGGGTGCTTCGCCGCGTTCCCGAGCCAGTTGCGCACCCGGTTGACCCCGTACGGCACCTGGAGGATCGACATGCTGCCCATCGCGTTCGAGCCCTTGCCGTAGCGGACGGGCTCGATGTGGGTGTTCTCGTCCGGGTGGATCGAGGAGGTGATGGCGACGCCCCGCGTGAAGTCGACCCTGGGCGCGCCGTGCTGCTTGCGGTAACGCCGGCTGGTGGTCTGCGCACCGACGAGCGCCTCGGAGTTGGTCCGGGTCAGCTCGCCCAACCTCTTCGAGATGTACGGAAGGTGACCGCCCGCCTTCATCCGGTGCAGCAGGGTCTGGGTGCCGTAGGTACCGGCCGCGATGACGACGCGGCGGGCGGTGAACAGCCGTCCCGCGGAGTTCTTGCGGTCGGTGGGCAGGGTGGCGACGGCGTGGCCGCCGCGCGAGTCGCCGGTCACCGAGACGACGGTCGTCATGGGGTGGACGACCGCGCCCGCCTTCTCGGCGAGGTAGAGGTAGTTCTCGTTGAGGGTGTTCTTCGCGCCGTGCCGGCAGCCCGTCATGCACTCGCCGCACTCGGTGCACGCCGTGCGCGACGGACCGGCCCCGCCGAAGTACGGGTCGTCAACTACCGTGCCCGGCTTGGCCTTTGACGTACCGTCGGCATCCTGGCCGTCACCGAAGAAGACGCCGACCGGGGCCATGTGGAAGGTGTCGCCGACGCCCATGCGCTGGGCGGCGGCCTTGAGGTGGACGTCGGAGGGCGTCATCGTCGGGTTGAGCCGCACCCCGAGCATGCGCCGCGCCTGGTCGTAGTACGGCGCCAGCTCGTCCTGCCAGTCGGTGATGTCCCTCCACTGCGGGTCGTCGAAGAACTGCTTCGGCGGCACATAGAGGGTGTTGGCGTAGTTGAGGGAGCCGCCGCCGACGCCGGCGCCGCCGAGCACCATCACGTTGCCGAGCAGGTGGATGCGCTGGATGCCGTAGAGGCCGAGCTTCGGCGCCCACAGGTAGTTCTTGATGTCCCAGGAGTTCTTGGGGAGCGTGGCCGGGGTGAAGCGGCGGCCCGCCTCCAGGACGCCGACCCGGTAGCCCTTCTCGGTGAGCCGCAGCGCCGTCACCGAGCCGCCGAAGCCCGAGCCGATCACGACGACGTCGTAGTCGTAGCCGTGGTCGCCCCCGCCGTCCTCGTCCGGTTTCTGGGCTGGGGGTACCTGGGACATGGCTCTCCTCGTGCACAGGGGCGGACTGGTCTTCGTGGGACGGGGGGGTGTCCGGTGGGAGCTAGCGCAGGCGCAGGGCCTTCATCGCCTTGAGGCTGCGGCTCATGAAGGCCGCGTACTTCTCGTCGTCCATGCCGAAGGACGGGGCGAGGGGGAGGATGCGCTGCTGGGCGATGGTCTGGGCCTCGGTGTACTTGAGGATGCCCTCGGAGCCGTGCCGGCGGCCGAGCCCGGAGTCCTTCATGCCGCCCATCGGCGACTGGACGCTGCCGTAGGCGGGCGCGTATCCCTCGTTGATGTTGACCGTGCCGGTGCTCAGCCTGGCCGCCACCTCGTGGCCGCGGCGCGCATCCTTCGTCCACACCGAGGAGTTGAGGCCGTACGGCGTGCCGTTGGCCTGCTCGACGACCTCGTCCTCGTCCGTGAAGCGGTAGATCGAGACGACCGGTCCGAAGGTCTCCTCGCTGCACACCGCCATGGGGGCCTCGACGCCGTCGAGGATGGTCGGCTCGTAGAAGAGCGGTCCGATGTCGGGGCGGGCCACGCCGCCCGCGACGAGCTTGGCGCCCTTGGCGACGGCCTCCTCGACGTGCCGGGTGACGGTCTCCAGCTGGCGCTCGCCGACGAGCGAGCCCATGTCCGCTCCGTACGCGAGTGATCGACCGAGCCGCATCGCCTTCGTACGTGCGGCGAATCGCTCGACGAAGGCGTCGGCGATCGATTCGTGAACGTACAGTCGCTCGATCGAGATGCAGAGCTGTCCGGCGGAGGAGAAGCAGGCGCGGACCGCGCCCGCGGCCGCCTTCTCCACGTCGGCGTCGTGGAGGACGAGCATGGCGTTCTTGCCGCCCAACTCCAGCGACACGCCCACCAGTCGGGCCGCGGCGCCCTGGGCGACCTCGCGGCCGGTGCGGGTCGAGCCGGTGAACGAGACGTAGTCGGCGTGCTTGACGACCTCGGGGCCGACAACCGGTCCGTCCCCGAGGACGACCTGGAAGACCTCGGCCGGAAGGCCCGCCTCGATCAGCAGGTCCCGCGCCCACAGGGCGGTCAGCGCGGTCTCGGTGTCGGGCTTCATCACGACGGCGTTGCCGGCGACGAACGCGGGCAGCGCGTCGCCCACCGACAGTTCGAGCGGGTAGTTCCAGGGCGCGATCTGCCCGACGACCCCGCGCGGCTGGCGCAGCTCGGTGACCTTGGTCAGGGTGGGCACAACTCCCGTGTGCCGCTTGGGCTTCAGGTAGGCCGGGGCCTTGCGCCCGTAGTGCCGGGCGGCGACGGCGACGGCCTGCACCTCTTCGTGCGCGTGCAGGCGCGCCTTGCCGGTCTCCAGCTGGATCAGGTCGAGCACCTCGGCCTGGCGGGCGAGCACCAGGTCGTGGAAGCGGAGCAGCACGGCGGCGCGGGCGCGGACCGGCGTCGCGGCCCAGGCGCGCTGCGCCGCGCGGGCGCGCGCGAAGGCCTCGGCGACGTCCTCGGGCGTGGACTCGGGCAGGTCGGCCAGCTTCTCCCCGGTGAACGGGGTGTGGTTGGCGGTCCGTCCGGAGCCGGCCACACCCCGGGTGAGCTGGGCGACCAGCTGGCCCGTGACCACATCGGCGGCGGTGCGCGCGCCTGCTGGGGCCGGGGCGACCGGGTTGGTTCCGGCGGGCTTGAGGGTGGTCGTGGGCGAGGCCTGCGAGTCCGTCATGGGGGTGAGCGTATGCCCGCCGGAGCACTTTCGGTACCCGTCGGTAACGGGTTTTCGGACCCCCGGTAACCCCGCCAGCGATCACTGGCTACATAAGTGCTGATCAGCGACTTACGGCCACCGGAGGCCCCAGGGGTTACAGGTCGTGGATCTTCAGGCCGTCCGCGACCCGAGTGAACAGGTCCTCGCCGTCCTCGGCCGCCCTGCCCGCGGCCGGCATCGACACCCGCAGCCGCCAGTAGGCGGTCCCCTTCCCGGGTACGAGCAGCTCGTGGTAGCGGTAGCGGGTCGGGTTGGGGTCTGAGGAGCCCGAGTTCGGGGTGTAGTCGGTGACGATGTCGTACGACTGCTCACCCTGGTGCTTGACGGTGGTGGTGGTCACCTTGCCGTCCGTGAACTCGGTGCCGTTCTTGCCGCCCTTCTCGTAGTACGTCTTCCACGCCCCGGGGTCGCCGGGCAGCGTGTTGTGGGTCTTGTCGGTGGCCGGGTCGAGCCGGTCGACGTAGATCTGGAAGACGGCGCTCGGGTCCTTGTAGGTGACGTTGTCACCCTCGGTGCCCTGGGTGCGCGCGTAGTCGTCGGGGACGGTGACGTCCGCGTGCAGCACCTCGTTCTCGGGCCGGACCTGCCACCCCGCGGGCAGACCGCCGCCGCCGAACGGGTTCGCCAGGAGCAGTACGACCGCGACGGCGGCCGCCAACACCCCGCCGCCCAGCCCGAGTCGGGCCCTGCGGCTGCCGACGAGGACCGGCGGCACCCAGCGGCTCCCGCCGGTGGGTGCCCCGTCGGCCCCGTACAGCCGGGTCGCAGCGAGCGGGGCCGGGGCCGGGCTGGCGGCCTGCTCCAGCGTCGCGCGGATCTCGGCGGCGCTCGGCCGGGCCGCCGGGTCCTTGCGCAGGAGCTGCATGACGAGGGTGCCGAACGCGCCCGAACCCCGGGCGGGCATCTGCGGTTCGGCGGAGAGCACGGCCTGGAGGGTGGCCGGGGTGTTGCTGCGCCGGTACGGCGACATGCCCTCGACGGCCGCGTACAGGACCACGCCGAGCGACCAGAGGTCGGACTCGGGGCCGGGGCGCTGGCCGAGGACCCGTTCCGGGGCGATGAATTCGGGCGAGCCGACGAACGCGCCGGTCTCGGTCAGGCCCTGCTCGCCCTCGACCTGGGCTATGCCGAAGTCGGTGAGCACGACCCGGTCGCCGCGCCCGAGCAGCACGTTGTCCGGCTTCACGTCGCGGTGCAGGACGCCCGCCTCGTGGGCCGCCGACAGCGCGCCGAGCACGGCGAGGCCGATCCTGGCGGCCTCGCGGACGTCGAGGGTGCCCTCCTGGAGCCGGTCGGCGAGCGACTGGCCGCGCACCAGCTCCATGACGATCCAGGGCTTGCCGTCCTCCATGACGACGTCGTGCACGGTGACCACCGAGGGGTGGTCGATGCGGGCGGCGGCGCGGGCCTCGCGCTGCATGCGCAGATATACGTTGGCCCGTTCCCGCTCCCCCACGTGGTCGGGCACGCGGGGTTCCTTGACCGCGACGTCCCGGTCGACGACCTCGTCGCGGGCCCGCCAGACCGTGCCCATGCCGCCGTGCCCGAGCCGCCCCACCAGGCGGTAGCGGCCACCGAGCAGCCGCCCCGTGCCGTCGACGGTGCCGTCGCCGTCGGCGCGTTGCTGTTGCGTCGGCGCGTACGGCTTCGGTTCGTACGGTGTCTGCTGCGGTACCGGAGCGGGCTCCGGGGGCCGCAGGCCGTAGCTGGTGGGCTCGTTCGCCCGTCCCCCATCGTTGGTCATGTTCACATCCTGACGAACGGCGGTGCGGGGTGCCACATCGGGCTGTGTGCGGATGCACACCCGTGACAGAAGCACGCGGCAGCGGACGACTCAGGGGCCCGGCGCGAAGGAGTCGAGCGCGGTGTCGAAGGTCCGCTTCGCCTCGTCGAGCCGGTCGACCGGCGCCGACACCCACACGTCGTACATCCGCCCGAAGTCGTCCCAGCACTCGTCATAGGTGTGCCGGGCGCCCTCGGCCCGGGTGAATCCGTTCCAGGTGAACTCCCACAGTGCCGCGTCGCGCCCGTGATGGGTGGTCGCGGTGACCTTGCCGTCGCGGTAACCGGGGTTGCTGGCGGGCCCGTTCGCGGCCGCGAGTTTCATGACGGCGAGCGGGCCGCCGGAGACCGCGTTCTGGATGCGGATGCCGATCCGGAGGGCGCCGTCCGGCGACTTGTAGAACACGCGCTGCTCGTCGGTGGTACGCACGTACCCCTCGGGCAGGACGATCGCGAAGCCGTCCGGGTCGCGGACGAAACGGAATCCGTCGGGCACCGGCGGCGGGGCCTGCCGAGGGGGCGGCGGAGGAGGCGGTCGCCAGGAGGCGTCCGGCGGGGCGGCGCCGGTGCTCGGCGCGGACTGCTCCACCGAGGTGCGGCCGCCCCCACCGCCGCCGAGCGCGAGGACCGCGACGGCCGCGCCCGCCCCGGCGAGCACGATCACCAGGGCTGCTCCGACCAGCACGCTCCGGGCCTGCCAGGGTCGCGCGACGGGCGAGGGCGATGTGACGGGTGTGGCGGGGAGTTCGGGGGCCGGCGGCACCGGCTGGTCGACGCGCTCGGTCGGCACGTAGCGCGGTCTGGGGGTGCTGCCCGTCGCCGCGAACGTACGCAGCAGCGATTCCGCCTCCCCCGCGCCGAGCCGGTGCGCGGGGTCGCGCTCCAGGAGGCCGTGGACGACGGGGAGCAGCGGGCCGGCGGCCCGGGGCGGGCGGATCTCGTCGAGGACGACGGCGTGCAGGACGCCGCCCAACGAGTCGCGGTGGAAGGGGGATTCGCCGCTCAGGGCCGCGCACAGGAGCGCGCCGAGGGACCACAGGTCCGACTCGGGCCCGGCGCTGGCGCCCTGCATCCGCTCGGGCGCGGTGTATTCGGGCGAGCCGACGAACGCGCCCTCCTCGCTGATGGTCGAGGTGCCCGGCACCTGCGCGATGCCGAAGTCGGTGAGCACGACGCGTCCGCTGTCCTCCTCGATGAGGACGTTGGCGGGCTTGAGGTCGCGGTGCAGGACGCCCCGGGCGTGGGCGGTGGCGAGCGCGCCGAGGAGGGCGACCCCGATGCGCGCGGCCTCCTGGACCCCGACGGGCCCGGCGCAGGCGAGCCGGTCGGCGAGCGAGCCGCCGTCGACGAGCTCCATCACGATGTACGAACGCCCGCCCGCGCCGTCGGGGCCGGCCTCCTCGACGACGTCGTGGACGACGATGACGTGCGGGTGCTTGATCTGGGCGACCGCGCGGGCCTCGCGCAGCGCGGCGGTGGCGGGCGCGCCGCCCTCGGGGTGCAGTTCCTTGACGGCGACCTGGCGGCCGAGCAGTTCGTCCTGCGCGCGCCAGACCGTGCCCATCCCGCCCCGGCCGAGCCGCCCCCCGAGGCGGTAGCGCCCCGCCACCAGGCGGGAGTTGGGACGGACTTGGGGCTCTTTCGGATCCTGCTCTGCTGTGGGCACCGGGTTCCCCCTCGATCTCCCCGCACAGTGTGCAGGGCCCATCATGCCGCACCCCGGGCGGGCTCCGACGGCGTTCGCCGCAGGTGGGAGCAGCCCGGTCAGCCGCCGTTGGAGGAGGTGGGCTGCCAGCTCTGGAGCACCGTGTCGAACTGCTGGCGGATGGTCGCCCAGTCCTCGTCGGGGCCCGACATGTAGATGGCGTACTCGGGTTTGCCGCCGTCGGCGTAGTACATCTGGTCGATGGCGTGCCGCTTGCCGGGGAAGTCCTGCTTCTCGTAGTAGGTGAACTCCCAGAGGGACGACCGCTCCTGGTCCCGGAAGGTGTTGCTGTGCAGGGTGAGCCGCTTGTACTGCAGCCGCTCCTTCAGCGTCTTCTCCAGGTTGAGCATGTGCATGTACGGGTTCTCGAAGTCGGGCACCTTGTCGATGCTGATCCGGATGCGGTGCTTGCCGTTGTCCGGGGTGTAGTCGATCTCGGTGCCGTCCATCTGCCGCTTCCAGCCCTTGGGCACGAGCATGCTGAAGCCGGCCGGGTCCTTGACCCGCTGAAAACCGGCGGGCACCGACTGGTCGCCGCCGCCCGGCTTGCCGCCGGAGTCGGTCGTGGTGGGCGAGCCGGAGTTCTGCGAGCTGCCACCGCCCGAATCGCCCCTGCCTTCCTGGTACTTCATGTACGCGAATCCCGTGCCCACGCCGACGACCGCGGCCAGCACGACGACCAGAGCCACAGTGCGCCAGCGGCGCCTGCGCGGCGCGGGCCGGGTGACGGTCTGCGGGGCGGGCCGCTCCGGGGCCGGGCGCGGGGCCGCGTTGAGCTCGGTGGGCCCGGTCCGGGATTCGGCGGCCGAGCGCATGTCCCGCTCGGACAGCTGACGGGTCGGCACATAGGCCTGGGCGGCCTTGGAGGCGCGCCCCTCCATCGCGTCGAGGAACATCCGCTCGGCCTCCTCGACCGAGGGGCGGTCCTCCGGCTGCTTGCGGAGCAGCGCGACGATCACGGGGGCGAGCGCCCCGGCCCGGTCGGGCGCCGGGGGTTCGTCCTCCACCACGGCCTGCATGGTGGAGATCGGCGAGTCCCGGCGGAACGGCGACTCGCCCTGCACGGCGGCGTACAGCGTGGCGCCGAGCGACCACAGGTCGGAGGCGGGGCCCGGGTGGGCGCCCTGGACCCGCTCGGGCGCCAGGTAGTCGATGGAGCCGACGAGTTCGCCGGTCTTGGTGATGGTGACGTCGCCCTCGATGGCGGCGATCCCGAAGTCGGTGAGCAGGACCCGGCCGTCGCCGGCGAGCAGCACGTTGCCGGGCTTCACGTCCCGGTGCAGGACGCCGGCCGCGTGGGCCGCGCGGAGCGCGCCGAGGACGTGCAGCCCGATGCGGGCGGCCTCGCGCGCGTCGATGCGGTGGTCGTCGGCGGCCTTGACGGCGTCGGCGAGCGAGGGCCCGTCGACGTACTGCATGACGATCCAGGGCCGGTTGTCGTGATCGAGGACGTCATGGACGGTGACCACGCCGGGGTGGGTGATGCGGGCGGCGGCGCGGGCTTCCTTCTGGGTGCGCGCGTGCAGGATCGCCCGGTCGGCCTCGGCCACGTAGAGGGCGGCGGTGAGTTCCTTGACGGCGACGGTGCGGTGCAGCACCTCGTCGTGGGCGCGCCAGACCTTGCCCATGCCGCCGCGGCCTATCGCGTCGCCGAGCCGATAGCGCCCGGCGAGCAGCAGCCCCGCGCCGGAGCCGTTCGTGCTGTGAGTGTTTTCCACGTCCCCCGCCCGCCCAGACCTTTCCTACGAGGTCAGATTACGGAGCGGAATCCGGCCAGGGAACCTCGGGGCACCCAACCGTGACCATACGGACCGTTGGTCCCGCGGTGATCGGGTCTTTCGGCCGTGTTCCGCGGCGTACAAAACCGTCGAATCCCGTGCGTGCGGGGCGATTTCGGGGACTGCGCAGCGTGACCGGATGTCAGCGGATGGCCTGGTAGGCGCCGGTGGCCTGCCCGAAGATCTCCGTCACCTTGTCACGCTGCGCCTCCGGACCGATGACCTGGACCACGTGATATCGGCCATTGACGATCATGGCGAGATTGCGCACATAGACCTGGCGGCCGCTGCTGTCGCGCCAGGTGAACTGCCCCTCGGCCATGGACCGCTGCCCGACGTCGATGCGCCGCAGACCGGTGGAGGTGGACCAGCTGGAGTCCCGGAAGGGCTGGAGTTCGCGCTCCTTGTCGGCCTGGTAGGCCAGCGGATCCGAGCCGTTGTCCTTCACCGAGTCCCGCCCGGGAACGACGATCAGGATGAAATCACCCCCGACATACCGGACTTGCCCGGCATCGTTCATGGGCTGCCGCTGCCAGCTCTTGTCGACGCCGACCTGGAACCCCTCGGCGTCCTTGCGCACGGCGTAACCGGCGGCCGGGGTGGCACCGGTCCCGCCGGGCCCGGTGGTCTGCGTCTGCTGCGAGGGCGGCGTGCCGCCGGGCGTGGGCACTTGGGAAGCACGGCCGGGGCTCTGCTGTCCGTCGGTGTGCGGCGGGGTGACGCTGCCGGTGTTCTGCGCGGAGTCCGACCGCGGCATGAAGAGCACGGCGTACGCGATCGCCGCGGCGAGCAGCACGAGGATGAGCAGGAGAAGGACCCGGCCGAGCGACCTCGGTCTCCGGCTCCGTGGCGCGGCCTGGCGGTGACGGCCGTGTTCGGCGGGCGGGGCGACGGGCACGGGGGCGGCGCGCCGTCTGCGCCGTACGAGTTCGCCGCGGCGGCGCAGGATGGGGAGCCGCCTGGCGTCGGGCACGACGAGCGGGGCGATGCGGGTGCCCGCGTCCGGCTCGGGCGCGGACCGCACCAGCGAGCGCAGCCAGCCGCGCAGCTCCTCGAACTCCGGCCGTTCGGTGGGGTCCTGGCGCAGCAACGATTCGACGACCGGCCGCAGCGGTCCGCACTCCTCGGCGAACGCGGGCGGCTCCCCGCACACCATCTGGACGAGCTCGGCCGTGCTCTCCTCCGGGTAGGGGGCGTGGCCCTGCACCGCGCGGAACAGCAGGGCGCCGAGCGCCCAGAGGTCGGTGGCGGGGCCGATCGGCGGGGCGAGCCGCCAGTTCTCGTGCACGGGCCCGGCCTGCTCGGGCGCCCAGCGCTCGGTGACCGCCCCCACGACGGCCATCCGCGTGTGCCGGGCCCGCTCGGCGGCGAGCCGGTTGGCGGGGCCGCGGTAGGGGGCGTCGGCCTGGTCGGTCCGCTGTTCGGGCGCGGGTGTCCGTCCCTCGACCGCCGGGACGGGCAGCGGGGCGGTGGGGTGCGGCGCGGCAGGGTGCGGCTGACGCTGCGAGTCGGCCCGGAAGGCATCG
Source organism: Streptomyces mauvecolor (assembly GCF_039532965.1). NCBI lineage: Bacteria > Bacillati > Actinomycetota > Actinomycetes > Kitasatosporales > Streptomycetaceae > Streptomyces > Streptomyces mauvecolor. The sequence goes on along the minus strand of NZ_BAAASQ010000010.1, from coordinate 162,646 downwards.
GCCCGGAACCCCGGGGGCAGGGCGGGGGGTCTGGGAGCGGGAGCAGGGGTGGCCGACGGCGCGGTGCCTGAACTCCCTTGAGGTTTGTGGGAGTCGGCGTCACGGGTGGACGGGCTCCGGGGCTCCGCCGCCTGGCGGGGGGTGGGGCGCGGGACCCAGCGTCCGGTCACCGGGTCGTACTGGCGGCGGGTGCGGCCGGAGTCGGGGCTGCCCTGGTCCTCGGCGTACGGGCTGGCGGGGGCGCCGCTCGGGACCCGTACGCCGCGTACGGGGTCGTACATGCCCTGGTCGCCGGGGGCGTCGGGGGTGGCCCAGCTCCCTTCGAGTCCGGCCTGGCGGGCCTGTTCCGAGGGGGCCGTGCCTTCGGGCGCGCTGTCCGGGGCGGGACGCTGCACCGGGAGGTCCGTGCGGGCCGCGGCCCTGGCGCCCGCGCGGTACGCGGCGATCACCCCGGCCCGCGCGGCGGCCCCGGGCGATGCGGGGCGCGGGTCGGGATCACTGTCCGAAGTGCGGCCCGGTGCGGCTTCGTCGGGGCCGGCCGAGCGCTCGGCCGGTGGTACCTCACCGAACCCGTCGCCGTCGGGCGGGAGCGGCACCGGGGCGTACCCGCACAGCGCCTCCTCGGCGGCGCCCGCCGCGAGGCCGGTCAGCACCACCCGTCCGTCGTCGCAGATCAGCACCGTACGGGCGGTGATGTTGCGGTGCGTCCAGCCGTGCGCGTGCAGCACCGCGAGCGCGGTCAGCACGTCGGAGGCGACCTCGGCCGCGCGGAAAGGGTTCAGCGGACGATCGGCGAGCAGCGCCGACAGCGGGCGCGCGGCTACCAGTTCGCTGACGATCCAGAGCGAACCGTCCTGCGCGAACACGTCGAAGACCTGGTCGAGGCGGGGATGGTCGGGGATCCGGGCGGCCGCCTGGGCCGCCTCGACGGCCCGGCGCACGGCCGGATCGGCGGGCCGCCGGGTGGTCCGCCCGTAGCCGGGCGCGGCACCGTACCCGCTCCCGCTCCCGCTCCCGCGCATATAGGCGTCGGGTGTCCCGTACGCGTCGTCGCCGTCGAGCACCTCGGCGTCGACGACCTCGGGCAACGGGACCTGCCGGACCAGGACTTCCTGTCCGCTGTACGTGTCGAAGGCGCGCGTCTCGACGAGGTCGTAGGTGTCGTCGGGGGGCAGCGGCAGCCGATAGCGGTCGGCGAGCACCCGACCCGCATAGTCGTCCACGACGCCTCCCCACAGCGCGCTGTTCCCCCGGACCACGGACCTCAGTCCCGCCGCAACCCGTCAATTCCGGTCGTTTACCGGCTCATTGTGGCTGCGTACGGTCCGCGGGCTCTCACGATACGTGGCCCCGCCGCATCACGTCCGGGGGATGGGCGTTTCCCCGGGCGGGGTCAGGCGGGCTGGAAGGTGGCGAAGAACGCCGCCAGCGTCTGCTGGGTCTCGGGCTTCGACCAGTCCGCGTCCTTCGCCGAGAACATGATTCCGTAGCCCTGGCTGAGGCTGACGACGAAGCCCCGGTCCACCGAGTGGTACTTGGCCCCGCTGTCGTCGTCGTAGGTGAACTCCCAGTCGGCGGCGGGCCAGCCCCGGTAGTTCACCGCGGCTATCTTCACCCGCTTGTAGCCCGGCCTCGTCATGGACGACTCCTGGTCCGTCCAGTCCGCCACCGGGTTCGACTTGGGGCTGTCGGTCCAGCCGATCAGGAGGCGCTGGCCGTTGGGGCCGTTGAACCGGACGCCCGCATCGTCGGTCTTGCTGTACGACCAACCCGCGGGCAGGCCTATGGAGAAGCCCTGGCTCGACTTGTACGGAGTGGTGGCCGGGGCGCCCGTGCCGCCGCCGGTGCCACCGCCCTTGTTGTTGTCGCCGGTGCCCGTGCCGGTGCCGGTGTCGTCGCCCTTGCCGTCGCCCTGTCCGGCCGTGGCCGTGGAGCCCTGGCCGGACGGCGTGCCGCCGCCGGACGGATTCTGGCTGCCGGTGCCCTTCTTGCTGCTCGCCGGGGAGCCGGCGGTCGCGGGTCCACTCGCGGTCGGCTTGTCGCTCTTCGACTTGCCTGCGGAATCGTCTCCTCCGCTGAGCGAGACGGCGAGCACCGTGCCGAGTATGACGAGCGCCGCGACCACCGCGATGATCACCAGGGTGCGGCGCGGCACGACATCGGTGAGCGGCGCGCGCTGCGGGGGCACCGGGCCGGACGGCGTCCCGGATTTGGGCCGCGGCGCGGGCACCGCCTTGTTCCGGACGTCCCGCGCCTCGCGGGCGACCTGTGCCTTCTCCTTGGCCGACGCCTTGGCCTCGGCGGCCGCGTTCCGCACGGACTTGAGCGCGCCGCGCACCCGCTCGGCGGCCGCGTCGGTCTTCGGCTCACCGGGCAGCGGCGGCAGCGGAACCACTCGGGTCGCTTCGGGCGACACCGGCTCGGGAGCGGGCTCCGGGCGCTCCGGGGCGTTGAGCACCTCGGTGAGCAGCTTGTGCGCGGCAGCGTTGTCGAGCCGCTGCGCCGGGTCCTTGGCGAGCAGCCCGTAGATCACCTGCTCAAGGAGCGGCCCCGCGTTCTTCGGCGGATCGACCGGCTCGGTCATCACCGCGGTCAGCGTCGCGATCGCCGAACCCTTGTCGTACGGGGGAACGCCTTCCACGCTCGCGTACAGCAGCCCGCCGAGCGACCAGAGGTCGGCGGCAGGACCGGGCTTGTGCCCACGGGCCCGCTCGGGCGAGATGTACGAGGGCGCGCCGACGAGCATGCCGGTGGAGGTGATGGAGGGGTCGCCCTCCACCTGCGCGATGCCGAAGTCGGTCAGCACGACCCGGCCGTCCTCGGCTATCAGCACGTTCGACGGCTTGACGTCGCGGTGCAGGATGCCTTCCCGGTGTGCGGAACGCAGCACGTCGAGGATCGCGAGTCCCACCTCGGCGGCCCGGCGGGGCGTCAGCGTCCCGTCCTCGCGCACCGCTTCGGCGAGCGACTTGCCCTCGACGAGCTCCATCACGATCCAGGGCCGGTCGTCCTCGTCCACTACGTCGTAGACGGTGACGGCGGCGGTGTTGCGGATCCGCGCGATCGCCTTGGCCTCGCGCAGGGTGCGCGTGATGAGCCGGCGCTTCTCGTCCTCGTCGATGCTGGAGGGGAAGCGGAGTTCCTTGACGGCGACGGTCCGCCCCAGCGTCTCGTCGACGGCCCGCCAGACGGTGCCCATCCCGCCGCGCCCGAGCACCCCACCGAGCCGGTACCGGCCGGCGAGCAACCGGCCTTCACCGCCGCCCTTCTTGGGGGCTTCCGCCGCGGCAGCGGGCTTGGCGCCGCCGGGGCGGGCAGCCGACTTGGCGCCGGTGGAGGGGGTGGTGGCCTTGCCGTTGCCCGAGGGGGAGGTGGTCTTCGCGAGCGACTTGGCGTCCGTGGGCTTGGCCTCCGCGGGCTTCGTATCCGTCGTCTTCACGAGCGACTTGGCGTCCCCGGGCTTGGCGTCCGTGGGCTGCGCGTCCGTGGGCTGCGTGCTCGGCCTGGCTTCATGGGACTTGGCGGTCGGCTCGGAGGTCGGCTCGGCGTCGTCCACCCGCGGGCCCGCCTTGGCCGCCGACGTGGCAGCGGATCCGGCCTCGGCGGGCCCGGAACCCGGCTTGGCCTCCGTGTCCTTGCTGCCCGGCCCGGCATCGGAGGTGCCGGAGTCCGGCTTCGCATCGGCGGGCTCGGAGCCCGACTTGGCGTCCCCGGCCTTGGCAGTCAGCTTGGCAGCGGAGGCCGGCTCGGCCTCGGCCGAGCCACCCTCCGCGCTCGGCTCGGCAGCCGCAGCCGGAGCGCCCGGCTTCGCACCCTCCGCCTTGGCGTCCGGCTTCGCAACCGGCTTGGCGACCGACGTCCGGGGGTCCGGCTTGGTCTCCCCGGCAGCGGCATCGCGCCCGCCGCCCGCAGCGCCCGGCTTCGCATCCTCCGCCCGGGAACCCGAGTTGCCCTTCGGGGCAGCCGCATCCCGCCCGGCGTCCGACGACGTGCCCGCCGCCTTCGCCGGGCGCTGCCCGGACTTCGTGCCCGCCTCGCCCGAGGCGGACTCTGCGGGCGTCGACGACGCCCCCGGTTCCTGCCGCTCGTCCCGCTGGGGTTCCCGCGACTGCTCCGCCTCCGACATGCGTCCCCTCTGCGATTCCTGATCTTCGCCCGCGCCGGCCTCGGCCCGCGGCCTGCCGCGACCTGCCTCGTGGAGGCGGCCCGGCTCACCGCTCCGACCTGCTTGTCCTGCCGGGTGCCCGGCCGCACCGGAGCCGCTCTCGAACTCGGCGTCCGCACGAGGCCCGTAACCCGCCCTGGCAGAGCCCCCATTGTCCCTCACGCCAGGACCGGTGATGGTCCCGGGTCCGCCGTCCGCCAAGATGGCTCCGAAGGAAGGGAAGCCCGCCATGCCGACGCTCCGGGCGCTGCTCGCCGCACCGCTGGCCACGGCGCTGACCACGGCGCTGTGCGTGCTCGGCACAACGCCACTGACCGGCGGAGAAGCCCCTTCCGCCGCGCGCACCGCACTGGCCCGCCTGGTCACCGACGGCGGCGCACCGGCCGCCGCCCTGCTCGCCGAAGACGCCTCCGGCACCCGGTACCGCACTGCGGGCAGCACCCTCGGCCGCGCCGACCACTTCCGCGCGGGCAGCGTCACCAAGACGTTCGTGGCCACCGTCGTGCTCCAGCTGGCCGCCGAGGGCAGGCTGCGGCTCGACGACACCGTGGACCGGTATCTGCCCGGGCTTGTGCGCGGGCACGGCAACGACGGCCGCCACCTCACCCTGCGCTCCCTGCTCTCCCACACCAGCGGTCTCTTCAACTACACGGCGGACACCACCGTTCCGGTTCCACTGGGCCCCGACGAAGCCATTCGCACCGCGCTCGCCCACTCCCCCGGACCGTTGGGCACGTATGCCTACTCGAACACCAACTACGTGCTGCTCGGCCGGATCATCCAGGCCGTCACCGGCCGCACCTACGCCGCCGAAGCCGAACGCCGCATCATCACCCCCCTCCATCTCACCGGCACCTCCTTCCCGGGCACCCGCACCACGCTCCCCGAACCGCACAGCCGCGCCTACACCCCCGGCGGCCGCGACGTCACCGAACTCGACCCGCGCCAGGCGGGCGCGGCCGGCGAGCTGATCTCGACCCTCGCCGATCTCAGCCGTTTCTACGCGGCCCTCCTCGGCGGCACCCTGCTGCCCGCGCCTCAGCGGCGCGAACTGCTCGGCACCTCCGCCACCCGGGGCGTCTACGCGCTCGGCATCTATCCCCAGCGGCTCTCCTGCGGCCTGACGGTGTGGGGCCACAACGGCCACATATCCGGCAGCTACGTGCGCGCCGCCGCCACCCCCGACGGCCGCCACACCGCCGTCTTCCGTATCAACACCGATGCCCTCACCGACCCCTCCCTCGAACTCGCTCTCCTCGACGCCGAGTTCTGCCCGGCGTCGAGCTCCTGGAACCGAGCCCCGGGAGCCGAGTCCCTGGAACCGGTCTCCTAGACCGGCGCGATGTCCGGCGCGCCGAGCCGGGCCGCGTCCGCCGTCAGGTCGTCCGGCTGCCGCTGCGACTCCCGCTCCGCCTCCACCCGCTTCTCGTAGTGCTCCACCTCCTTCTCGATCTGCTTCTTGTCCCAGCCGAGCACCGGCGCCATCAGCTCCGCGCACTCCCGGGCCGAGCGCGTACCCCGGTCGAAGGTCTCGATCGAGATCCGGGTCCGCCGGGTCAGCACGTCGTCGAGGTGGCGGGCGCCCTCGTGCGAGGCGGCGTAGACGATCTCGGCGCGGAGATAGTCGTCGGCCGCGGCGAGCGGCTCGCCGAGCGACGGATCGGCGGTGATCAGCTCCAGGAGGTCCTCGGCCATCGAGCCGTACCGGTTCAACAGGTGCTCCACGCGCACCACATGGAGCCCGGTCCTCGCCGCGATCCTGGCCCTCGCGTTCCACAGCGCCTTGTATCCTTCGGCGCCGAGCAGCGGCACGTCCTCCGTGACGCAGGCCGCCACCCGCTGGTCGAGCGCGTGCACCGCCTCGTCGACGGCGTCCTTCGCCATCACCCGGTACGTCGTGTACTTGCCGCCCGCCACGACCACGAGCCCCGGCACCGGATGGGCGACGGTGTGTTCGCGCGAGAGCTTGCTGGTGGCGTCGGACTCCCCGGCGAGCAGCGGCCGCAGACCGGCGTACACACCCTGCACGTCGTCCCTGGTCAACGGCACCGCGAGAACCGAATTGACGTGTTCCAGGAGGTAGTCGATGTCGGCGCTCGATGCCGCGGGGTGCGCCTTGTCGAGGTCCCAGTCGGTGTCGGTGGTGCCGATGATCCAGTGCCGGCCCCAGGGGATGACAAAAAGCACGGACTTCTCGGTCCGCAGGATCAGCCCCGTATTCGAGTGGATCCGGTCCTTGGGCACCACCAGGTGGATGCCCTTCGAGGCCCGTACATGGAACTGCCCCCTCTCCCCGATCAGCGCCTGGGTGTCGTCGGTCCACACCCCCGTGGCGTTCACGACCTGCTTGGCGCGGATCTCGTACTCCCCGCCCGCCTCTCCATCCTGCACCCTGGCACCGACAACGCGTTCGCCCTCGCGCAGGAAGCCCACCACCCGGGCCCGGTTGGCGACGTGTGCCCCGTACGAGGCGGCGGTGCGCACCAGGGTGGTCACATAGCGCGCGTCGTCCATCTGGGCGTCGTAGTACTGCAACGCTCCGACCAGCGCGTCCTTCTTCAGCGCGGGGGCGACGCGCAGTGCGTGGCGGCGGCTCAGATGACGGTGCGTCGGCAGCCCTCTGCCGTGCCCGGACGACACGGACATCGCGTCGTAGAGGGCCACGCCCGAGCCCGCGTACAGCCGCTCCCAGCCCTTGTGCTGCAGGGGGTAGAGGAACGGGACCGGTTTCACCAGGTGGGGTGCGAGCCGTTCGAGCAGCAGCCCTCGTTCCTTGAGGGCTTCGCGTACGAGGGCGAAGTCGAGCATCTCCAGATAGCGCAGGCCGCCATGGATCAGCTTGCTGGAGCGGCTCGAGGTGCCCGATGCCCAGTCCCGCGCCTCGACCAGGCCGGTGGCCAGGCCCCGGGTCGCCGCATCGAGTGCCGTGCCCGCTCCGACCACCCCCGCGCCCACGACCAGCACGTCCAGCTCGCGTTCGGCCATGGCGGCGAGCGCCTGTGCGCGCTGCTCGGGTCCCAGTGTCGCTGTCCTCACGGCTTGCCTCCCGTGGATCGGGGTGGTCGCGCGGACCGGGTGGTCCGGCTCACATCCTCGATTCTGGACGGGACCGCCGACATCGGCCACCGCCTGTGGACAACACTCGGATTGCCGCGCTCTCCCAATGCCGTAAATCGGTCATATTTCCTCTTAGTCTGACATTCCGCACGCTCGTTCTGTCCACAGGGCTTGCGCTCCATGTCCCCTCCGGCTAAGGGAAAGGACGGCCACATGCCCGCAGATCTCGCCGTCATCGGACTCGGCCACCTGGGCCTGCCCCTCGCCCAAGCCGCCGTCGCCGCCGGCATCCAGACCGTCGGTTACGACACGGATCCGCGCGCCGTCACCGAACTCAACGCCGGACGCACCCACGTCGACGGCTCGTTCACCCCCGCCGACCTGCGCCGGATGCTCGCGGGCGGCTTCCGCACCGCGACCGACCCCGCCGAACTGGGCCGGGTCCGTACCGCCGTCATCTGCGCGCCCACCGCCTTCGGCGCCGACCACACCCTCGATCTCCGCGCGGTCGCCGAGGCCGCCCGCGCGCTGGCCGGGCGGCTGCGGCCGCACACCACCGTCATCCTGGAGTCGGCCGCCCACCCCGGAACCACCGGGGAGTTCCTGCGCCCGCTCCTCGAAGAGGGCTCCGGCCTGCGGGCCGGGCGCGATTTCCACCTCGCCTACTCGCCGAGCCGCACCGACCCCGGCAACCGAACCCACAGCTTCGCGGCGACCCCGAAGGTCATCGGCGGGCTCACCCCGGCCTGCACGGAGTCGGCCGCCGCGTTCTACGGCCGCCTCACCGACAAGGTGGTGCGCGCCCGGGGCCTGCGCGAGGCCGAGATGTCCAAGCTCCTGGAAACCAACTTCCGGCACGTCAACATCGCCCTGGTCAATGAAATGGCCGTGCTCTGCCACGACATGGGCATCGACGTCTGGGACGTCATCCGCTGCTCGGAGACCAAGCCGTTCGGCTTCCAGGCCTTCCGTCCGGGACCGGGCGTGGGCGGCCACGGCATCCCGCTCGACCCGGCCCCGCTGCCGTACGCGGGCCTGCGCATGGTGGGCCTCGCCCGCGAGATCAACGCGCACATGCCCGGCTACGTCATCCAGCGCTCCACCACGCTCCTGAACGAGCACGGCAAGTCGGCCCGCGGCGCCCGCGTCCTCCTGCTGGGCGTCACCTACAAGCCGGACTCCCCCGACCAGGAGGGCTCCCCCGCCGACGAGATCGCCGGGCGGCTGATGGATCTGGGCGCGCAGATCACGTACCACGACCCCCATGTGCCGACCTGGCGCGTCCACGACCAGCCGGTGCCGCGCGCGGACTCGCTCTACGAGGCCGCCGCCCACGCCGACCTGACGGTGCTGCTCCAGCACCACCACACGTACGACCTCCAGGGCCTGGCGGTCAAGGCGCAGCTGCTTCTGGACACCCGCGGCGCGACCCCGGCGGGGGCCGCCCACCGGCTGTGAAATCCCTGTGATCGGGCGGCTCCCCGGCTGCTACCCTGCGGCGTTCACTTGTCGCACAGCCGTGCGTTTTCGTCCCAGGGGGGACCGTCCATGAGCCAGCCCATCACGCCGCCACCCCAGCCGTCCGAGCCACAGCCGGACTTCGGATACCCGGCGGCCCCCGTAGCCCCGGCGCCGGTACGCAAGCCCGGCAATCTGGTGGGCGGCGCCCTCGCCGGGTTCGCCACCGCCGTCGTCACCGGGCTCGCCTACGGCCTCATCACCGGCTCCATCGAGCGGCAATTCGGTTACGCGGCCTTCGGTATCGGCTTCGCGGTCGCGCTCGCGACCTTCAAGGTGGGCGGGCGCAGCTTCTTGCTGTTCGTGATCTCGGCTCCCCTGGCAGTGGCCGCCACGTTCTTCGGCCAGCTCCTCGCGGTCGCGATGATCGAGACCAAGGACACGACCGAATCGGTCACGGACCTGTTCCTCAGCCACTTCGGCCTGCTGACCGACGCCTGGGGAAACGACCAGAGCATCCTCCGGTACGGGTTCCTCGCACTGGCCGTGGTCGGCGCTTGGGCCGGAGCGAGCCGCGCCACCGAATAGCGCGTTCAAGAGGGGCCCGTACCTCTCCGCGGTACGGGCCCCTCTGTTAATGCGGGCGGCACGCCCTTGGCGGGCGGCACGCCGTTCAAACGTCAGCGCTTGTGCTGCGCGTCCGCCACCGTGACCTCGACCCGCTGGAACTCCTTGAGCTCGCTGTAGCCGGTCGTCGCCATCGAGCGGCGCAGGGCGCCGAACAGGTTCATCGAACCGTCCGGCGTGTGCGAGGGACCGGTGAGGATCTCCTCGGTGGTGCCGACGATGCCCAGGTCGACGAGCTTGCCGCGCGGCACGTCCTCGTGGACGGCCTCCATGCCCCAGTGGTGGCCGCGGCCCGGCGCGTCGGTGGCGCGGGCCAGCGGGGAGCCCATCATCACCGAGTCGGCGCCGCAGGCCACGGCCTTCGGGATGTCGCCCGACCAGCCCACGCCGCCGTCCGCGATGACGTGGACGTACCGGCCGCCGGACTCGTCCATGTAGTCGCGGCGGGCCGCGGCGACATCGGCGACGGCGGTGGCCATCGGGACCTGGATGCCCAGGACGTTGCGCGTGGTGTGCGCGGCGCCGCCGCCGAAGCCCACCAGGACGCCGGCCGCGCCGGTGCGCATCAGGTGCAGGGCCGCGGTGTACGTGGCGCAGCCGCCGACGATGACCGGGACGTCCAGCTCGTAGATGAACTGCTTCAGGTTGAGCGGCTCGGCGGCGCCCGAGACGTGCTCGGCCGAGACGGTGGTGCCGCGGATGACGAAGATGTCGACACCCGCGTCCACGACGGCCTTGGAGAACTGGGCGGTGCGCTGCGGGGAGAGCGCGGCGGCGGTGACGACACCGGAGTCGCGCACCTCCTTGATGCGCTGCCCGATCAGCTCTTCCTTGATGGGCGCCGCGTAGATCTCCTGGAGGCGGCGGCTGGCGGTCGCCTCGTCCAGGTCGGCGATCTCGTCGAGCAGCGGCTGCGGGTCCTCGTACCGGGTCCACAGACCCTCGAGGTTCAGCACGCCGAGGCCGCCGAGCTCACCGATGCGGATCGCCGTCTGCGGCGAGACCACGGAGTCCATGGGGGCGGCCAGGAAGGGCAGCTCAAAACGGTAGGCGTCGATCTGCCAGGCGATCGAGACCTCCTTCGGGTCCCGGGTACGCCGGCTCGGGACGATGGCGATGTCGTCGAACGCGTACGCCCTGCGGCCGCGCTTGCCGCGCCCGATCTCGATCTCAGTCACGTTGTGTGGGCCTTTCCCTCTACGTCTGCATGCCCCAGTATCCCCGACATACGGGCGAGGGGCGGCCCCGGGAACTACCGGGGCCGCCCCTCGTCGGGTGCTGCGTGCTACTTCCTGCTGTAGTTCGGCGCCTCGACGGTCATCTGGATGTCGTGCGGGTGGCTCTCCTTGAGGCCCGCCGAGGTGATCCGGACGAACTTGCCGTTCTGCTGGAGCTGGGGGACGGTGCGGCCGCCGACGTAGAACATCGACTGGCGCAGACCGCCGACGAGCTGGTGCACGACCGCGGAGACCGGGCCGCGGTAGGGCACCTGGCCCTCGATGCCCTCGGGGATCAGCTTGTCGTCGGTGGACACGGCCTCCTGGAAGTACCGGTCCTTGGAGAAGGAACGCTGGTCGCCGCGGGACTGCATCGCGCCGAGCGAGCCCATGCCGCGGTACGACTTGAACTGCTTGCCGTTGATGAAGAGCAGCTCGCCCGGGGACTCCTCGCAGCCGGCGAGCAGCGAGCCCAGCATCACCGTGTCGGCGCCCGCGACCAGGGCCTTGGCGATGTCGCCCGAGTACTGCAGGCCGCCGTCGCCGATGACCGGGACGCCCGCGGCCTTGGCGGCGAGCGAGGCCTCGTAGATCGCGGTGACCTGCGGGACGCCGATGCCCGCGACGACGCGGGTGGTGCAGATGGAGCCGGGGCCGACACCGACCTTGATGCCGTCGACACCCGAGTCGATGAGCGCCTGGGCGCCGTCACGGGTGGCGATGTTGCCGCCGATGAGGTCGACACCCGAGGAGTTCGACTTGATCTTGGCGACCATGTCGCCGACGAGGCGGGAGTGGCCGTGCGCGGTGTCCACGACGATGAAGTCGACACCGGCGGCGATCAGCGCCTGGGCGCGCTCGTAGGCGTCGCCCGCGACACCGACGGCCGCGCCGACGAGCAGCCGGCCGTCCTTGTCCTTGGCGGCGTTGGGGTACTTCTCGGCCTTGACGAAGTCCTTGACCGTGATGAGGCCCTTGAGGATGCCGGCGTCGTCGACGAGCGGCAGCTTCTCGATCTTGTGGCGGCGCAGCAGCTCCATGGCGTCGACGCCGGAGATGCCGACCTTGCCGGTGACCAGCGGCATCGGGGTCATGACCTCGCGCACCTGGCGGCTGCGGTCCGACTCGAAGGCCATGTCGCGGTTGGTGACGATGCCGAGCAGCTTGCCCGCCGAGTCGGTCACCGGGACGCCGCTGATGCGGAACTTGGCGCACAGCTCGTCGGCGTCGCGCAGCGTCGCGTCCGGGTGCACCGTGATCGGGTCGGTGACCATGCCGGACTCGGAGCGCTTCACCAGGTCGACCTGGTTGGCCTGGTCCTCGATGGAGAGGTTGCGGTGCAGCACACCGGCGCCGCCCTGACGGGCCATGGCGATGGCCATGCGCGCCTCGGTGACCTTGTCCATCGCCGCGGAGAGCAGCGGGACGTTCACCTTGATGTTCTTCGAGAGGTACGAGGAGGTGTCGATCTGGTCGGGCGCCATGTCGGACGCGCCCGGCAGCAGCAGCACGTCGTCGTATGTCAGCCCGAGCGTCGCGAACTTCTCGGGCACTCCGTCGACGTTTGCAGTCATGACACCTTCCCCAATGGCCTTGATCGGTGCGGATGTCCATGCTAACGGGCTGTGCGGGTGTCTCATTCCACGAGCAAGATCATCGAGATTCTTTGTATGTTCGCACGTGGTTGACAGCGGGTTTGGCGCACCTGTCACGCGCCGAGGGACGGCCTACTGCTCGGCGAGCGCTCGCAGCCTGCTCAACGCGCGGTGCTGGGCCACCCGGACCGCGCCGGGCGACATGCCCAGCATCTGCCCGGTCTCCTCGGCGGTGAGGCCGACGGCGACCCGCAGCACCAGGAGCTCGCGCTGGTTCTCAGGAAGGTTGGCGAGGAGCTTCTTGGCCCATTCCGCGTCGCTGCTGAGCAGCGCGCGCTCCTCCGGGCCGAGCGAGTCGTCGGGCCGTTCCGGCATCTCGTCGGACGGCACGGCCGTCGAACCGGGGTGGCGCATCGCGGCCCGCTGGAGGTCGGCGACCTTGTGCGAGGCGATGGCGAAGACGAAGGCTTCGAAGGGGCGCCCGGTGTCGCGGTAGCGCGGCAGCGCCATCAGGACGGCGACGCAGACCTCCTGGGCGAGGTCCTCGACGAAGTGGCGAGCATCACCCGGCAGCCGGTTGAGCCGGGTGCGGCAATAGCGCAGCGCGAGAGGGTGGACATGCGCGAGCAGATCGTGCGTCGCCTGCTCGTCGCCGTCGACAGCACGGCGGACGAGTGCACCGATGACCCCTTGGGCCGCAGCCTCGTCGTCGCGCATCGATCCATGGTGCCCCGGCGTCGTCCCCTCCGTGGCACCGCGTCCGTAGTTGTGCACCGAAGCGTTATGAGCGGGTGCGCCGGAACTCATCCCCTGCACCCCCCTCCCGCTCGACCGACCTGTCCCCGAGGAACTCCACACCTACAAGGATGCGGCATCGCGGCGGAAGCATCACCTACTGCTGCCGTTCGCGGGGCGACCGGGCCCGCCCGCCCGACGGCGGACGGGGCTCCGACCGGCTGTTGCACCTGCCGTCAGCGCACCAGGCCCCAGCGGAAACCGAGCGCGACGGCGTGCGCCCGGTCCGAGGCGCCGAGCTTCTTGAACAGCCGTCGGGCATGCGTCTTGACCGTGTCCTCGGAGAGGAACAGCTCGCGGCCGATCTCGGCGTTGGAGCGGCCGTGGCTCATGCCTTCGAGCACCTGGATCTCCCGCGCGGTGAGCGTGGGCGCCGCGCCCATCTCGGCCGACCGCAGTCTGCGCGGGGCGAGCCGCCAGGTCGGGTCGGCGAGCGCCTGGGTGACGGTCGCCCGCAGCTCGGCGCGCGAGGCGTCCTTGTGCAGATAGCCGCGGGCCCCGGCGGCGACCGCGAGCGCGACCCCGTCGAGATCCTCGGCGACCGTGAGCATGATGATCCGGGCGCCCGGGTCTGCGGACAGCAGCCGACGGACGGTCTCCACGCCGCCCAGACCGGGCATGCGTACGTCCATCAGAATCAGGTCCGAGCGATCGGCACCCCAGCGGCGGAGGACTTCCTCGCCGTTGGCCGCCGTCGTCACACGCTCGACGCCGGGCACGGTCGCAACCGCGCGGCGGAGCGCCTCGCGGGCAAGCGGGGAGTCGTCGCAGACGAGGACTGATGTCATGGCCGCCCTCCGCAGCTGATGCGCGTCACCTTGAGCCTCCAGGCTGGGTACATGTGTCACCTGTGCGATTGACGCCCTCGGACACCTGCCCGAGCGCTTGTTGTTTCAATCGCCTCCGCACTCTCAACGACGGTCACTCGAAAGAGTTACGGGTCGGGCGGGCACGTTCGGCACTCTACGTGAGGAAGCGCGCACACAGGAGAGTGTCGCGAACTGTCCGCCCAACTTTTGGAGCTATGCCCCATTTAGCGGCTTTTCTTCCCTTTTCCTGGTGTCTGCGGCTAGATTCCCAATGAGTCATATTTACATCTACTTACACAGGAGATGTACCTTCGTCGGTACCTACGTTTCGGATGAGCCCCTGTGCGCACCCGTCCCGTACCGGCCCGCCCATCCGCCTCAGCACGGTTTCAAGGGGACAAGAGCAATGGCAGATTTCTCCCGGCTTCCCGGACCGAACGCCGATCTGTGGGACTGGCAGCTCCTCGCGGCCTGCCGTGGGGTCGACAGCTCGCTCTTCTTCCACCCGGAAGGCGAGCGCGGCGCGGCACGGAGCGCGCGCGAGAGCTCGGCGAAAGAGGTGTGCATGCGCTGCCCGGTGCGTGCACAGTGCGCGGCTCACGCCCTGGCCGTACGGGAGCCCTACGGCGTGTGGGGCGGGCTCACCGAGGACGAGCGCGAAGAGCTCATGGGCAGGGCGCGCAACCGCCTGGTGACGGCCGCCGCACCGGTCGGCGGCATGGAGCCCTCGTAGGCACTCCGGCGCGGACCGGATCAGAAGAAACGTTTCTGCACCGTTTGGTCCAGCGACGGCCGCAAAGCGGCGGCGGCTTGTGGCCGCGCCCCCTTGCCGCGCCTCAGCCGCGCGCGGCAGCCCGGGTCAGCTGGTCAAGCGTGGCCGCGACGGCCGGGACCTGTGCCAGGTCGGGCAGCGTGAGCGCGACGATCTCCCGCTCGACGGCGGGCTCGACCGTGACCGTGCGTGCACCCTTGGGCCGTACGGATTCGATGGCGAGCTCCGGCATCACCGCGACACCCAGCCCCGCACCCACCAGGCCGATCACCGCCGGGTAGTCGTCGGTCGCGAAGTCGATGCGCGGGGTGAACCCGGACTCCTCGCAGACCTCCACCAGTTGACGTCGGCAGCGCGGGCAGCCCGCGATCCAGGGTTCGTCCGCCAGGTCCCTGATGGCGACGGTGCCCGCCTCGGCCAGCGCGTGCCCCTCGGGCACCAGGCCGACCAGGCGGTCGACGAGCAGCGGCCGCACCACCAGGTCGTCCCACTCCGTGGCGTTCGAGCCGTAGCGGAAGGCGAGCGCGATGTCGCAGTCGCCCTCGCGGAGCATCTCCACCGAGCGCGGCGGCTCGGCCTCGACGAGCGAGACCCGGGTGCCGGGGTGGGCCGCGCGCAGGGCGGCGAGCGCGGTCGGCACGAGCGTGGAGGAGCCGCTCGGGAAGGAGACCAGGCGCACCCGGCCGGCCCGCAGCCCGGCGATGGCGGCGACCTCCTCCTCCGCCGCGGTCAGCCCGGCGAGGATGCCGGCGGCGTGCCGGACCAGGACCTCGCCGGCCTGGGTCAGGCGCATCTCGCGGCCGGTGCGGATCAGGAGCGGGGTGCCCGCGGACGATTCGAGGGCCTTCATCTGCTGGCTGACGGCGGGCTGGGTGCAGCCCAGCTCGCGGGCCGCCGCCGAGAAGGAGCCGGTGGCGGCGACGGCGCGCAGGACGCGGAGATGACGGGCCTCGATCATTCCTCAAGCATAAGCGAATCTTGGAGAGCGCGGCGATAAATCGGTCGCTGCTTTGAGTTTGGCTCGGCTAGCGTGCCTCTATGGAGCTTCTGTCTGTGAACCTGGGCCGGGCCAAGGCCGCCGGCTACACCGACGCCAGGGGCGGCGTCACCGGCATCGACAAACGGCCGGTGAGCGGCGCGGTCCGGGTGTTCGCTCCGGGCCCCAAGGGCGTGGGCGCCAGCGGTGTCGAGGGCGACGACGTCTGCGACCTGCGCCACCACGGCGGTGACCACCAGGCCGTCTACGCCTACGCCCGCGAGGACCTGGACGTCTGGGCCGAGGAGCTCGGCCGCGACCTGCCCAACGGCTCGTTCGGCGAGAACCTCACGACGTACGGCGTCGATGTGAACGATGCCCGGATCGGCGAGCGCTGGCGGATAGGCCGCGAGGTGGTCCTCGAAGTCGCCTCCGGGCGGATTCCCTGCCGGACGTTTGGGGGCTGGCTCGATCAGAAGGGCTGGGTCCGGCGCTTCACACAGGCGGCGCTTCCGGGCGCGTACTTCCGGGTGATCGAACCGGGCGAGATCCGTGCGGGCGATACGATCGAGGTGATCGAGCGACCGGATCACGAAGTTTCGGTGACCTTTTGGTTCCGGGCGTTCACGACCGAGCGGGCGCTCCTTCCGCGCACCCTGGCGGCGGGCGACGCCCTGGAGCCCGAGGCGATCGAGACCGTACGGAAGTACCTGGCCAAGCGGGACTCATAGCGGCCGGGGCCCGAGCCGTTCCCCTCAAGACCGCCACAGACCCCTCAAAGACTGTCGCTATTGGGCCAGTTCATGCGGGTCACGACCGGTTGGACGGCCGGGCGGGGGCGGTCATCGCACGCCTACCGGGGGCATTAACGTGCGCCTATGACGACTGCACTGATTACGGGAGCAACGGCGGGCATCGGCGCGGCGTTCGCGCGGCGCCTCGCGGCCGATGGACACGATCTGGTGCTGGTGGCCCGGGACACCAAGAGGCTGAGCGAGCAGGCCACCGAGCTGCACGACCGGCACGGCATCGAGGCCGAGGTGCTGACCGCCGACCTGTCCACGGAGGACGGGATCGCCGCGGTCGAGGCGCGGCTCTCGCAGCCCAGGCAGCCGGTCGATCTCCTGGTCAACAACGCCGGGTTCGGCAACAAGGGCCGCTATCTCGAAGTGTCCATGGCGGATGAACTCACCATGATCAAGGTGCACATCGAGGCAGTTCTCAGGCTGACCTCGGCGGCCACCGCCTCGATGCGCGAGCGCGGACGTGGCGGGGTCGTGAACGTGGCCTCGGTCGCCGCCTTCGTGCCGCGCGGCACCTACGGCGCGTCCAAGGCGTGGGTCGTGCAGTTCACCCAGGGCGCGGCCCGGGACCTCGCCGGGTCCGGGGTGCGCCTGATGGCACTGTGCCCCGGCTTCGTGCGGACCGAGTTCCACCAGCGGGCCGGCATGGGCACCGACAACATCCCGGGCTGGCTGTGGCTGGACGCCGACAAGCTGGTGGCGGCCGCGCTGACCGACCTCGCGCGCGGCAAGTCGCTCTCGATCCCCGACCCGCGCTACAAGGCGCTGATGGGCGCGGTGAAGCTGGCGCCGCGCGGCCTGCTCGGCGGCATCACCTCCAAGACGGGCCGGAAGTACGGCCCGAAGTGAGCCGGCCGCCGTGGCCGTGAGGGCTGCGGCGGGGCCTCACCCGTCCTCCGTACGGACGGTCGGGGAGGCGGAGTCGAGCACGAGCCGGCAGGTGGTTCCGTTCTGCCAGGTCACCCGGACGGTGTGGCCGGTGACCCGGATGTCGGCGAGGGTGTGGACCGGGCTCGGGTCCGGCTCGGCCGTGAGGGAGGCGAGCGCGATGAACAGGGTTGGTGCGGCGCCGGTCGTTCCGTGGAGCGCCCGGATGCCGGAGACGGGCCCGAACAGGGTTGGTCCTGCGGCGAGTTGGTGGACCTCTGCCGCGTAGCCGTGCGCGGGGTGCAACTGGGCGGTGCGGCCGGGGGTGGCGGCCCAGCCGGTCTGGCGGACGGGGGTGCCCGGTTCGGCCCCGGTGACGAGGTGGGCGCGGAGCTCGGCACGGCCGTGCGCGAGGGTGACCGAGACGATCCGCACGCCGGGCGGGCCCGGACGCGGCTCGGACAGGGACGCCGCCCAGCCGGGACCGCCGCCGAGCGGGACGGCCGGGCCCCGGGTGGTCGGCTCCCCCGCGGTCACCAGCCCGAAGTGGTTGTCGGGTACGCCGTCGAAGGTGGGCCCGGTGGCGGTCGAGTAGGCGAAGCGGGAGTAGCAGGGGTCCTCGTCCGGGCCGCCGTCCACATGGTGGTTGCTGCCGTGGTTGTGCAGGCGGACCAGGCCGTCCGCGGCCGTCGACTGGACCAGCAGGCCCGGCGGGCCGAGGGTCGTGGTGGCGTCCCCGGTCTCGGCGGGCAGCGGCTCCTCGACGGCCGTCCATACGGGGTGTTCGGGCGGCAGGAGCAGTCCGAGGTAGCCCTTGGACGCCCAGTACGGGGATGCGGGGCCCGAGTAGTGCTGGATCACCGGTGGGTACGGGCCGTGCCAGCCCAGGGTGAGCAGCCCGGCGGCGTCGGTCGCGCCCCGGCCTTCGGGCCGGTCGAGGAAGTATTTCAGGGTGCCCGAGGCCAGTCGGCGGGTGGCGCCCGGGCTGAGCGGGGTGTGGCCGGTGAGCGCGCCGAGCCAGGGTGCGGCCGCGGCGGCGAACCGGTAGGTCAGCGAGCGCCCGTACGGCATCGGCGCGCCGTCGGCGCCGAACAGGCGGCTGTGGGCATCGAGTTGGGCGTGCAGCCGGGGGCCGTAGCGGTCCAGCAGGTCCTGGTCGTCACTCAGATGGGCATGCAGAACGGGATAGAAGTGGAGGGCCCAGGCGTTGTAGTGGTCGAAGGAGCGGTTCGGTCCGTCGCTGTACCAGCCGTCGCCGAGGTACCACTGGTCGATGCGTTCCAGGGCGCGCTCGATGGCGGCCTTGGCACCGTCGGTCTCGATGCCGGCGTCCTGGAGGAATCCGGCGACGGTGAGGCCGAACAGCCACCAGTTGTTGTCCACCGGGGACGGGCCGAGGGCGGGCAGCAGCCAGTCGACGGCGCGCTGACGGGTGCGGTCGTCGAGCTTGTCCCACAACCAGGGGCGGGTGAGGCGGAGGCCGAGGGCGACGGAGGCCGCCTCGACGATCGCCTGCCGTACGTGGGTGGTGAGCGGCCAGGCGTCGGGAGACGCATGGCTCAACTCGCCTGTGGCGACGGGCAGTTGGGTGCCGGAGGCGAGCCCCTCGGCGTAACGGTCGAGGTGGCCGTGGGGGTCCTCGCCCCGGGCCCCGGCCACGCGGAGCGCTGCGAGCAGCCAGGTACGGGCATAGCCTTCCAGCCCGTCGGAGCGCGGCCCCGACCAGCTGGGCCGGGCGCCGGGCAGATGGATCAGCCCCCGCCGGGGCGAGGCGTGGGGCCGCACGGCCAGGAGCAGTTGATCCGCCGACCGCTCCCAGTGCGCACGGGTCCAGCCGGTGCAGGGGCTGAGCTCCCGGTTCTCGGACGGGGTGGGCATGGTGTCCCCCTGAAGCTGAAGACGGGAGTGGAGTGCGGGCACCCCGTCCCCGTCCCGTTGGATCTCTGGGAACTTAGAACTCGGTCTGATCGAACGTCAATGGATCGGACCGAATGATCGAAACTCCCATCGTTCGATCACATTGCATTAGGGTCTGGGCCCAACCGGGCCGCCACACCGCGAAGGGGATGCCGCTGTGCGTGAAAGTGCTGCTGAACGTCATGACCGACTGCTGGAGCTGGTGCGTGGGCGCGGCTCGGCGCGGGTGTCCGAGCTCGCCGCGCAGTTGGGGGTCTCGCCGGTGACCGTGCGGCGGGACGTGGAGCTCCTCGCCAACGAGGGGCGGCTCGACCGGGTGCACGGATCGGTGTCCTGGCCCGGCGCCGGGGAGGACACCCATCCCCAGGCCCCGGCCCACCTCCCGTCCCAGGGCCCCGGCGCGCGCGAGCTCGTCATCGGCATGCTGGCGCCCAACGCCACGTACTACTTCGCCGAGGTCATCCGGGGTGCGCACGAGGCGGCCGCCGCCGCGGGGGCGCGGCTCATCCTGCGGATCTCGGACTACCGGCCGCAGGAGGACGCGGGCCGGGCGGCCGGGCTGCTCGCGGCCGGGGCCGAGGGCCTCCTGATCGCGCCGGGCTGGAAGGAGCCGGACGACCCGGTCGAGCACGGCGCCTGGATCGCCGGCCTCCCGGTGCCGACCGTGCTCCTGGAGCGGCGCGGGGTGCCCGGCCGGGAGCTGGACGACCTGGACCGGGTCTGCTCCGACCACAGCCACGGCGTGCTCCTCGCGGTGCGCCATCTGCTGGGGCTCGGGCACAGCACGCCCCTGCTCGTGGCCCGCGCGGACAGCCCGACGGCGATCGCGGTGCGCGCCGGATACCGGTACGCGCTCGACGCGCTCGGCCTCAAGCCGCCGCTGCCGGTGATCGGTTCGGTGTCGGCCGAGGCGGACCCGGCCGGGTTCGAGCGGGCCGTGCAGGCGCTGCGCACCGCGGTCCTGGCCGGGCAGGCCACGGCGGCGCTGGTGCACAACGACGTGGACGCGATCCGGATCGTGCAGCGCCTGGCCGAACTGGGCGTACGGGTGCCGGAGAATCTGGCGCTGGTGGCGTACGACGACGAGGTGGCCGCCCTCGCGGACATTCCGCTCACGGCGGTCGCCCCGCCCAAGCACGAGGTCGGGCGGTACGCCGCCGAGCTGCTGATCGAGCGCCTGCGCGGCACGCCGGCAACGGGTTCGGGCGGGACCGAAGAAGCCCCGCGGCGCCATGTCGACCTGCTGCCGAGGCTGCGCGTGCGGGCTTCCTGCGGGGCTCCCTCCGACACGCTGGGAAGCCCGGCGAGCATTCAGTCCTGAGCCGCACCCGCCCCGCGACGACTCACACCGGCGACGCCACGCACGCGCCCCACCCCTCGCTCCCTCGACACCACACCACACCCCACCACGACCGTTCGAAACCTTTGAGGACCGTTCAACCTTTCTCTGATCTTTTTTCGATCAATCGAACTTTCGCTCTTGACTTCGGTCAGAACTGGGCCAAGGATCGCGGCCATCGCCTCGTCCCCTCACGTTCAGGAGCCGTTCCGTGAGCCGCAGTTGGACCAGATCGACCTCCGCCCTCGTCGGCACCGCCACCGCTCTCGCCGTGCTCACGGCCTGCGGTGGCGGGGACAGTGAATCGGGCGACGCGGGCAAGGGCACCGCCGACAAGCCCGTCACGATCACGTTCTGGGCCTGGCAGAAGGGGTCCAAGGACGTGGTGGACGCCTTCAACGCCTCCCACAAGAACATCCGGGTGAAGTTCGAGGAGATCCCCTCCGGAAATGCCGGCGGCTACGCCAAGATCTCCAACGCGGTGAAGGCCGGCAACGCCCCGGACCTCGTCACCGTCGAGTACCCGATGCTCCCGGAGTTCGTCAGCCAGGGCTCGTTCCAGGACATCAGCAAGTACGTCACCGACGACGTGAAGAAGCAGTTCCTGCCGCAGTCGATCCAGCAGACCACGCTCGGCGGCAAGAACTGGGCGATCCCCTTCGACGCCGCGCCCCAGGCGTACTTCTACCGCAAGGACTTCTTCGAGAAGAACAGGATTCAAGTCCCCAAGACCTGGGACGAGTTCAAGGCCGCAGCCCAGAAGGCCAGGGCCGCCGACCCCAAGGCGCGCATCGGCACGTTCTTCCCGGACGACCCGACCACGTTCGAGGCGATGGCCTGGCAGGCCGGCGCCCAGTGGTTCAGGGCCGACGGCGACACCTGGAAGCTCAACACCGCCGACGCCGCCACCAACAAGGTCGCCGACTACTGGCAGGGCCTGATCGACGACAAGCTCGTACAGAACGCGGTCTCCTTCAGCCCCGAGTGGACGGCCTCGCTCAAGGACGGCTCCACCGTCGGCTACCTCGGCGCCTCGTGGGGCGCGGGCGTCCTCAAGGGCACCCTGCCCGACCAGAGCGGCAAGTGGGCGGTGGCCCCCGTGCCCACCTGGGACGGCAAGCCGGCCAGCGGGATGCTCGGCGGCTCCACCTGGGCGGTGACCAAGGGCAGCACGAAGACCGAGGCGGCGCTCGCATTCGCCCAGTGGATGTCGACCACCCCGGATGGCATCGACGCCCGCATCAAGTCCGGTACGTCGAGCGCCTTCCCGGCCGACATCGCGCTGCGCCCGACCGCCAAGAAGACCTTCGACACGAGCTTCTACAGCGGCCAGGACATCTACCGGCTCTTCGACGCCGCGGGCAGCTCGATCAACGCCAACTGGGGCTGGGGCCCGAGCATGGGCACCACCAACACCACCCTCAAGGACCAGCTCGGCAAGGTCGCCGGCGGCTCCGTGAAGATCACCGATGCGATCGGGGCCGCCCACGACGCCACCGTCACCGAGCTGAAGAAGCGCGGACTGAAGGTCGAGGGCTGACCGGATGAGGCCCGGCACCACGGCCGCCGACACCGGGCCGCACTCCGACACGGCCACCGCACACACGGCGGCCTCACACACCGCAGCCGCGCACACCGAAGGGGCACCCGTGACGGCCGCACGCAAGGCATCTTGGGCCCGGCGGGCGCGGGGCCGGGCCACCGGCGCCGCGGCGGGCGTGCTGCTCACCCCCTTCTTCGTCCTGTTCACCGCCGTGACGGTGGTGCCGATCGGGTACGCCCTCTGGCTGAGCCTGTTCACCGAGAAGCAGTCCGGGCTCGGCTTCGGCGGCGCCGCCTCCGTCTTCAGCGGGCTCGACAACTACACGGCGGCCCTGGGCGACCGGGCCTTCCGCGAAGGCTTCTGGGTACTCGCCGGCTACTGCGTCGTGTACATCCCGCTGATGGTCGGCGGCGCCCTCGCGCTCGCGCTGCTGCTCGACTCGACGCTGGCCCGCGCCCGCCGCTTCTTCCAGCTGGCCCTGTTCCTGCCGCACGCCGTGCCCGGCATCATCGCCGCGCTGATCTGGGTCTACCTCTACACCCCGGGCCTCAGCCCCGTCGTGAAGGCCATGCACTCCGGCGGCATCGGCTTCGACTTCTTCTCCTCCAGCGGCACGCTCCCCTCCGTCGTCAACATCGCGCTGTGGGAATGGCTCGGCTACAACATGGTGATCTTCTACGCGGCGCTCCAGGCCATCGACCGCTCCGTCCTGGAGGCGGCCGTCATGGACGGCGCGGGCGAGTGGCGCACCGCGTTCGGCATCAAACTCCCGTTGATCCGCGCCTCGTTGGTGATGGTGTCGCTCTTCACCGTCATCGGCTCGCTCCAGCTCTTCACCGAGCCGCTGATCCTCAACCAGGGCGGCAGTTCCACGGTCACCTCCACCTGGACGCCCAACATGTACGCCTACACCGCCGCGTTCAGCCGCAACGACTACGGTCTGGCCGCGGCCTCGGCCGTGCTCCTCGCGCTCGCCGCGGCCCTGCTCTCCTTCGTCGTCACCCGCCTGACCCACCGGAAGGGGGCCAAGGCATGACCTCCCCCGCCGTACCCCGGCGGCCGAGCCGCTGGCTGTCCAGGACCGCGGTCAACGGCACGCTGCTGCTCTCCGTGCTCTACACGCTGTTCCCCCTGGTGTGGCTGGTCACGGCCGCGACCAAGGACACCGGCGGCCTGCTGTCCGGCGAGGCCTTCTCGTTCAAGGGCTTCGACCTCGGCCACAACCTGTCGCAGCTCGCCTCGTACAACGACGGCGTCTACTTCCGCTGGTACCTCAACTCCCTCCTGTACGCGGGCGGTGGTGCCGCGGTGTGTGCGCTGGTCAGCGTCGCCGCGGGGTACGCCTTCGACAAGTACGCCTTCCGTGGCAAGGAGAAGCTGTTCGGCGTCGTGCTGCTCGGCGTGCTCGTGCCCACCACGGCGCTCGCCCTGCCCATGTACCTCCTTGCGAGCAAGGTCGGCCTGGTCAACACGTACTGGTCGGTGCTGATCCCCGTTCTGGTCAACCCGTTCGGGGTGTATCTGTCCCGGGTGTTCAGCGCGAGCTACATCCCCGACGAGGCCCTGGAGGCCGCCCGTATCGACGGGGCGGGCGAACTGCGCACGTTCTGGTCGATCGGTCTGCGCATGGTGATGCCGGGCTTCGTGACCGTGTTCCTCTTCCAGTTCACCGCGATCTGGAACAACTTCTTCCTCCCCCTGGTCATGCTCAGCGACCAGAAGCTCTTCCCGCTGAGCCTCGGTCTGTACGCCTGGAACAGCAACACCCATGCCGAGCCGGGCTACTACCCTCTCGTCGTCACCGGCTCCCTCCTCGCCGTCATCCCCCTGATCGTCGCCTTCGTCTGCCTCCAGCGGCACTGGAGGGCCGGGCTCGCCGCCGGCAGCGTCAAATGACCGGCCCGGACACCCCGTTACCCCTGGCCAGCGCCTCGTGAGGAGCCCGAGTCCCACCATGCACCACACCACTGACAATCGGCCCGCTCTGCTGCTCGCGATGGGTCCCGGCATCGCGGACCGCCTCCTCACCGAGCGCCACCGCACCCGGCTCGCGGCCCTCGCCCGCACCGACCCGTACCTGGTCGCCGACGACCTCGCCGCGCCCCCGGCACCGGTCGCCGCCGCCCTCGCCGAGGCCCGGATCCTGCTCACCTGCTGGGGCGCGCCCCCGCTCACCGCGGACGTCCTGGACGCGGCCCCCCGTCTGCGCGCGGTGGTCCACGCGGCGGGCTCCGTCAAGCACCACATCACCGACGCCTGCTGGGAACGCGGCATCGCGGTGACGTCGGCCGCCGCGGCCAACGCCCTGCCGGTCGCCGAATACACGCTGGCCGCGATCCTCTTCGCCGGCAAGGAAGTACTGCGCTCGGCCCGGCGCTATGCCGAACTGCGCACCGCCCCCGAGTGGTTGAGCGAGACCGACCGCACGGGGAACTACCGCCGCACCGTCGGCCTGATCGGCGCGTCCCGCATCGGCCGCCGCGTCATCGAGCTGCTGCGCCCCTTCGATTTCGAAGTCCTTCTGTACGACCCGTACGTGAGCGGAACCGAAGCGGCATCGCTGGGCGTTGAGCAGGTGTCCCTGGACGCGCTGTGCTCCCGCAGCAGCGTCGTCTCCGTCCACGCGCCGCAGCTCCCCGAGACCCACCGCATGCTCGGCGCCCGCCAGCTGGCCCTGATGCCGACGGGTGCCACGCTGGTCAACACCGCGCGCGGCTCCCTGGTCGACGAGCCCGCCCTGCTCGCCGAGCTCCTTTCGGGCCGCCTGCACGCGGTCCTGGACGTGACGGATCCCGAACTGCCGCCCAGCGAATCCCCGTTGTACGACCTGCCGAACGTCCTGCTGACCCCGCACATCGCGGGCTCGCTGGGCAACGAGCTGCACCGCATGGCGGACCGGGCGCTCGACGAGGTGGAGCGGTTCGCAGCCGGTGTGCCGTTCGCGGATCCCGTAATCCCGGCGGCGCTGCACCACTCGGCGTGAGCCGCCACCCACAGAGCAAATGGCCTGAATATCACTAAACTGGATGTAATGCACCCCGAGCCAGCCGGGAGGAGTCATGACATTCGCACAGGTGATCGACTTCAAGACCGAACGGTTCAGTGACCTGGACCGGCTCATGGACCGCTGGGTCGAACAGACCAAGGGCAAGCGGACCGCATCGCACAGCCTTCTCGGCAAGGACCGCGCCGACGGGAACCACTTCGTCGAGGTCATCGAATTTCCCTCGTACGAGGAGGCCATGGCGAACTCGAACCTCCCGGAGACCGACCGGATCTTCGCCGAGATGGTCGCGCTCTGCGACGGCGCGCCCACCTTCACGGACCTGGATGTGGTGCGCAACGACCAGTTGAACGCGACAACCGCCCGCCGCTTCTTCCACGAGATCGCCACCGGCGGCAACCTCGACGCGATCGACGAGGTGTTCGCGGCCGACTACGCCGACCACGACATCATCAAGGAGCAGGACACGGTCGTGGGCCGCGACGAGATACGCGACGACATCATCGGGTGGCGCTCGGCCTTCGACTTCTCCTTCGACCTCGACCGGCAGATCTGCGAGGGCGACGACGTGGTGACGCTGTGGACCGTGAAGGGCACCCACACGGGCGACTTCCAGGGCCTCCCGGCCACCGGCAAGCAGGTCGCCTTCACCGGCACCACGATCTTCCGGTTCAAGAACGACATGATCCAGGAAGGCTGGTGGCACTACGACGTCATGGGCCTGATGAAGCAGCTGGGCATCGCGGGCTGAGCAGCCGGGATCTCCCGCAACGAGGACAACGGGGGCAACGGGGAAGGCCCCCGCCCCGCCGAAACGGCGGGAGCGGGGGCCTTCACACGTACTGCGGGCCCGACGTCGCGGACGTCAGTGGGAGTGGCCGTGACCGTGGCCGTGACCGGCCTCGGGCTCCTCCTCGGCCGGCTTCTCGACGACCAGGGTCTCGGTCGTGAGCAGCAGGGACGCGATGGAGGCGGCGTTCTCCAGGGCGGAGCGGGTGACCTTGACCGGGTCGATGACGCCGGCCTTGACCAGGTCGCCGTACTCGCCGGTGGCGGCGTTGAAGCCGAAGCCCTTGTCGAGCTCGCTCACCTTGGAGGTGATGACGTAGCCCTCCAGGCCGGCGTTCTCGGCGATCCAGCGCAGCGGCTCGACCACGGCGCGGCGGACGACCGCGACACCGGTGGCCTCGTCGCCGACCTTGTCCAGGTTGCCGTCCAGGACCTTGGCGGCGTGCACCAGGGCGGAGCCACCACCGGAGACGATGCCCTCCTCGACCGCGGCGCGGGTCGCGGAGATGGCGTCCTCCAGACGGTGCTTGCGCTCCTTGAGCTCCACCTCGGTGGCGGCGCCGACCTTGATCACGCACACGCCGCCGGCCAGCTTGGCGAGGCGCTCCTGGAGCTTCTCGCGGTCCCAGTCGGAGTCCGTGGCCTCGATCTCGGCCTTGATCTGGTTGACGCGGCCCTCGACGTCGGCGCTGTTGCCGCCACCGTCGACGATCGTGGTGTCGTCCTTGGTGATGGTGACGCGGCGCGCGGTGCCGAGCACCTCCAGGCCGGCCTGGTCGAGCTTGAGGCCGACCTCTTCGGCGATGACGGTCGCACCGGTGAGGGTGGCGATGTCCTGGAGCATGGCCTTGCGGCGGTCGCCGAAGCCCGGGGCCTTGACGGCCACGGCGTTGAACGTGCCGCGGATCTTGTTGACGACCAGGGTGGAGAGCGCCTCGCCCTCGACGTCCTCGGCGATGATCAGGAGCGGCTTGGAGGCGCCGGCCTGGATGACCTTCTCCAGGAGCGGCAGCAGGTCCTGGATCGAGGAGATCTTGCCCTGGTTGATCAGGATGTACGGGTCGTCGAGGACGGCCTCCATACGCTCCTGGTCGGTGACCATGTAGTGCGAGAGGTAGCCCTTGTCGAAGGCCATGCCCTCGGTGAACTCGAGCTCCACACCGAAGGTGTTGGACTCCTCGACGGTGATGACACCGTCCTTGCCGACCTTGTCCATGGCCTCGGCGATGAGCTCGCCGATCTGCTTGTCCTGGGCGGACAGCGCGGCGACGGCGGCGATGTCGGTCTTGTCCTCGATCGGACGGGCGGTCGCGAGCAGCTCGTCGGAGACGGCCTTGACCGCGGCGTCGATGCCCTTCTTCAGGGCGGCCGGGGAGGCGCCGGCGGCGACGTTGCGCAGACCCTCGCGGACCAGCGCCTGGGCCAGGACGGTCGCGGTGGTGGTGCCGTCACCCGCGATGTCGTTGGTCTTGGTCGCCACCTCCTTGACGAGCTGGGCGCCCAGGTTCTCGTACGGGTCGTCGAGCTCGACCTCGCGCGCGATGGTGACACCGTCGTTGGTGATGGTGGGGGCGCCGAACTTCTTGTCGATGACGACGTTGCGGCCCTTGGGGCCGATCGTCACCTTGACGGTGTCGGCAAGCTTGTTGACGCCGCGCTCAAGGGCGCGACGGGCGTCCTCGTCGAACTTCAGGATCTTCGCCATGGGAGCGGTTCAGCCCTCTCGAAAACTCGGGTTAATGACACTGCGCCCCTCGCCGCCCGGCAATCAGCGGGGTGACCAGGGGCGCAGCTCTCAAAGCATTCGCTTCGAACTCGAAGTACTCGCGTACTTCGGTGAATTACTTCTCGATGATCGCGAGCACGTCGCGGGCCGAGAGGACGAGGTACTCCTCGCCGTTGTACTTCACCTCGGTGCCGCCGTACTTGCTGTACAGCACGATGTCGCCGGTGCTGACGTCGAGCGGCAGACGCTCGCCGTTCTCGAAGCGGCCCGGACCCACGGCCAGGACGACGCCCTCCTGGGGCTTCTCCTTGGCGGTGTCCGGAATGACCAGGCCGGAGGCCGTGGTCTGCTCGGCGTCGAGCGGCTGGACCACAATGCGGTCCTCGAGCGGCTTGATGGCAACCTTGGAGCTGGCGGTCGTCACGATCCGGTCTCCCCCTTCGGAGATCTCACGGGGTTAACTGTCTGGGGTGGCGACCAGGTGGATCCGTCGTCGCGGGTGCCGGACCTGCCCGTCGCTACTTGGCACTCTCCGGTGGGGAGTGCCAGAAGCGAGACTAGGACGGTGATTAGCACTCGGTCAAGCGGAGTGCCAATCTGCCACCGCCACGGCGGACACTTCCCGGGCTTCCAGCCACCTGTGTGACCCTGGACGGCATGCGCATTCTGGTCGTCGAGGACGAAACCGGGCTCGCCGACTCGCTGCGTCGGGGCATCTCCGCCGAGGGCCACTGGGTCGACCTCGCGCACGACGGCCACCGCGGACTCGACCTCGCGCTCACCGGCGGGTACGACGCGATCGTGCTCGACCTGATGCTGCCGGGACTCAGTGGCTACGAGATCTGCCGGCGGATGCGGCGGCTCGGCGATCTCACCCCCGTCCTGATGCTGACCGCCAAGGACGGCGAGTACGACGAGGCCGACGGGCTCGACTCGGGGGCCGACGACTATCTGACCAAGCCCTTCTCGTTCGTCGTGCTGCTCGCCCGGCTCCGTGCGCTCGGCCGCCGGGCCGGGGCCGCGCGCCAGGACACCCTCCAGGCCGGCGACCTCACCCTCGACACCGCCGCCCGGCGCTGCCGGCGCGGCGAGCGCGAGATCGAGCTGACCGCCCGGGAACTCGCGGTCCTGGCCTGCCTGATGGCCGAGCCGGGCCAGGCCGTCGCCAAGCAGCACATCCTGGACGAGGTCTGGGACAGCGGCGCGGGAGCGGACGGCGGGATCGATCCGAACATCGTCGAGGTCTACGTCTCTTCGCTCAGGAAAAAGATCGATTCTCCGTTCGGCCGCCGATCGATCCTGACCGTGCACGGGGTCGGCTACCGGATGGCGCCCGATGGGGGCTGAGCCGCGGCGGTTCATGAAGCGGCTGCCGCCTCGGACCGTACGGGGAAAGGTCGCCGCGGCCGCCGCCCTCGCGATGGCGCTGCTGCTCGCCGCGGGCGGGATCTGGCTCTACATCGTGCTGCGCTCCAACCTGCTCGACAACACCACCGGCCGCACCGAGCTGGCCGCCCGCAAGGTCGCCGCCCAGGTCGACACCGGGACCGTACGAGCACAGCTGCCGCCGCCGGACGACGGCGTCGACCTCGTCGTCGTGCTCGACGAGCGGGGCCGGGTCACCGCCGCCAGCCAGGAGACCGGCGCCGCCGGGGAGCTGGCGGGGCTCCGCCCGCCGGACGGCCAGGACTCGGCGTCCCGGCTCCTGAAGGACGCGGGCCGCCACGAGGTCGCCGTCGTCGTACGCGCCCAGATTCCCGGCGGCCCCGCGAGCTATGTGTACGGGATGACCGTGCTCAGCGATGTCGACGACGCGACCGGCGCCATCGGATGGGCCCTGCTCGCCAGCGCCCCGCCGCTGATCGCGCTCGCCGCCGCCATCGCCTGGGCCGGCACCGGGCTCGCGCTGCGCCCGGTGACCTCGATCCGCACCGAGCTCGCCGAGGTCAGCTCCAGCGAACTGGACCGGCGGGTCCCCGACCCCGGCGGCGCCGACGAGATCGCGCTGCTCGCCCGGACCGTGAACGCCA
Organism: Streptomyces mauvecolor; assembly: GCF_039532965.1. Classification (NCBI taxonomy): domain Bacteria; kingdom Bacillati; phylum Actinomycetota; class Actinomycetes; order Kitasatosporales; family Streptomycetaceae; genus Streptomyces; species Streptomyces mauvecolor. The sequence continues at coordinate 133,157 of NZ_BAAASQ010000010.1, read as the reverse complement.
CCCTCGACCGGCTCGAACAGGCCCATGTCCGCCAGCGCGAGTTCGTCGCCGACGCCTCGCACGAGCTGCGCAACCCGATCGCCGCGGTCCGCTCCCGGCTCGAAGTCGCCCTGGCCGCACCGGACGCGGCGTCGGTGCGGGCCGCGCTCGACGACACCGAGCGGCTCCGGCGGATCGCCGCCGACCTGCTGCTCCTGGCCCGCCTCGACGCCCACCCGCAGCCCCTGGACGAGCCCGTCGACCTGACGCTGCTCGCGGCCGAGGACACCGCCCGCAGGCGGGCCGCCCGGGTCCCGGTCGAGCTGCTCGCGGACGCTCCCGTGCCGGTGCGCGGCGACCCGGCACAGCTGGAGCGGATGCTGGCCAACCTCGTCGACAACGCGGTACGCCATGCCCGTACGACGGTGCGGGTGCGGGCCGCAGGGGAGGGGGCGGACGCGGTCCTCGAAGTCACCGACGACGGGCCCGGCGTCCCGGCCGCCGACCGGTCCCGGATCTTCGAGCGCTTCGTACGCCTGGACACCGCCCGCGCCCGCGAGAGCGGCGGCACCGGGCTCGGGCTCGCGATCGCCCGCGAGATCGCGCGGGCCCACGGCGGGGAGCTGTCGGTGGGGGCGGGCCCGGGCGCGACGTTCACGGTGCGGCTGCCGGGGCGCCCCGAAAGCACGGATTCCCGACAGCCCCGGTCCCGGACGCAGAGGTCCCGGAACACGGGTTCCTGAAGGCGTCTTCAGGACTCTCAGGATTCCTTCAGCGCCCGGGGCACAGCATCGGTCGGCGTGAGCCACCGTCGAATGAGCCGCAGCCGAATCAACCGCCGTCGCAAGAAGCGTTCCGGCCCGATGCGCCTGGTGCGCACGCTCGCCCTGGCCGCCGTCGTCCTGGTGCTGTGCGCCCTGGCCGGCGGCTGGTACCTCTACCGCGATCTGGCCGGGAGCATCGGCACCTCGCACGCGCTCGGCGACAACGCGCCCAAGTCGGTGGGCGGGGACACCAACATCCTGCTGATGGGCCTGGACAGCCGCAAGGACCAGAACGGCGACGACCTGCCGCCCGAGGTCCTCGACAAGCTGCACGCGGGCAGTTCCGACATCGGCGGCTACAACACCAACACCCTGATCCTGCTGCACGTGCCGGCCGACGGCAGCAAGGCGAAGGCGTTCTCGGTGCCCCGGGACGACCTGGTCGACATCCCAGGGCACGGCCAGGACAAGATCAAGAAGGCGTACGGCCTGGAGAAGGCCCGCACCGAGGAGAAGCTCGCCGCGCAGGGCGTCACCGACAAGGGGAAGCTGGAGACGGCGGGCCGCGAGGCGGGCCGCCGGGCCGAGATCGAGACCGTACGCAACTTCCTGGGCGTGCCCATCGACCACTTCGCCGAGGTGAATCTCGCCGGGTTCTACCACCTGGCCGACGCCCTGGACGGGGTGACGGTCTGTCTGAAGAAGCCCGTGAAGGACAAGTACTCGGGCGCCGACTTCCCTGCCGGGAAGCAGACCCTGAACGGGCAGCAGTCCCTCGCGTTCGTGCGGCAGCGGCACGGCCTCGACGGCGGCGACCTGGACCGTACGCGCCGCCAGCAGGCCTTCCTCGCCTCGGCGACGCAGAAGCTCGACTCCGTCGGCACGTTCACCGACCCGGTCCGCCTCCTGAATCTGCTGAACGCGGCCAAGCAGGACCTCGTCACCGACAAGGGCTGGGACCTGATGTCGTTCGTCAAGCAGGCCAGGAACGTTTCGGGCGGGAATGTGGCATTCACGACACTTCCGATCGAGCGATTCGCCAAACACCGGGGCGAAGACGTCAATATCGTCGATCCGGTGAAGATCAAGCAGATAGTCGCGGAACAGACCAATCCGGTTCATTCGACGCCGCCCAGCGCACCCGAGGGCTCCCCGGCGCCGAGCAAGGCGCCACCCGCGCCCGCGCCCCCGGTCATCGACGGCGGCGGCATCCCGTGCGTCGACTGATCCGGGCCGGCGGTTCCGGCCCCGTCGCGGTCCGGCGCCGCCGTTCCGAGGCGCTGCTCCTGCTGCTCGTCGTCGCCGTGACCACGTTCGGCCACGCGGCGGCCGCGATGGCCATGACGGGCCAACTCCCGCGCACCACCTACGAGTTCGGGATCAGCATGGCGCTGATCGCGCTCGCCGGGCATCTCACGGTGCGCCGCTATGCCGCGTACGCCGACCCGCTGATCCTGCCGCTCGCCCTGCTCCTGTCGGGCCTCGGCCTGGTGCTGCTCTACCGGCTCGACCCCACGTACGCGCACAAGTTCAAGGCGGAGGCCACCGCCTCGGGCCAGCTCATCTGGACGGTCATCGGCTTCGCGGCCGCGCTCGCCACCCTGGCCGTACTGCGCGACCACCGGCGGCTCCAGCGCTACATCTACCTCTGCATGGCCACGGCCCTGGTGCTGCTCATGGCCCCGGCGTTCTTCCCCGGCGACACCTATGGCGCCAAGCGCTGGATCTACCTCGGCCCGTTCTCGCTGCAGCCCGGCGAGTTCGTCAAGATCATGATCGCGGTGTTCTTCGCCGGCTATCTGGTCGTGCACAAGGACTCCCTCGCGCTCACCGGCCGCAAGGTGCTCGGGGTCCGGCTGCCGCCCGGCCGCCAGCTCGCGCCGATCCTGACCATCTGGGTGGTGAGCCTGCTCGTCCTGGTCTTCGAACGCGACCTCGGCACCTCGCTGATCTTCTTCGGCCTGTTCGTGGTGATGCTGTACGTCGCCACCCAGCGCACCAGCTGGATCCTGACCGGCATCGTGATGGCGGCGGTCGGAGCGTTCGTGGTCGGCTCGACGGAGCCGCACGTCAAGGGCCGTATCGTCGCCTGGCTGCACCCCTTCGACATCTACAAGCCGCCCGCCGAACGCCCGCCGGGCCTCATCTCCGACCAGGCCGCCCAGGCCCTGTTCGGTTTCGGCAGCGGTGGCATGACCGGCACCGGCCTCGGCCTCGGCCACCCCGAACTCGTCGGCTTCGCGGGCCGCAGCGACTTCATCCTGACCACGGTCGGCGAGGAGCTGGGCCTGGCCGGGATGATGGCGGTCCTCGCCCTGTACGCGCTCCTTGTGCAGCGGGGTCTGCGCGCCGCGCTCTCCGCGCACGACGGCTTCGGCAAGCTGCTCGCCACGGGCCTCGCGGCGGCCCTCGCACTCCAGGTGTTCGTGGTGGCGGGCGGGGTGACGGGCCTGATCCCGCTGACCGGCAAGGCGCTGCCGTTCCTCGCCAAGGGCGGCTCGTCCCTGGTCGCCAACTGGCTGATGATCGCGCTGCTCATCCGGATCAGCGACAGCGGCGAACGACAGAGAGAAGCCGAACTCGACGCACCGGAAGGGGAGTTGGAGCTCGAACCACTGAGGGCAGGCACCCGGGCATAGAAGGTCAGAGGTAGTCCTCAAGCCGTCCCACCGTGAATCCCTGCGCCTGGATCTCGTCGAGCAGCCGCGCCGTCAGCCGGGTCGCGCTGGCGCCGCTCGCGCCGTGTTCCGGCAGGCGGGCCCGCACGATGTCGCCGGGCTTCAGACGACTGGCTCCCTCGGCGTAGCGCAGGCCGTCGGCCGTCATCGTGGCCCGGGCGAGGACGAGCGCGGTGACCCCGCACTCCTTCGCGGCCCGCAGGGTGCTCGCGTCGTAGGCACCGTACGGCGGCCGGAACAGGCGCGGGCGGGCGCCGAACCGGGCGGTGAGCCGGTCCCGCTGGCCGCAGATCTCGGCGCGCTGCTCGGGGTGGTCCAGGGTGCGCAGGTCGGGGTGGTCCAGGGTGTGGTTGTGCAGCCCGGCGCCGAGCGCGCGCAGCGTCTCGACGCGGTCGGAGGCGGGCGCGGCCATGCTGCCGGTGAGGAACAGGGTGACCGGGAGCCCCAGGTCGCGGACCATGCGAGGGAAGCCCGGGTCGGTGCCGGGCCCGTCGTCGAAGGTCAGGAAGACCACCTTCGTCCGCACCGGGACCCGGTCGACGACGTAGGGCAGGGCCGGCCGGACGGCGGGCGGGCGCGGGGCCCGGGCCAGTGGTGCGGCCAGGCCCCAGCGGCGGGCGGCGACCGCCCGCGTGTCGGGTCCGGCGTGCGGCACCACCTTGCGCGCGGCCCTGCGCCCGAGCCGCTCGAAGGGCGCGGCGGGCGCGGCCGGCTCCGTGCATCCGGTCAGCGGGCAGAGCAGCGCACCGGCGGCGAGCAGCCCGGCCAGGGCGGCCCGGAGCCGGTGCGCGCGCTTCACCGCGGCTCCCCGGGAAAGGTCACACGTAGTCCTCCAGACGGGCCACGGCGTACCCCTTGTCGGTGATCACCTTCATCACCTGCCGGATCATGTCGGGCATGGTCCCGTTCCAGTCCTGACGGCCGCGGAAGTGGGTCAGGACGATGTCGCCGGGGTGCAGGTCGCGGTCCCACTCGCGCCATTCCATGTGGTCGGTGAAGGCCTCGGCGGCCCACAGCGGCGCGGCCTTGATGCCGCAGGACTGGGCGGCCCTGAGGGTGTCCTCGTTGTAGTTGCCGTACGGCGGCCGGAACAGCCGGGGCCGTACGCCCGCCCATTGGCCGATCTTGTCCTGCTGGTCGCAGATCTCGTGCCGCTGCTCGTCGTAGGAGAGCGCGGGCATGTAGCGGTGGTTGAGGGTGTGGTTGTTGAGCGTGACCCCGAGGCCCTGCATCTTCCTGAAGTAGTCGTGGTCGTCCTTGACCAGGTAGTCGCTGAGGAACGCGCTGTAGGGGATGCGGAGTTCCTGCATCATCTTCAGGAAGGTGGGGTCCTTCTCGGCGCCGTCGTCGATCGTGAGGAAGACGATCCGGTCCTTGGTGGGGACGGTGGTGAAGACCGGCGGCAGCGAGTCCCCGCCGTCCGTCTCGAACCCGGGGCGGTTGGTGATCCTCGGCTTGACGGCGGGCGGCGGGGGCGCGAGCAGCGGCGGCTTGGCCAGCCCCCACTTCTTGACGGCCGCGAGCCGGGCGGCCTCGGCCTGCTTGAGCTGGTCGGCGTGGTCGGCGGGGCCCTTCTTGGCGGCCTCGGCGCCGGGGCGGCCGACCTCGCCCTCCTCGGAGGAGCAGCCCGAGGTGAGCAGGGCGGCGCCGAGGGCGAGGGCAAGACAGGCGACCTTCGTCCGTGATTTTCCCTTTTGTCGTACTAGTTGCATGGCGCCGCATCCTGTCAGGCGCGGGCCCCGCGACCCGGACGACACCGCCGCCGGCGGCCGCACCATCGCCCGCCTGGCCCACAGCGGGGCGGCGGCTGCACGACAATGACGGGGTGAACGACCTCGACACCTTCTCCCTGCTGCTCACCGACGAGGGCCGCACCCTGCTCGCATCGCTGCGGGACTACGACCCGTCCCAGGAGCTGGCGGTCGCCACCCGGCTGCGCCGCGAGCACGACGCCGGCCTGGTGTCGGCGGCGCTGGGGCAGGCACGGCTGCGGCAGCGGGCGGTGGCGAAGTTCGGCGCGGCGGACGCGTACCGGATGTTCTTCACGCCGAACGGTGTCGAGCAGTCGACCCGCACCTCGGTCGCCACCCACCGCGCGGAGGTCTTCGCCGCCCACGGCGTACGCAGCGTGGCGGACCTGTGCTGCGGCATCGGCGGCGACGCGCTGGCCCTCGCGCGGGCCGGGATCTCGGTCCTCGCGGTCGACCGCGACCCGCTGACGGCGGCGGTGGCCCGCGCCAACGCGGAGGCGCTGGGCCTCGCGGACCTGATCGAGGTGCGGTGCGCGGACGTCACGGACGTCGATACGTCGCCGTACGACGCGGTCTTCGTGGACCCGGCGAGGCGGGGTGGCCGGGGCCGCATTTTCGACCCGGAGGCGTACTCGCCCCCGCTCTCGTGGGCGGTCTCGGCCGCCCTCGCCGCCCCGTTCGCCGCGCTGAAGATCGCCCCCGGCATCCCGCACGAGGCGATCCCGCCGCAGGCCGAGGCGGAGTGGATCTCGGACGGGGGCGACGTGAAGGAAGCGGTGCTGTGGTTCGGCACCGGGGTGACCCCGGGCGCCTTCCGCGCCACCGTACTGCCCGCGGGCGCCGCGCTGTCGGCCCCGGCCCCGCTCGCCGCGCCGCCGGTGGGCCCGGTCGGCCGCTACCTGTACGAGCCGGACGGCGCGGTCATCCGCGCGCACCTGGTCGCCGAGATCGTCTCGCGGTGCGGGGGGCGGCTGATCGACGAGACGATCGCGTACGTCACGAGCGACGAGCCCTACGCGTCCCCGTACACCTCGGCGTACGAGATCACCGACCAACTCCCGTTCAACATGAAGAAGTTGAAGGCGTTGTTGCGGGAGCGGGGGGTGGGGGTGCTGACGGTGAAGAAGCGGGGGTCGGCGGTGGAGCCGGAGGAGGTGCGGCGCAAGGTGAAGCCGTCGGGGCCCCATTCGGCCACGGTGTTCCTGACGCGGGTGTCGGGGGCGCCGACGATGCTGATCGCAAACCCGCTCGCCCGCCCCACCCCGCCCCTCCCCTAAACCCTCCGGGGGCGGGGAAGAGTGAAGCCGAGTGTCCTGGGGCTCCGCCCCAGACCCCGTTCGCGCCTGAAGGGCGCTCGTCCTCAATCGCCGGACAGGCTGACGGTGCCGGTACTGGCCGGCACCGATCCTGCCAGGGGCGCGGGGAACTGCGCGACGGGGCTCAGGCGGCCCGCGCTCACCGTCCCGCCCCCCAAGCGGAGCCTATTCGAGGTCGGTCAGCTCGTCCGCGTACACCTGGGACAGGGGCTGAGGCCCCACATACTGCTGGCAGTTGCACTGCCCCGACTCAAAACGCAGCGGCTTCTTGGACTCGTCCCAGGCGACCGGAACCTCAACCCGCTCATGACACTTCCCCGCCTTGTCATGCTTGGCCAAGTGGTGCGTGCACCCGCACACCGGCTCCGGCGGCTTGTGCGCGGCCTCCACGGCGAGACGTTCCTGCTTGGCCGCCTCAAGCCGTTCCATCTTGCGCTCGTGCCGGGTACGCAGCGCGGTCCGGGCGTTGTCGATCGCCCAGCCGAACCCGCCCATCCAGAAAACGATCAGAATCCACCAGTACCAGGCCATTGCGGCCGTCCTTCCCCCGGGATGTGTCGCCGCATGCCTCTGCGGCGTCCCAAGGATAGGCCTGGGGTCAGCGCGATGCCCCGGGGGCCAGGGAGTGCAGCACCCAGCGCCGGTGGGCGGCCGCCTTCACGACGCCGACGAGCCCGGTCAGCCAGCAGATGAGGCCGAGCCCCATGCCGTAGACGACGAGCGCGTACGTGTCGTGGCCCGGGTCGGCGGTCGCGGGCAGCACCAGACACACGGCGAGGCCGCCCGCACACAGCAGCACCGAGGGAACCAGCCAGGCCAGGCTCAGGCCGGGCCTGCGCAGGTTCCGGTCGAGCACGGGATCGCGGTCCAACTCCCCCCATTGGCAAAGGAGTTCATGGATGCGGCGGTCCTTGCGCAGCCCGAACCCGACGGCGAACCCGGTCGGGATCATCACCCCGAGACCCAGCAGCAGGAACACCCCGCCGACGATCGCGGTGAGGACGTCGGTGAGTGAGGTGAGCGCCGCGCCGACCAGCGACCAGCCGAGCGCGAAGAGCGCCGCCCACAGCCAGTGCAGCCCGAGCCGCCCCACCCCCAAGTACCCCTTGACCAGCACCTCCAGGACCTGTGCCCGGTCGGCGAGCAGTGCGTTGCGGTCGGGCCAGGCACGTATCTCGACCGGGGGCGGCGAGGGCGGAAGCGGCGAACGGGGCGACATGCGCCAGAGATTATCGGGGGCGGCCCGGCCCCCGGACCCCACCCCGCGTCGTGTCCACAACAGGTGGCCGATGTGCGGCCCCCTCACGCCTCAGCCGCGTTCGAGCGGGTTGGCCGCCACGCGGTCCGGCCAGTCGCCCGCGACCAGACCGGCCGCCACGCAGTCCGGCTTGCGCGCCGCCTGGTCCCGGAAGAGCTCGACGAAGGCCGTGCCGAACCCCGTCCGCGGGTGGCTGCGGAGCAGCTCGGCCCGGAACTCCGTGCCGAACGCGTCAAGGGTGCCGCCGGACACGTCGGCGGTCGTGCCGATCTGGAGCAGGTGACTCTCCACGTCCTGCTCCGCGGGCACGTCGTCCCGCATGTGCAGCACGATGATCTCGGCCGCCCGGTCTCGCCGCGCCGCGTCCCAGCCGAGCCCGGCCGTGAACACCCGGGCGAGGTGGCCGCCGGCCTCCTCGAAGGGCAGCCTGTGACTGTCGAAGGGGTCGGTCAGCGCAAGGTCGTGCAGCAGAGCGGAGACGTACAACAGCTCGGCGTCGAAGGAGAGTTGACATGCCTGCGCGTACGCGGCACCGAAGACGTAGGCCCGTACGGAGTGGTGGTACAGCGCCTCGTCGGCATACTCGGCGCACACCGTCCGCGCGGCCTCGCAGGCCCGGCCCCCGGGCATGGCCACCCCGGCGATCCGTGTGCTGAACCCGGTCATGGTCCCCTCCCCGCACGGGCCCACACCCGCGTCGCCCTCAGGGTAAGGCGCAGGTGAAGCGGGTGCGGGCGAGGTCTCAACCGTCGAGACGCTCCTCCAGACGTACGGTCACGGTGTCACCCTCCCGCTTGCCGATCGCCTTGCGCACCTCGGCCTTCACGGGGAGTTTGTGGGTGCCGTCGCCCAGGGCCATGAACGAGCTCCGGAACGGATGACCGTCGACGGTGCCGCGGACCTTCACCAGGCCCCGGGTGCCGAAGAACTCGGCGGAACCGGGCCAGACGACGTACGTCCAGCCGCCTTGTTCCGGGCTCTTGACCAGCCTCGCGGTGAATTCCCGTTCCAGCCGCGCGGACATCGCGTCACGCATCCCGCAGCGCCTGGAGGTCGAGCTTCTTCATGCCCATCACCGCCGCCATGACCCGGTCGGACTTCTCCGCGCCCCGGCCGAGCAGTTCGGGCAGTTCGGCGGGGACGACCTGCCAGGACAGGCCGTACTTGTCCTTCAGCCAGCCGCAGGGTCCCTCTTCACCGCCCTCGCCCAGCCGCGTCCAGAACCGGTCGATCTCCTCCTGGGTGTCGCAGGCCACCGAGAGCGAGATCGCCTCGGTGAAGGAGAACTGCGGGCCGCCGTTGAGCGCGGTGAACCTCTGGCCCGCGAGCTGGAAGTCGACGGTCATGACCGAACCCGGCTCGCCCGGCGTCGACGCCGAGTAGTGCGTGATCCCCACGATCTTCGAGTCGCCGCCGAAGATGGAGACGTAGTGGTTGGCGGCTTCCTCGGCCTGGCTGTCGAACCAGAGGAAGGTGGTGATCTTCTGGGTGATCTTCGCGGACATCCTCGGCCTCCTTGGCGTTGCCCGGCCCCCTCTGGGCGGCATCAACAGGTAGACCGGCCCCGCCCGCGAAACTCATCGCCGTACGGCCCGGAAAATCGCCGCCTCTTCGCGGCCCGGCCGTACCAGCAGATCACCGCGGCCAGCGGGCGGCAACATTTCCCGGGGCGTCCCCCGAGGGGCCGGGGCCGAAGCCCCGGCCGCAGCAGGCCGAGGGCCTAGCCCTCGGCGATCTCCCGCACCTCCGAGGTGACGTCCCACTCCTTCTCGTGGACCTGGAGGAACCGCTTGGTCCACTCGATCGCCTCGGCCTTGTCCTTGGCCTGGATGATCGCGTAACCGCCCACGACCTCCTTGGACTCGGTGAACGGGCCGTCGGTGACGGTCAGTTGGCCGCCGTTCCAGCGGACCCGGGTGCCCTCGGCGGACGGGGTGAGCCCGGCCGTGTCGAGCAGGACCCCAGCCTTGGTCATCTCGCCGATCAGGTTGCCCATCCGCTCCATGAGCTCGGGGCTGGGGCCGCCCGCGGGGGCGTTGTTCTCATCGATGCGGACCATCGACAGGTAGCGCGGCATGATCGTCTCCGTTCTTCCGGTTCCACGGATCCCGATTCCACGGATCCCGATTCCACGGGTTCCGTTTCTGCGGCTCCGTGCGGGGCGGGGACCGTTTCCCCGCCTCTCAACTCATACGTCGAACGGGAGACGGCCCGATCGACACCGCCCCGGAAATCCCCCGGATTTTTTTCGGAACCGGCCGGGGCCGGTCCAGGAGCCCGGCCGGCAACTCGTCAGGAGCTCGTCAGGACGACCAGCCGCTGCGTCGCCCGGGTCATCGCCACGTAGCGGTCGACCGCCCCCTCGATGCCCTCGCCGAACTCCTCCGGGTCCACGAGCACGACCAGGTCGAATTCGAGGCCCTTCGACAGCTCCGGCGTCAGCGAGCGGACCCGGGGCGTGGCCGGGAAGGCGGGGGCCCCGATGACGCAGGCGACCCCGTCGGCGTGCTCGGCGAGCCAGCTCTCCAGGACCGGGTCGAGGTCCGTGACGGATCCGTGGAGCACCGGGATGCCGCTGCTGCGGATGGACGTCGGCACGTTGGCGTCCGGGAGCGCGGCCCGGATGACCGGCTCGGCCTCGGTCATGACCTCTTCCGGTGTGCGGTAGTTGATGCTGAGGGAGGCCACCTCGTTCCGGTCGAGGCCGATCCGCTCCAGGCGTTCCTGCCACGACTCGGTGAAGCCGTGCCGGGCCTGCGCGCGGTCGCCGACGATGGTGAAGCTGCGGGAGGGGCAGCGCAGGAGCAGCATCTGCCATTCCGCGTCGGTCAGTTCCTGGGCCTCGTCCACGACGATGTGCGCGAACGGTCCGGCGAGGAGGTCGGGTTCGGCAGTGGGCAGGGCGCTCTCGTCGATCAGGGTGTCCTGGAGGTCCTTGCCGCGCAGCATGCGCAGCGCGCCTTCGCTCTCGTCGCCGGCCGAGTTGAAGTTGGAGGCCGAGATGATCTCGTCGATGACGCCGGCCATGCGCTCGCGTTCGGCGGCGACCAGGGCGTCGTGCTGCCGCTTGCGCCGTTCCGCGTCCCGGTCGCCGAGCCGCAGCCTCGCCGCGTCCAGGAGCGGCAGGTCGGACACCGTCCATGCCGTGGCGTCCGCGCGCCGCAGCCTGCGTACGTCGTCGGGGGCGAGCCAGGGCGCGCACATCCGCAGGTAGGCGGGCACCGACCAGAGGTCGCCGACGACGTCGGCCGCCTCAAGGAGCGGCCACGCGCTGTTGAGGGTCTCGACGAGCTCCCGGTCCTGGCGCAGCACCGTGCGGAACTCCTCGGGCGTGACGTCGTCGCCGTCGTGCTGGTCGAACAGGATCGAGACCAGCGCCTCCCACACCAGCTCGCGGCCCTCGTTGTGCGGGGTGCCCGGGCCCGGCGCGTCGAACGCCTCGGCCCAGTCGCCGGCGGTCAGCCGGACGTCGGACCAGGGCGTGGTGACCGTCATGGCCTGGGTGGGCGGGTCCTCGTAGAACCGGACGGCCGTCTCGATCGCCTTCACCATGTCGGCGGACGACTTCAGGCGGGCCACCTCCGGGTCGCTCTCGTCCTTCGCCTCCGCCCCCTCGGTGACGAGGTCCCGCAGGATGCAGGTCTGCACGCCCTCCTCGCCGAGGCTGGGCAGGACGTCGGCGACGTAGTCCAGGTAGGGCCGGTGCGGGCCGACGAACAGGACGCCGCCGCGGCGGTGGCCGAGGCGCGGGTCGGAGTACAGCAGGTAGGCGGAGCGGTGCAGGGCGACGACGGTCTTGCCCGTGCCGGGGCCGCCGTCGACGACGAGGGCGCCGCGCGATCCCGCCCGGATGATGGCGTCCTGGTCGGACTGGATGGTGGAGAGCACGTCGCGCATCCGGGACGAGCGGTTGGTGCCCAGGCTCGCGATGAACGCGGACTGGTCGTCGAGGGCGGCGTGCCCTTCGAGCCCGTCGGCGCTGAACACCTCGTCCCAGTAGTCGCTGATCCGGCCGCGGGTCCAGCGGTAGCGGCGGCGGCTCGCCAGGCCCATCGGCTCGGCGTGGGTGGCCGCGAAGAACGGCTCGGCGGCGGGTGAGCGCCAGTCGAGCAGCAGCCGGCGGCCCTCGCTGTCGGTGAGGCCGAGCCGTCCGATGTAGAGGGGCTCGGCGTCGTCCGCGCCGACGATGCGGCCGAGGCACAGGTCGAGGCCGAAGCGGCGCAGCGCGCGCAGGCGGGCGGTCACGTGGTGGACCTCGACGTCCCGGTCCATCACGGCCCGGCCGACGCCGCCGGGCGCCTTGCGCAGGGTGTCGAGGCGGTCGGACAGCTCGGCGATCGTCCGGTCGAGGCTTTCCGCGATGGCGGCGAAGTGGCGCTCGTCGTCGCCGATCAGCGTCGGGTCGGCCTTGGCGGCAAGGCGGTCGGGAAGGTCGAAGGCGCTCGTGGTCAGGTGGTCCATGCCATCAGCTCCGAACAGCACACGCACTGAGTAAATCTCCCGTTTCCGCAGGTAGTGGCCTTAGGCGAGAGATTGTGCGGCAGCATGGGGGCCTTGCCGCAAGCCCCCCGGTGCGCTATATCTTGAGAGTGGCAGGGAGAGTAATTACTCCTTGCCTCTTCTTTTTGTGCCGTCCGTCGACGGGCGCGGCCCGGTCATGACCGGGCCGGAGCCGCCTAGACGTAGTCCTCCAGGCGGGCCACCGTGAAGCCCTGCTCCTGGATGTGGCGGAGCATGTTCGCGGTCATCTCCGTCATGGACGCGCCCTTGAGCTCCTTGGGGCCGCGGAAGTGCGCCAGGATGATGTCGCCCGGGTGCAGTTTCTTGTCACCGCGCTGGTACTGCATGTTCGTGATCTGCATCGACTCGCGCCACAGGATGATCGCCTGGAGGTCGCAGGACTTGGCGGCGGCCCGGGTGTTCTCGTTCCAGTTGCCGTACGGGGGCCGGAAGAGCCGGGGCTCCTTGCCGTACTCCTTGCCCAGCTTCTTCTCCTGGGTGCATATCTCGTTCTTCTGCGCGGCCTCGCCCAGCGTGCGCAGATTGGGGTGCGAGAGCGTGTGGTTCTCGATGGAGTTGCCGAGCTCCTGGAGCGGTTTGAAGTACCCGTAGTCGTTGCGGATGATGTCGTCGGTCAGGAACATGGTGAAGGGGATCTTCAGGTCCTTCATCATCTCGACGAACTTGGGGTCCTTCTCGGCACCGTCGTCGAACGTCACGAAGACGATCTTGTCCTTGGTGGGGATGTCGCTGACCACCGGCACCTCGCCGGGCTTCGCCTTCACCGGCTTCTCGGCCGGGGGCGTGGGCGGCGCGGCGAACGGCTTGAGCCCCCACTTGTGGTACGCGGCCTCGGTGCCGGCGGTGTCGCTGCCCGGGGGCGCCGCATCGCTGCCCTTCGCGGACGGCGCGGAGGAGGACGGCGTGCTGCCCGATCCACCGCCCGACGAGCAGCCCGCGACCGTCAGAAGTCCGAGGACGGCCGCAGCGACCGCCTTCTTGCGCACGAGCCAGCCCATGTTCAATTACCCGTCCGTTTCAGCCATCACCTGCTCCTAGCTTGATGCCGAAATCGGTTGCGGGGTTGCCTTGAACGATCAGGAAGCGGCACGCGCCGCCCCGGGAAGGCGGCTCAGCCGACCGACTCGAAGCGCCAGCGGTGCACCGGCCTGGCCACCAACTCCCCAGCGGGTTCCGGGAGTTCGGGCAGTTCGGCGTCGTAGGGCGCGTCCCACCAGGTGATGACGAGGACCCGGTCGCCGGGCGCGCGCAGGACCTCGCGGCGCAGTGGCGATGCGGCCACGGTCTGCTCCCGCACCCAGGCGAGGAGCTCGGCGCCACGGCCCTCGGCGGCCCGGGCCTCCCACATCAGCGCGACGGTCATGAGTACAGGTTCTTCTTGCTGACCTCGTGCACATGGTCGTGGTCGTGGGAGTGGGTGTGCGCCTCGCCCGGTACGTGCGGCTCGGTCACCGGGAGCGACGAGTCCGCCGAGAGTTCCAGGTCGGAGGCGGGACGGTTGCGGGCCACCATCTCCGCGCCGAGGGCCGCGACCATCGCGCCGTTGTCCGTGCACAGCCCGGGCCGCGGCACCCGCAGCCGGATACCGGCCCGCTCGCAGCGCTCCTGGGCGAGTGCGCGCAGCCGGGAGTTGGCGGCGACGCCGCCGCCGATCATCAGGTGGTCGACGCCCTCGTCCTTGCAGGCCCGTACGGCCTTGCGGGTCAGCACGTCCACCACGGCCTCCTGGAACGACGCGGCGACATCGCGCACCGGGACCTCCTCGCCCGCGTTGCGCTTGGCCTCGATCCAGCGGGCCACGGCGGTCTTGAGGCCCGAGAAGGAGAAGTCGTACGCCGGGTCGCGCGAGCCGGTCAGGCCGCGCGGGAACGCGATCGCCTTCGGGTCGCCCTCCTTGGCGAGCCGGTCGATGACCGGGCCGCCGGGGAAGCCGAGGTCGAGCACCCGGGCGATCTTGTCGAAGGCCTCGCCCGCGGCGTCGTCGATGGTGGCGCCCATGGGGCGGACGTCGGCGGTGATGTCGGGAGCGAGCAGCAGCGAGGAGTGGCCGCCGGAGACGAGCAGCGCCATCGTCGGCTCGGGCAGCGGCCCGTGCTCCAGCTGGTCGACGCAGATGTGCGAGGCGAGGTGGTTGACCCCGTACAGCGGCTTGTTCAGGGCGTACGCGTACGCCTTGGCGGCCGAGACGCCGACGAGCAGCGCGCCCGCGAGCCCGGGTCCCGCGGTGACCGCGATGCCGTCGAGGTCCTTCGCCGAAATCCCGGCGGTCTTCAGGGCGCGCTCGATGGTCGGCACCATCGCTTCGAGGTGGGCCCGCGACGCGAATTCGGGGACCACGCCGCCGAACCGGGCGTGTGTGTCCACGCTGGAGGCGATGGCGTCGGCGAGCAGCGTCGTACCGCGCACGATGCCGACGCCGGTCTCGTCGCAGGAGGTCTCGATGCCCAGTACGAGCGGTTCGTCAGCCATCAGTCAGTCTCTTCTGTTCCTTGGACGTGTTCCTGGACGTTCAGCCGCATCACGAGCGCGTCGACGTTGCCCGGCTGGTAGTAGCCGCGCCGGAAGCCGATGGGCTCGAAGCCGAAGCGCTCGTAGAGCTTCTGGGCCCGGGTGTTGTCCACGCGCACTTCGAGCAGGACCTCGTCGCACTCGAAGGCGGTGGCGTGCTTGAGCAGATCGGTCAGGAGGCGGGCGCCGAGCCCCGTGCCCCACTGGTCGCGCGCGGCGGCGATGGTCTGCACGTCGGCGAGGTCACCGGCCGCGGCGAGCCCGGCGTACCCCACGAGCCGCCCCTCGGCGTCCTCGGCGACCACATAGCGGCGGGTGGCGCCCGGCCCGCGCGCGTGCGCGAGCTCGGACCAGAACATCCCCGCCGACCAGGCGTCCTCGGGGAACAGCTCGTGTTCGAGTTCGAGCACCGGCGCGATGTCCCACCAGCGCATCTCGCGCAGCGAGGGACGGGAGCCGTCGTGAAGCGGCGTCGATGAGGGGCGGTGGTCGGGCGACGGGCGGGCCTGGGTCACTTGGGGGTGACCACCTTGTAGTTCTTGGGCACCTGCGCGTCCGGCCGGCGCAGGTACAGCGGCGTCGGCGGCAGGAAGGCCGAGCCCTCGGCGAGCTTCTCGGCGGCGAGGGCGGCGAGCGCGCCCGCCGACTGGTACTCGGGGCCGCGCGCCTCGGGGAAGGACTCCGGGTAGAGCAGGGCGCCCGCGCCGACGACGGGCAGGCCGCTCAGCTCGTCCGCGATGTCGGCGGGCCGGTCGACGCCGGGCTCGCCCGTGCGCGTACGGAAGTCGTCGTACCTGGCCCAGTAGACCTCCTTGCGGCGGGCGTCGGTGGCGACCGCGAAGGGGCCCTCGATGCCCGAGGCGTAGGCGAGGCCGTCCAGGGTGCACAGGCCGTGGACGGGGACGCCGAGCACCGAGCCGAAGGTCGCGGCGGTGACCAGGCCGACCCGCAGGCCGGTGTAGGGGCCGGGGCCGACGCCGACGACCAGGTCCGTCACGGCGCCGAGTTCCAGGCCGGCCTCGGCGAGCACCCGGTCGACGGCAGGCAGCAGGAGCTCCCCGTGCCTGCGGGCGTCGACCTGACTGGACTGGGCGACGACGGTGGTGCCGTCGTGCAGGGCGACGGTGACGGCGGGGGTGGCGGTATCAACGGCGAGCAAGAGCACGCGAACAGCCTACGACCAAGGCGGCGGGGGCACGGCGTCCTGCCCAAGCCGTCACGTGCTGCTACCGTCAGCCGCAGGTATGACCGTAGGCATGCACGTACGTACGAAAGGGGAAGTCCAGGTGGCAAGGAGCAGCACGGGGTTCGTGGCCGGGCTGACCGCGGCCGCTCTCGCGGTGGTCGGCTTCCTCGCCTACCAGGCCTCGGCGAGCGCGCCTCCGCGCTCCGCGCTCGCGGCTCCCGGCACCAGCGGGTCCCCGTCCGTGAAGCCGTCGAACGAGCCGCCCGCCGGCTCCCCCGCCAACAAGCCCGACCTCGCGGTGCCGGCGAATTCCGGCACCGGTGTCCGTGTCGTGTACGCGCTCGGCGCGAAGCGGGTGTGGCTGGTGGGCGTGACGAAGACGCCGAAGACGTTCGCGGTCGTGCCGTCCAGCATCAGCCCGAAGCCCGGCACGTACGCCGTGCTCTCGCGGACCGGCGGCAAGATCACCGGCTCGGACGGGGTGATGGTCGAGCACGTCGTGCGGTTCGCCATCAACGAGAACGTGACGATCGGCTTCAGCTCGGCTGTGGACGGCTCGATGACGAGCCCCAAGCCGGACAAGAAGGCCGGCGGGATCCGCATGACGCGGGCGGACGGCAACGCGATGTGGACGTTCGCGACCCGCAACTCGAAGGTCGTCGTCGTCCCGTAGTCGTCCCGGGCCGAGCCCGACAAACACCCGATAGGACTACGCGGCGTCCTGGCGCGCTTCACCCTCGCCGGCCGCCGGGGCGCTCTCGCGCGGCGGGGTCGACACGGCGGTGGCCGCGGCGCACGAGGCGAGCAGATCGTGTATCGACACCCCGAGCGGCACCGGGACGCCCCGCGGGGCCTGCGGCTTCGCTTCGCGTTCCGGCACGGTCATGGCGGCCTCCTGGGGCTGCGGAAGAAGGCGCGGTTAGGTAGACCTAACCAGGTCTCTGTCTCCATGTGACCATGCCCGGTGCGACCGGCGCAACACTTTGCCGACGTCTTGTCGGAATGTACGGCCCGCTCCAGCCGCACCCGGCCGCGGCCTCAGAGACTCTCGACCCCGGCGCCGGCCCAGCGGGGCCCGATTCCGGTGATCGTGACGATCCTGCGGTCGTCGTCGGTCTCACCCACTACGCGGTCGATCAGGACCTGGAGCCGGTCGTCGGACAGCTCCTCGACCTTGCCCTCGCCCCACTCGACGACCACCACGGACTCGGGCAGCGACACGTCGAGGTCGAGGTCCTCCATCTCGTCGAGCCCGCCGCCGAGCCGGTACGCGTCCACATGCACCAGGGCGGGGCCGCCGACCAGCGAGGGGTGCACGCGGGCGATGACGAAGGTGGGGGACGTCACGGCTCCGCGCACGCCGAGGCCCTCGCCGAGGCCGCGGGTGAGGGTCGTCTTGCCGGCGCCGAGCTCCCCGGTGAGCATCACGAGATCACCGGGGCGGAGCAGTTTGGCGATGCGGCGGCCCAACTCCTGCATTTCGGAAGGGGAGTTGAGGGTGAGGCGGGTGCCGGCGTCAGCCGCCGGGCTGCTGTGCGGTGCTTCCATACGTCCCAACGTTAGCGGCCTGCGGCACCGCGCCGACCCGGGCCAGGAGGTCCGCGAGGCGGTCGGTGACCGTCTCGGGGTGCTCCAGCATCACCAGGTGCCCGCCGTCCGGCACGATGACCAGCTCCGCGTCGGGCAGCAGATCGGCGATGGCCTCGCTGTGCGAGCTGGGCGTGACCAGGTCGCGGTCGCCTGCCAGGACCAGGACCGGGACCTCCGCGAAGATCGCCAGGGCGGCCGTCTTGTCGTGCTCGGAGAAGGCCGGATAGAACTCCGCGACCACGTCGATCGGGGTGCTCTCGATCATCCGCTCGGCGAACCGGGCCACCGCCGGGTCGACGTCCTTGGAGGAGAACGAGTAGCGCTTGATCATGCCCGCGAACAGGTCGGCCGTCGCCCGCCGCCCCCGCTCCACCAGCTCGGCCTGCGAGCCCAGCGCCTTGAGCACGCCCGGCAGCACCCGGCGCACCGCGTTGACCCCCGCCACCGGGAGCCCGTAGTTGACCTCGCCGAGCTTGCCGGAGGACGTACCGACGAAGCCGACGCCGACCACGCGGTCCCGGATCAGCTCGGGGTACTGGTCGGCCAGGGCCATGATCGTCATGCCGCCCATGGAGTGGCCGACCAGGACGAGCGGGCCTTCGGGAGCGGCCGCGTCGATGACAGCCTTCAGATCGCGGCCGAGCCGGTCGATGTCGACCGGGATGCCGTCGCGCTGGGCCTTGCCGCGGTCGGAGCGGCCGTGGCTGCGCTGGTCCCAGTGCACCGTGCGCAGCACCCCGCGCAGGGCGGCCCGCTGGAAGTGCCAGGAGTCCTGGCTGAGGCAGTAGCCGTGCGAGAACACCACGGTGACCGGGGCCGGGACCTTGCGCCCGAACAGCCGGCGCTTGCGCGAGCCGTTGGCGCCCGCCTCCGGCTCGACCTCGTCGGTCTCGTAGTAGAGGACCGTGCCGTCGTCGGCGACCGCCCGGCCCGGCATGCCCCGCAGCGATCCGTAGGGCCCGGACGCGTCGAGCGCGAGCCGCGCCTTTCTGCGCATGCCGCGCCCGACGGTGAGGCGCTCTATGGCGACACCCGCCGCCGCGCCCGCCGCGACCACGCCTATCGCGGCCCCCGCGATCCCGGCAAGACGCCAGTTCCCCACCGCCGACTGGGCACCCTGGACCGCGGATACGACGGCGTCCCCCGTGCTGCTCTCGCTCACCGTGCCGCTCCGCTCTTACTCGTCGTCGTCGGAACACTCATTCACGTAGACGCGGGGCACCCGTGAACCGATGCGCGTCACGATCTCGTAGCCGATGGTGTCGGCCGCCCGCGCCCAGTCCTCGGCCGTCGGCTCCCCGTGGTCGCCCGGCCCGAACAGCACGGCCCGGTCGCCCGGCTCGACCCTGTCCCCCTCAAGGTCGACCACGAACTGGTCCATGGCAATGCGGCCCGCCGCGGTACGCACTTTCCCGCCCACCAGAACCGGACCGCGCCCGGAGGCGTGCCGCGGGATGCCGTCGGCGTAACCGAGCGGGACGAGGCCGAGGGTGGTCTCGCTCTTCGTGACGTAGTGATGCCCGTAACTGACGCCGTGACCCGCCGGAACCTGCTTGGCGAGCGCCACCGAGGCCGACAGGGTCATGACCGGCCGGAGCCCCAGCTCGCGCGCGGTGCCGAGCTCCGGCGCGGGCGAGATGCCGTACATGGCGATGCCGGTGCGCACGAGGTCGAAGTGGGACTCGGGGAGGGTGAGCGTGGCCGGGGAGTTGGCGATGTGCCGCACCTCGGGGGTGACGCCCGCCTTCTCCGCGAACGCGGTCATCTCCTGGAACACCGAGAGCTGGGCCGCGATCGAGGGGTGGCCCGGCTCGTCGGCGCAGGCCAGGTGCGACCACAGGCCGGTGACGGTGACCCCGGGGGCGGCGAGCGCCGCGTGGACGAGTTCCGGCCAGTCGGCGGGCTGGCAGCCGTTGCGGCCGAGCCCGGTGTCGGCCTTGAGTTGAATCCTGGCGGTACGTCCGGCGGAGCGGGCGGCGTCCGTCACCTCGCGCAGCGCCCACATCCCACTCACCGAGACGTCGATGTCCGCCTCGACGGCCTCGCGCCAGGGGCCGCCCGGCGTCCACAGCCAGCACATCATCGGGCCCTCGATGCCGGCCGCGCGCAGCGCGAGGGCCTCGTGCGGCGTGGCGGTGCCGATCCACGCGGCGCCCGCCTCCTGCGCCGCCCTGGCACACGGCACCGCGCCGTGCCCGTACGCGTCCGCCTTCACCACGGCCATGAGCTGTGCGCCGGGCGAACAGGCGCGCAGCGTACGGACGTTGGCGCGCAGCGCGCCGAGGTCGATCTCGGCGCGGGCGCGCCCGGCGGGGTACTGAGTCATCGCGGTCATCGCGCCAAGTCTCTCAGAGCGCAGGGGGACTCGGATTGTGCCGCAGGACACATTGGCGGGGGCGGGCTCAGGTGCCCTCGCGGTGCCCCCACACGTAGACGGCGTCGCCCTGGCGCAGGGCGTCCCACAGTTTGCGCGCGTCATCGACGGCGAGGTTCACGCATCCATGGCTGCCGACGGAGGTGTACACGCTGTGGTAGACGGCGTGGAAGGCCTGGCCGCCGTCGAAGAACTGGGCGTACGGCATGGACTGGTGGTAGACCGACGACCAGTGGTTCTTGTGCCGCCAGTAGACCTTGTGCCAGCCGCCCCGGGTGGGCAGCGAGGCCCGCCCACTGCGAATGGGCACAGGACCGAAGGTGATTCTCTTCCCCTCCTGCACCCACATCAACTGCCGCGCCAGATCCACGCAGGCCACCCGCTGCGCCTTCACGGGGCACTGGTGCGCGGCGTTGGGATTCTTGCGCGCGGACAGGAACTGCATCCGGGACCAGGTGACCGGACCGGCGAACCCGATGGCCGGCGAAATCCCCTGCGCCTGCTGGAACTTGCGCACCGCGGCACAGTCGGCGGCGGACTGCCGCCCGTCCACCGTGAGCCCGAGCCACCGCTCGATCTGCTTCTGGTACGGGCCGGCCTTGGCGGTACAGCTGTCGGGCTTGGCGGCGACCTCGCTCTGCGGCACGTACTCGACGAGCCGGTACGCCCCCTCGGGCGCGGCCACCGGTTCGAGCCGGTCCTCGGCGGCGCTGGGCTGGTAGACGAGCGGGGGCAGCGCCTGATCGGGGGTGTCGAGCGGCCCTGCCTGCGAGTCGAGCGCCGTCCCGGGCACGAGGACCTCGGGGATGCCGGGGGCGGCGTTGCCGGGCGCGAGGTCACCGGGGGCGGGCGGAGCGGGCTCGCCGGGGGCGGGTTTGCCCGGTGCGGGGTTGCCCGGTGCGGGCGGGACGGGGGGTGCGGGGACTTCGAGCCGGCGAGGTGGTGGGGGCAGAGGGACGCCGGTACTGGGGGCGGCGGCCCCGAGCGCGAGGGCGGCGGCGAGCACCAGCCCGCAGGCGCCGAGGCTCTGCCGTTTCTTTGATGTTTGGAGCTTTTGCGTATTTTGTTCTTGGTTCATAGGCCCAGAAAACCCCCGGCTCCGGGCGTGTCGCGGAAGCCGCGCGGCGGATGTCACCCGGTGGCGGGGGTTGCCCTGGTGGCGGCGGGCCGCGAGAGGTCCCGCCAGGCCCAGCACGGCCCTCGAAAAATCCGGCCGGGCGGCGGGCCGGACCGTCACCCGCCTGTGGGCGGCCGGGCATCCCGCCAGGCGCAGCACCGGGCCGCGAACTCCTCCACGCTCGCGAAGACCCGGTCCGGGGTGGCGGGCTCCGGCCCGCCGGGGGCCGCGGCGAACGCCGCCGCGAGGGCCGCCGCCTGCACCCCGCCTCCGCGCCCGCCGGCGTATCCGAACTCGGCGAGCGCGCTCCAGAGATCACCGCGGTGCCGCCGCAGGGCCTCGGCGAGGCGCTGCGGGGTGCAGGCCTCACCCGGCACGACGTACGAGGACACCGCGCCCAGCCTCAACAGGCCTGCGCTGCAAGCCAGTTGACCGTCCTCGACGGCGACGACCTCCCTCTCGACCACCGCGATCCGCTCGACGGCCCCGAGGCCGCCGGTCCCGGCCCGGACGACCGCGGTGAGCTCGGCCGCCATGGCCGGGGGCGTGGGGACGAGCACGGTGGCGGGCCCGAGGAGCAGGGCGGCGATGCGGCCGGGTTCGAGGGTGACGTGGGGGTGGTTCATGCGGCCATGAAACCGCCGGGGGCGGTCGAGGGGGCTGAGCACACGCGGGGTGAGCCTGTTCAGCGGGCCGAGGGGCTTGCGCCGTTCGGCCCGCGGGCACCCGGTCGCGCCCGCGCGGCGGAGCCGCACAATGTCGCAGTCCCGCGCCCCTGGCGGGGTTGACCTTGGCGAAGTTGCCCGGCGGGCCTGCCTGGCCGGTCGACGACCAGGGACGCCGGCCCGACTTCGGCCCGTCATGGGGGTCCCCCCTGGCCCTTGGGGCCTTGGGGCCTTGAGGCCTTGAGGCCTTGAGGGAGTCTGAGGACGAGCGCCCTTCAGGCGCGAACGGGGGTCCGGGGGCGGAGCCCCCGAAAGGGGTGCAGGGGACGAAGTCCCCGCGGGGGTCCGGGGCGCAGCCCCAGGAGTCCAGCTCAGCCACCTCCCCCCCCCCCGGAGGCCACGCGGCGGAGCCGCAGAGTGTCACAGCGGGAAGGGGCGGGGTGGGGGGAAACTCACCCGCTCGACGCAGCCACATCCCGCCAGACCCCCGGCACCGCCTCCGCCACCCCATACGCAGTCGCCGGCGCCCCCCGCGAGGCATGGCGGCCGGCCAAGCCATGAAGATAGGCCGCCACCGACCCCGCGTCCCTCGCCCCCAGCCCCGCCGCGAGCAACGACCCCGCAAGCCCCGACAGCACGTCCCCGCTCCCCGCCGTGGCGAGCCAGGACGTACCCGTCGGGTTGACCCGTACCGGGCCATCCGCGTCCGCGACCAGCGTGGTCGACCCCTTGAGCAGCACCGTCGCCCCGTACCGCGAGGCCAGCTCGCGCACCGAGGCCAGCCGCTCCGCCTCGACCTTCTCGCGCGGCACCCCGAGCAGCGCGGCCGCCTCGCCCGCGTGCGGGGTGAGCAGGGTGGCCGCCGGGCGGCCCCGTACCGCATCGGGGTCGAGACCGCGCAGCCCGTCCGCGTCCACGAGGACCGGCACGTCCGAGCCGAGCACCTCATCGACACCAGGACCTTCCCCAAGCTCTCGGCTCCGCTCGAGCAGGGGAGCCCCCAACCCCAGCCCCGGGCCGACCACCCACGCCTGCACCCGCCCGGCCTTCGCGGGCGAGCCGTCCGACACGAGGGTCTCGGGGAAGCGCGCGATGACCGCGTCGCCGCCGGGCCCGACGTACCGCACCGCCCCGGCCCCGCCCCGCAGCGCGCCCGCGACCGCGAGGACCGCCGCGCCGGGATAGCGGGCCGAACCGGCGACGACTCCGACGACACCGCGCCGGTACTTGTCGCTCTCGGCGGCAGGGGTGGGCAACAGATCGGCCACGTCGGCGTGTTGGAGGGCTTCGACGGAGGGGACGGAGGGCAGGTCGAGGCCGATGGGGATGAGCCGGACGGCCCCCGCGTACTCGCGCGCCGGGTCGATGAGCAG
This sequence comes from Streptomyces mauvecolor, assembly GCF_039532965.1. Taxonomy (NCBI): domain Bacteria; kingdom Bacillati; phylum Actinomycetota; class Actinomycetes; order Kitasatosporales; family Streptomycetaceae; genus Streptomyces; species Streptomyces mauvecolor. Next base: position 110,077 of record NZ_BAAASQ010000010.1, on the reverse strand, counting down.
CCCCGGCTTGTACGCCCCGAACGTGACGGTCGCGTCCGCCCGCAGCGCCTCGCCGGGCACCTCTCCGGTGCCCGCGTCCACGCCGCTGGGGAGGTCGACGGCGACGACGACGGCGTTGGACCCTCGCGCGGCCCGGGCGAGCGGGATCGCGTCGGGGCGCAGGCCGCCGCGGCCGCCGATGCCGGTGATGCCGTCCAGTACGAGATCGGCGACGGCAAGCACCTCGAAGGGGTCGTCGGCGACGCGGCCGCCGGCCCTCAGCAGCGCCGCCAGGCCTTCGGGGTGGGCGCGGTCCGGGTTGAGCAGCACCGCGCCGACACCCGCGCCCCGGCGGGCCAGGCGGGCCCCGGCGTACAGCGCGTCGCCGCCGTTGTCCCCGCTGCCGACGAGCAGCACGACCCTGACGCCGTAGACCCGGCCCAGCATGTCCGCGCAGGCCGCGGCGAGGCCGGCGGCGGCGCGCTGCATGAGCGTGCCGGGTGGGAGGTGGGCCATGAGCTCGCCCTCGGCGGCCCGAACGGTGTCGACGTCATAGGCAGTACGCATACCGCCCACTCTCCCTCACGCCACCCCTCCCCGCCGTGCCATTCGCGGCTCCGCCGCGTGCCCTTCGGGGTGGACCGGGACTCCGCCCCAGCCCGCGGCGAACTCCCCCACCACCCCCTGTCAGCTTCAGGAGCTGCGCCCCGGGCCCGTTCGCCTCATGTGGGTTCGGCTGCGGACCGTACGTGGTTGCTCGCGCAGTTCCCCGCACCCCTGGCAGGGGCGATGCCGGCCGGCACCGGCATCTTCAGCCCGTCATGGGTCCCCCCTGGCCCTTGAGGCCTTGGGGGAGTTTGAGGACGAGCGCCCTTAAGGCGCGAACGGGGTCTGGGGCGGAGCCCCAGGAAACCCGGCTTCACCCTTACTTCAACCACCGGAGGCCACGCCGCGGAGCCGCAGAGTGTCACAGCGGGAAGGGGCGGGGTAGGGAGAACTCAGCCCTCCGCGATCACCACCGCGGAAGCGACCCCCGCATCATGGCTGAGCGAAACATGCCAATGCCGAACCCCCAGCTCCGCCGCCCGCGCGGCGACGGACCCCCGCACCCGGAGCCGCGGCTGCCCGCTCCCCTCCACGTACACCTCCGCATCCGTCCACAGCAGCCCCGCCGGCGCCCCCAGAGCCTTCGCGAGGGCCTCCTTCGCCGCGAACCGAACCGCGAGCGAGGCGACCCCGCGCCGCTCACCGCTCGGCAGTATCAACTCGCTCTCCACGAACAGCCGTTGGAGCATCGCGGGGGTCCGCTCGATGGACTCCCCGAACCGCTCGATCTCGGCCACGTCGATCCCCACACCAATGATCACGCGCTCACTCCACCGTCACGGACTTGGCCAAATTGCGAGGCTGGTCGACCTCGTTGCCCCGCGCCGTGGCCAGCTCGCACGCGAAGACCTGGAGCGGCACGGTCGACACGAGGGGCTGGAGCAGCGTGGGCGTGACCGGGATGCGGATCAGATGGTCCGCGTACGGTGCCACCGCCTCGTCCCCCTCCTCCGCGATCACGATCGTCCGCGCTCCGCGCGCACGGATCTCCTGGATATTGGAAACGATCTTGTCGTGGAGCACCGACCGCCCCCTCGGCGAGGGGACGACCACAACCACCGGCAGATCCTCCTCGATCAGAGCGATCGGCCCATGCTTCAGCTCCCCCGCCGCGAACCCCTCCGCATGCATGTACGCCAGCTCCTTGAGCTTGAGCGCGCCCTCCAGGGCGACCGGGTAGCCCACGTGCCGGCCGAGGAACAGCACCGTGTCCTTGTCGGCGAGCGAGCGCGCCAACTCCCGTACGGGCTCCATGGTTTCGAGGACGCGGTCGACCTCGGTGGCGATCGCGGCGAGGTCGTGGACGACGGCCCGGATCTCGTCGCCCCACTTGGTCCCGCGCACCTGGCCGAGGTACAGCGCGACGAGGTAGCAGGCCACCAGCTGGGTGAGGAAGGCCTTCGTGGAGGCGACGGCGACCTCGGGGCCGGCGTGCGTGTACAGGACGGCGTCCGACTCGCGCGGGATCGTCGACCCGTTGGTGTTGCAGACCGCGAGGACCTTCGCGCCCTGCTCGCGGGCGTGCCGCAGCGCCATCAGGGTGTCCATGGTCTCGCCGGACTGCGAGATGGCGATGACCAGCGTGCGCTGGTCGAGAATCGGGTCCCGGTAGCGGAACTCGCTGGCCAGCTCCGTCTCGCACGGGATCCGCGTCCAGTGCTCGATGGCCAGCTTCGCGATCATTCCCGCGTGGTAGGCGGTGCCGCACGCCACGATGACGACCTTGTCGACCTCGCGCAGGACGGAGTCGGGGATGCGCAGCTCGTCCAGGGTCAGCGAGCCCGCCGCGTCGATCCGGCCGAGCAGTGTGTCGGCGACGGCCTTGGGCTGCTCGGCGATCTCCTTGAGCATGAAGTAGTCGTAGCCGCCCTTCTCGGCGGCGGAGGCGTCCCAGTCGACGTGGTACGCCCGGGTCTCGGCCGGCGCGCCGTCGAAGTCGGTGACCACCACGCCGTCCCGGCGCAGCTCGACGACCTGGTCCTGGCCGAGTTCGATGGCGGAGCGGGTGTGCGCGATGAAGGCGGCGACGTCCGATGCGAGGAAGGCCTCCCCCTCGCCGATGCCCACCACGAGCGGCGAGTTGCGCCGCGCGCCCACCACGACGTCCGGCTCGTCGGCGTGCACCGCGACCAGCGTGAACGCGCCTTCGAGCCGTCGGCACACCTGTCGCATGGCCTCGGCCAGGTCCTCGGCCGAGGAGTGGCACTCGGCGAGGAGGTGGGCGACGACCTCGGTGTCCGTCTCGGAGTCGAGCTGGTGGCCGCGCTCGGCGAGCTCGGCCCGCAGCACGGCGAAGTTCTCGATGATCCCGTTGTGTACGACGGCGACCCGCCCGGCGTTGTCCAGGTGCGGGTGCGCGTTGTCGTCGGTGGGCCCGCCGTGCGTGGCCCACCGGGTGTGCCCGATGCCGGTCGAACCGGCGGGCAGCGGCGCCTCCAGGAGCGCCTTCTCCAGATTGACCAGCTTCCCGGCCTTCTTCGCCGCGGCGAGCCCGCCGTCCGCGAGGACCGCGACGCCCGCGGAGTCGTATCCGCGGTACTCGAGCCGCTTGAGCCCCGCCACGACGACGTCCAGCGCCGACTGCCCGCCTACGTAACCCACGATTCCGCACATAGAAACCCCTCCATGGCCGCCCGACCAGCGACTCAAGGTGTCACTTACCGCCCCTGGCACCCTCTGGGGGCCGGTGGGGAGTGCCAGCTCCCACCGACCCACGCATCGAGCGCTTCGAGGCCACGAGTGCCCGAGTCCGGCCTCACGCGCGGGTACGTTCGCGTCCGTTCCCGTACGTACGCGGCGTGAAGGCCGGGTCCTCATGACCGAGCCACCTTGCCACGAGAACCGGCGACCGCCCGCTTCCAACACCGTCGCGGGGCAGGTGTGGCGCAGAACAAGCAGCCCGACGCGTGCCGCCGCGCCGCCGGGCACGGCGTGCGCACGCGCGGGACCCGGGCGGGTCTCGGCGCATCGTCGCCGCGGGCGCGGCGAGGGCCCGTAAGCAGGGCCGCCGTTTCATGCCCTGCGGCCCACGTGACCCACCCCACCCCCCACGCACGTCATACAGCCGCAACAATGGACCTGTGATCACTTCGCCGCCACGGAGCGCCCACCGCAAGCCGGAGACGACTCCCTACGTGGACCTCACCCGCGCAGAGTGGAGCGCCCTGCGCGACAAGACGCCGCTGCCGCTCACCGCCGACGAGGTCGAGCGGCTGCGCGGGCTCGGTGACGTCATCGACCTCGACGAAGTGCGCGACATCTATCTGCCGCTGTCCCGGCTGCTCAACCTGTACGTGGAGGCCACCGCCAATCTGCGCGGCACCCTCAACACGTTCCTGGGCGACGCGGGCAACGGGCACGGCACCCAGCGCGGCACCCCGTTCGTCATAGGGGTGGCGGGGTCGGTGGCCGTCGGGAAGTCGACCGTGGCCCGACTGCTCCAGGCGCTGCTCGCCCGCTGGCCCGAGCACCCCCGCGTCGAGCTGGTCACCACCGACGGCTTCCTGTACCCGATGGCCGAGCTCCAGCGCCGCGGCCTGATGTCCCGCAAGGGCTTCCCCGAGTCGTACGACCGCCGGGCGCTGACCCGGTTCGTCGCGGACATCAAGGCGGGCAAGGACGAGGTCACCGCGCCCGTCTACTCGCACCTGATCTACGACATCGTGCCGGACGAGCGTCTCGTGGTGCGCCGCCCGGACATCCTCATCGTCGAGGGCCTCAACGTCCTGCAGCCCGCCCTGCCCGGCCAGGACGGCCGCACCCGGGTCGGCCTCGCGGACTACTTCGACTTCAGCGTGTACGTGGACGCGCGCACCGAGGACATCGAGACCTGGTACCTCAACCGCTTCCGCAAGCTGCGCGAGACCGCCTTCCAGAACCCGTTCTCGTACTTCCGCAAGTACACCCAGGTCTCCGAGGAAGAGGCCCTCGACTACGCCCGGACGACCTGGCGCACCATCAACCGGCCCAACCTGGTGGAGAATGTGGCCCCCACGCGCGGCCGGGCCACGCTCGTCGTCCGCAAGGGACCGGACCACAAGATCCAGAAGATCTCGCTCCGCAAGCTCTGAATACGCGCAAGCCCCGACCAGGCGAGGAAACGTGCTGCACCTGCGACTGATCGTGCCCGCCGACCGGACCGACGAGGTCGTACGCACCGTGGAGTCGACGGTCGGCACCGCGCATCTGGTGGTGCTCCCGGGGGCGGCCCGCAACCCGGCCGGCGATCTCGTGCTGTGCGACGTGGCGCGCGAGGCCGGGGACTCCCTGATCGCCGAACTGCGGGCGATCGGCCTGGACCGGGACGGTTCGATCGCCGTCGATCACATCGAACTCTCGATCTCCAGGCGCGCCGACAAGGCCGAGGCGGAAGCTCCGGGCGAGGGCGCGGACGCGGTGCTGTGGGAGTCGCTCACCGACGCCACGCACGAGGAGTCCACACTGTCGGTCACGTACGTGGCGTTCCTCGCCGTCGCGACGATGCTCGCGGCGTGCGGGGTGATGCTCGACAACGCGATCCTGATCGTGGGGGCGATGGCGGTCGGCCCCGAGTTCGGGCCGCTGGCCGGGATCTCCACGGCGCTGGTGCGGCGCGCCCCGCGCCTGGTGTGGCGCTCGCTGATCGCGCTGGTGGTGGGCTTCGCCTCGGCGATGCTGCTCACGGCCGGCTTCGGCTGGCTGATGGAGGTGTGCGGGCTCTTCGACAAGTCGATGATCGAGGCGGCCCGGCCGAACACGGCGTTCATCTACCGGCCCGACTGGATGTCGTTCGTCGTGGCGTTCCTGGCGGGCATCGCGGGGACGCTCTCGCTCACCTCGGCGAAGTCAGGAGCGCTGATCGGCGTGGCGATCTCGGTCACGACGGTCCCGGCGGCGGCCAATGCCGCGATGGCGTTCAGCTATCAGGACTACGGCCAGACCTGGGGCTCCAGCTGGCAACTGCTCGCCAACCTGGGCGGCATCGTCCTGTCCGGCACGCTCACGCTGCTCGCCCAGAAGTTCCTCTGGGCGAGCCAGCGCAAGCGTCAACCGTCTTAGCCCAGAGCCGACTTGACGACGTCGGCGAGGCGGCTCGCGACCGAGCGGGCCTGCTCGATGTCGGCGGCCTCGACCATCACACGGACCAGCGGCTCGGTGCCCGACGGGCGCAGCAGCACCCGCCCGGTCGCGCCCAGCTCGCGCTCGGCCTCGGCGACGGCCGCGCCGAGCTCGGCGGAGGTGGACACCCGGGACTTGTCGACGTCGGGGACGTTGACCAGCACCTGCGGCAGGCGCTCCATGACTCCGGCGAGGTCGGCGAGCGTGCGGCGGGTGGCCGCGACGCGGGCGGCCAGCATCAGGCCGGTCAGCGTGCCGTCACCGGTGGTCGCGTGGTCCAGGATGATCACGTGGCCGGACTGCTCGCCGCCGAGCGCGTACCCGTGCTCCTTCATCGACTCCAGGACGTAGCGGTCACCGACCGCGGTCTGGACGAGCTGGATGCCCTCGCGCTCCATGGCGATCTTGAAGCCCAGGTTGGACATGACGGTGCCGACGACGGTGTTGCCGCGCAGCGTGCCCGCCTCGCGCATGGCGAGGGCGAGAACCGCGAGGATCTGGTCGCCGTCGACCTCGTTGCCCGCGCCGTCCACGGCCAGGCAGCGGTCGGCGTCGCCGTCGTGCGCGATGCCGAGGTCGGCGCCGTGCTCGACGACGGCCGCCTTCAGGAGGCCGAGATGGGTGGAGCCGCAGCCGTCGTTGATGTTGAGCCCGTCCGGCTCGGCACCGATCGTGACGACCTCGGCGCCGGCTCGCGTGAACGCCTCCGGCGAGACCCGGGCGGCCGCGCCGTGCGCCTCGTCCAGGACGACCTTGAGACCGTCGAGGCGGTTGGGCAGCACGCCGATGAGGTGCGCGACGTACCGGTCGAAGCCCTCGTCGTACGAGCGGACACGGCCCACGCCCGAGCCGGTCGGGCGCTCCCAGGGCTCGCCCGTGCGGTGCTGCTCGTAGATCGACTCGATGCGGTCCTCCAGCTCGTCGGCGAGCTTGTGGCCGCCGCGCGCGAAGAACTTGACACCGTTGTCCGGCATGGCGTTGTGGCTGGCGGAGAGCATCACGCCGAGGTCGGCACCCAGCACGCCGGTGAGGTACGCCACCGCGGGGGTGGGCAGCACACCGACCCGCAGGACGTCCACGCCCGCGCTCGCGAGGCCCGCGACGACCGCGGCCTCCAGGAACTCGCCCGACGCCCGGGGGTCCCGCCCGACCACGGCGGTCGGCCGATGCCCCTCGAAGGTCCCCGCTTCGGCGAGCACATGTGCCGCCGCAACCGACAGACCGAGCGCGAGCTCAGCCGTCAGATCCGAGTTGGCGACACCGCGCACGCCGTCCGTGCCGAAGAGTCGTCCCACGTCTGTCCTCCGAAAACCTGAAAGTGCGGGGTAGATACTGCCGGGGGTGAATAGACGAACGCCCCGGCAGCACGGAAGGTGCTGCCGGGGCGAACGAGAGCCGTAGTGGCAGGCGCGGATTTAGCGCTTGCTGTACTGCGGGGCCTTACGGGCCTTCTTGAGACCGGCCTTCTTGCGCTCGACCGCACGGTCGTCGCGGGAGAGGAAGCCGGCCTTCTTGAGGGCGCCGCGGTTGTTGTCGACGTCGGCCTCGTTCAGCGCACGGGCCACGCCGAGGCGCAGGGCGCCGGCCTGACCGGACACGCCGCCACCCGAGATGCGGGCGATGACGTCGTAGCGGTTGTCGAGCTCGAGCACCTTGAAGGGCTCGTTGACTTCCTGCTGGTGGACCTTGTTCGGGAAGTAGTCCTCGAGCGTACGCCCGTTGATCTTCCACTTGCCGGTGCCCGGAACGATCCGGACGCGGGCGATGGCGTTCTTGCGACGACCCAGGCCGGCGGCCGGCTGCGGGTCACCGAAGCGCGAAGCCATCGACTCGGTGGTGTACTCGCCCTCGACGGGGACCTCGGACTCGAAGGTGGTGACCTCCGCGTAGGTCTCTTCGCCCTCGACGGGGGTCTCGACAGTGGTCTCGGCCACGATGCTCCTCAGATTCTTTTCTGTCTTAGGGGGTGGCCGGAACTACTGCGCGACCTGGGTGATCTCGAACGGCACCGGCTGCTGGGCAGCGTGGGGGTGCTGGTCGCCCGAGTAGACCTTCAGCTTCGAGAGCATCTGACGGCCCAGGGTGTTCTTGGGGATCATGCCCTTGATGGCCTTCTCGACGGCCTTCTCCGGGTTGTTCGCCAGGAGGTCGTCGTAGCGCACCGAGCGGAGACCGCCCGGGTAGCCGGAGTGGCGGTACGCCATCTTCTGGGTCTTCTTGTTGCCGGACAGGTGAACCTTGTCGGCGTTGATGATGATGACGAAGTCACCCATGTCCATGTGCGGGGCATAGACGGGCTTGTGCTTGCCCCGGAGGAGGTTCGCGGCGGTGGTCGCCAGACGACCCAGGACGACGTCCCGGGCATCAATGACGTGCCACTGGCGAGTGATGTCGCCGGGCTTGGGGCTGTACGTACGCACTTCGTAGCCTTCGCTTCTTAGTGGATGGGGTCCAAACACACTGCACCCTGAAGCGATCATGCAGCTGGGACTCACAGTGCCGGGGACGCTGCCCGTATGCGAGTCACTGGTAACTGCTCCAGAGAACCTGCGTAAGGGCTCTTCGCGTGAGAACGACCTAGCCAATACGCATAACAAACCAGAAGACTACCCGGGCGCCCCCGGGCGGGTCAAAACCGCCCGGGACGCACCTGCCCGCATTCCGCCGCATCCGGCCCTGACCTGTGCAAACGCGCTAGCGGGCCCGCTCCACCCGGCGCTCGTCCCACACCGGCTCGGCGGTCTCCCGCACCACGCCGTCCGAGCCGAAGACCAGATAGCGGTCGAACGTCTTCGAGAACCAGCGGTCGTGGGTGACGGCGAGCACCGTGCCGTCGTACGACTCCAGACCGTCCTGGAGGGCCTCCGCCGACTCCAGGTCGAGGTTGTCGGTGGGCTCGTCGAGCAGCAGCGCGGTCGTGCCGGCGAGCTCCAGGAGCAGGATCTGGAAGCGGGCCTGCTGGCCGCCCGACAGCTTGTCGAAGGGCTGGTCCCCCTGCCGCTCCAGCTCGTACCGGCGAAGGACCGACATCGCGGCCCCGCGGTCCTTGGCGTGCTCGCTCCACAGGATGTCGACGAGCGTGCGCCCGAGCAGCTCGGGGTGTGCGTGGGTCTGCGCGAAGTGCCCGGGCACGACCCGCGCGCCCAGCTTCCAGTTCCCGGTGTACGCCACCGAGGCATCCCCCGCGAGCAGCCGCAGGAAGTGCGACTTTCCGGAGCCGTTGGAGCCGAGGACGGCGACCCGCTCGCCGTAGAAGACTTCGAGCGAGAACGGCTTCATCAGGCCGGTCAGCTCAAGGTTCTCGCAGGTCAGGGCGCGCACTCCGGTACGGCCGCCGCGCAGTCGCATGGTGATCGCCTGCTCGCGCGGCGGCTCCGGCGGCGGGCCCGCCTCCTCGAACTTCTTGAAGCGGGTCTGCATCGCGTGGTAACGGGAGGCCATGTCCGGGCTGATCGCGGCCTGGTTGCGCAGCCGCAGCACCAGCGCCTTCAGGCGGGCGTGCTCCTCGTCCCAGCGCCGCTTGAGCTCCTCGAAGCGCGCGAACCGCTCACGCCGGGCCTCGTGGTACGTGCCGAATCCGGCGCCGTGCACCCACACGTCCGTCCCGGCAGGGCTCGGCTCCAGGCTCACGATCCGCTCGGCGGCCCGCGACAGCAGCTCCCGGTCGTGCGAGACGAACAGGACCGTCTTGCGGGTCTCCCGCAGCCGCTCCTCCAGCCAGCGCTTGCCCGGCACGTCCAGATAGTTGTCCGGCTCGTCCAGGAGCAGCACCTCGTCGGGCCCGCGCAGCAGCGCTTCGAGCACCAGCCGCTTCTGCTCGCCGCCGCTGAGCGTGCGCACCTCGCGGAACTGGGCCTTGTCGTACGGCATCCCCAGGGCGGCCATGGTGCACATGTCCCAGACCGTCTCGGCCTCGTACCCGTGCGCCTCGGCCCAGTCGCTGAGGGCCTGCGCGTACTTCATCTGCGCGGCCTCGTCGTCGACCGTCATGATCAGGTGCTCGGCCGCGTCCACCTCGGCCGCGACCTTCCTGATCCGCGGCTGGGCGACGGAAACCAGCAGGTCACGCACCGTACGCTCGTCGCGCACCGAGCCCACGAACTGCGGCATCACGCCGAGCCCGCCGCTCACCGACACCGAGCCGCCGTGCGGCTGGAGCTCGCCGGAGATCATGCGGAGCAGCGTCGTCTTGCCGGCTCCGTTGGCGCCGACCAGAGCCACCACCGAACCCTCCGCCACCCGGAACGAGGCGTCGCCGAGCAGCACCCGCCCGTCCGGCAGGTAGTACTCCAGATGTGCAGCCTCAAGATGTCCCATGGGCGGATTGTCGCGCAGGCCCTGCCCCCCTGAACAATCGAATTAAGATGCGCGGCATGAGCTTTGGGCAAGGGGGACCCGCGTGGGGCCCGGGGGATCAGCAGACACCGGACTGGGCGGCGCTCGCCGATGCGTCGGCCGCGCGCAGTCGGCGCAAGAAGTGGCTGTTCATAGGCGGCGGCGCACTCGCGACGGCGGCGGTCGTCGCGGTCGTGGCCACCGTGATCGTGAACGCGGGCAGCAAGGACGACGGCAAGTCGGCCAGTGAACTGCCCTCTCCCCCGGCGCTGCCCAGCAACAGCGCGCAGCCGGGGCCCTCGTTCTCCCAGGTGGCCCCGCCGCCCCCGCCCAACCCGTACGACTACGTCTCCAACGCGAAGAAGGACACGGCGCCGCTGAGCGCCGACACCCTCTTCCCGGGCAAGAGCCTGGCCCTGGGCAGCGGCGCCTACGCCAAGGGCCCCACCGACAAGGTCACCGACTGCGCCTCGGTCACCCAGGGTTCGCTCGGCTCGGCCCTCAACAACAATGGCTGCCGCCAGGTCATCCGGGCCACGTTCACCAAGGACGGCATCGCGGTCACCGTCGGGGTCGCCGTGTTCGACACGGACACCGCCGCGACGAAGGCCAAGGAGCAGGCCGACGGCGGCATCGCCTCGCTCTACGGCTCGGGCGTGAACACGTTCTGCCGGGGCGGTTCGGTCTGCCGCAACACCACCAACTCCTATGGCCGCTATGCCTACTTCACGACCGGCGGCTTCGCCGACGGCAAGAGCGTGACGAAGAGCGATGCGGCCGTGTTCACGGCGGGCGACGAGCTCGCGAAGTTCACCTTCGACCAGATCGTCGCCCGCGGCCGCAACCAGGCCTCAGCAGCAGCCACCCGGCCCGCCGCCTGAACTCCCGGGCAGCGTGCGCAGGTTGCGCGCCTCCTTGCTGCGCGCCGCGAGCAACTCGTCGGCGGGGTAACCGACTTCCTCCAGGGTGAGGCCGTGCGGCTTCACCACATGGACGGAGGAGTCGCGCACCGCCGCCGCGAGGACCTTGCCGGGCCACTCGGGACCACGGTGGCCGTCGCCGACGTACAGCAGCGCGCCCACGAGCGAGCGCACCATGTTGTGGCAGAAGGCGTCCGCGCGCACGGTCGCGGTGACGATCCCGTCGTCGCCGCGCACCCAGGACAGCTCCTGGAGCGTGCGGATGGTGGTGGCGCCCTCGCGCTTCTTGCAGTACGCCGCGAAGTCGTGCTCGCCGAGCAGCGCGGCGGAGGCCGCGTTCATGGCGTCGACGTCCAACTCCCAGTCGTGCCACAGGACATGACCGCGCAGCAGCGGGTCGACACCGCCGACGTTGTCGGTCACCCGGTACGCGTACCGCCGCCAGATCGCAGAGAACCGCGCGTTGAAACCGCTCGGCGCCTCCTCGATCCGCCAGATCCGCACATCGTGCGGCAGCCGCCCGGCCATCCGCCGCAGCAGCTTCTCGCGGTGCTCGGCCCACACCGCCTCGGGCAGGTCGACGTGCGCGACCTGGCCGCGCGCGTGCACCCCGGCGTCGGTGCGCCCGGCGACGGTCAGGTCGTACGTCACGTCGGAGCGCGTCACCGTACGCAGCGCGTCCTCGATCTCACCCTGCACGGTCCTGCGCCCGAGCGGCTGCCGGGCCCAGCCGGAGAAGTCCTTGCCGTCGTACGACAGATCGAGCCGTACCCGGACGAGGCCGGGCTCCACCTCATCACTCACGTAACCGTTCCTCTCAAAGCATCCACACAGCAGAACGGGCCCGCCCCCCGAAGGGAACGGGCCCGTTCACCAGCCTTCAGAACGCTTACGCGTCCTTCGCCTCGGCGTCCTCGACGACCTCGGCCTCAGCAGCCTTGGCGTCGGACTCCTTGACGGCGCGCACGGTGGCGGCCTCGGCCTCGGCAACGGTCGCCTTCTTGGCGATCTCGCCCTCGACCAGCTCGATCACGGCCATCGGCGCGTTGTCACCACGACGGTTGCCGATCTTGGTGATACGGGTGTAACCACCCGGACGCTCCTCGTAGCGGGGCGCGATCTCGGTGAAGAGGGTGTGGACGATGCCCTTGTCGGTGATCGTCTGCAGCACCAGGCGACGGTTGTGGATGTCGCCCTTCTTCGCCTTGGTGATCAGGCGCTCGGCGACCGGACGCAGGCGGCGGGCCTTGGCCTCGGTCGTCGTGATGCGGCCGTGCTCGAAGAGCGACTTCGCCAGGTTGGCGAGAAGCAGACGCTCGTGCGCGGCGGAACCGCCGAGACGGGCACCCTTTGCGGGACGCGGCATGGTGTTTCTCCTAGTGATCTGCACCGGCCGTACGAGGTACCGATGTCAGTGTCCGAGCAGGGCGGTCGCCCTGTCGGAGACCCGCGCCCCGAAGGGGCGCGGGGAAGAGTCGATTTGCGACTCCATCGCGTGTGCGCGACCAGCCGAAGCCGGTCCGCAGACGAAGACCGATCAGTACTGCTCGGTCTCCACGAAGCCCGCGTCCGCGTCGTCATCGGCGCCGAAGGCGTCGGCAGCGGCCGTGGGGTCGAATCCGGGCGGGCTGTCCTTGAGCGCCAGGCCCATGCCGGCCAGCTTCGCCTTGACCTCGTCGATCGACTTCGCACCGAAGTTGCGGATGTCGAGCAGGTCCGCCTCGGAGCGCGCCACGAGCTCACCCACGGAGTGGATGCCCTCACGCTTGAGGCAGTTGTACGAACGAACGGTGAGCTCGAGCTCCTCGATCGGCAGCGCCAGGTCGGCGGCAAGGGCGGCGTCCGTGGGGGACGGGCCCATGTCGATGCCCTCGGCGTCGATGTTGAGCTCGCGCGCCAGACCGAACAGCTCGACCAGGGTCTTACCGGCCGACGCCATGGCGTCACGGGGACGCATGGCCTGCTTGGTCTCGACGTCGACGATCAGCTTGTCGAAGTCGGTGCGCTGCTCGACACGGGTCGCCTCGACCTTGTACGTGACCTTGAGCACCGGGGAGTAGATGGAGTCGACCGGGATGCGGCCGATCTCCTGGCCCAGCTGCTTGTTCTGTACGGCGGAGACGTAGCCGCGACCGCGCTCGACGGTCAGCTCCATCTCCAGCTTGCCCTTGCCGTTCAGCGTGGCGAGCACCAGGTCGGGGTTGTGCACCTCGACACCGGCCGGCGGGGCGATGTCAGCAGCGGTGACCAGGCCGGGACCCTGCTTGCGCAGGTACATCACGACCGGCTCGTCGTGCTCCGAGGAGACGACCAGCTGCTTGATGTTCAGGATGAGGTCGGTGACGTCCTCCTTGACGCCCGGCACGGTGGTGAACTCGTGCAGGACACCGTCGATCCGGATGCTGGTGACAGCGGCACCGGGGATCGAGGAGAGGAGCGTACGACGCAGGGAGTTGCCGAGCGTGTAGCCGAAGCCCGGCTCCAGGGGCTCGATGACGAACCGCGAGCGGTACTCGTCAACAACCTCTTCGGTCAGCGAAGGGCGCTGAGCGATAAGCATGTGGAGATCCTTCAGTCATGGGCACCCACTATTTGATGCCCTGCTGGGTTACTGCGTACTGCAAGGGTACGGGCGGCACGGCCCGAATGAGCCGTACCGCCCGAACCTCAAGGCAATCCTTGAAGCAGCCGTGCGTCAGACGCGGCGGCGCTTGGGGGGACGGCAGCCGTTGTGCGGCGTCGGGGTGACGTCCTGGATCGAGCCGACCTCGAGGCCAGTGGCCTGGAGGGAGCGGATCGCGGTCTCGCGACCGGAGCCCGGGCCCTTGACGAAGACGTCAACCTTGCGCATGCCGTGCTCCTGCGCGCGGCGGGCGGCCGACTCGGCGGCCATCTGCGCGGCGAACGGAGTCGACTTGCGGGAGCCCTTGAAGCCGACGTGGCCGGCGGACGCCCAGGAGATCACGTTGCCCGAGGGGTCCGTGATCGAGACGATGGTGTTGTTGAACGTGCTCTTGATGTGCGCGTGGCCGTGAGCGACGTTCTTCTTTTCCTTGCGGCGCACCTTCTTGGCAGCGCCCTGACGACCCTTGGGGGGCATGTCTTACTCCAGATGGAGAGGGGAGGTGATCGGTCCTACAGCGAAGACCGCTGAAAAGCGTCCGCTGTGGACTACTTCTTGCCCGGCTTCTTCTTACCGGCGATGGCGCGACGCGGGCCCTTGCGGGTACGAGCGTTCGTGCTGGTGCGCTGACCGTGGACCGGCAGACCACGACGGTGGCGCAGACCCTGGTAGCAGCCGATCTCGACCTTGCGGCGGATGTCGGCGGCAACCTCACGGCGAAGGTCACCCTCGGTGCGGAGGTTGGCGTCCACGTACTCGCGGATCTTGACCAGGTCCTCTTCGGCCAGGTCACGAACGCGGGTGTTCGGGTTCACGCCGGTGGAGGCGAGGATCTCCTTGGACCGGGTGCGCCCGATACCGAAGACGTAGGTGAGTGCGATCTCCACACGCTTTTCGCGCGGGATGTCAACACCGGAAACGCGTGCCATTTACTGGCTCCAGTTGTTTTCGGGGGTCTTCCGCAGCACCGCTCCCGACCGCCGTACTAGGTACGTTTCGGGTCCCCGGCCCCCGCCGGAGGTGTCACCAGCCGGGGAAACCGGCCAGGTGGATGCTGCGTATGTACGTTTTGCTCGCGTCGCGGGAAGAACTGCGAAATGCAGGTCGGTCGGCGTGCGTCAGCCCTGGCGCTGCTTGTGGCGCAGGTTGTCGCAGATGACCATGACCCGGCCGTGACGGCGGATCACCTTGCACTTGTCGCAGATCTTCTTGACGCTCGGCTTGACCTTCATGGGATGTCAGGTTCTCCGGGTCAGTGCCACCGCCGCTGGAACAGCGACGTGGGCAAGATCTACTTGTACCGGTAGACGATCCGGCCACGCGTCAGGTCGTAGGGAGAAAGCTCCACCACAACCCGGTCATCCGGGAGGATACGGATGTAGTGCATCCGCATCTTGCCGCTGATGTGCGCGAGGACCTTGTGACCGTTCTGGAGTTCCACCTTGAACATGGCGTTCGGGAGGGACTCGATCACGGTGCCCTCGATTTCGATGGCACCTTGCTTCTTGGCCACGCTTCGCCTTTCGAATCGGCTACCTTGATCGACTCCCGCAGCCGTGTGTGGACACACGGGTACACGAGAGCCGACGCATCAGTCTACGTCAGGGCACTCGAAAAGACGAATCAGATGAGTTTGCCCCAACGCGGAGATCGTTACGCCGCGCTCAGGCCAACGGGTCCGGCGCGGTCGTGACGCCGTACTCCGCCAGCTTCGCCTTGCCACCGTCCGGCATCGTCAGGACCAGCGGACCGTTCTCCGTCAGAGCGATCGAGTGCTCCCAGTGCGACGACCAGGAACCGTCCGTCGTGACGACGGTCCAGTCGTCCTCCAGGACCTCGGTGCGCGGCGTGCCCAGCGAGACCATCGGCTCGATCGCCAGGCAGAAGCCCGGGACCAGCTTCGGGTTGTGGCGGCCCAGCATGCGGCGCTTGTCGACGTAGTTCAGGAGGTGCGGGTCCATGTGCATCTCGGAGCCGATGCCGTGGCCCCCGTAGTCCTCGACGATCCCGTACTTACCGGTCGAGGGGCGCGGCTGGCGGCGGATGTACGACTCGATCGCGCGCGAGACGTCGAGGAGCTTGTTGCCCTTCTTCACCGCGGCGAGGCCGGCCCACATGGACTCCTCGGTCACCCGGGACAGCTCGATCAGCTCCGGCGCGTGCCCGGTGCCGACGAACGCGGTGTACGCGGCGTCACCGTGCCAGCCGTCGATGATCGCGCCGGCGTCGATGGAGATGATGTCGCCGTCCTTCAGGACGGTCTTGTCGTCGGGGATCCCGTGCACGACGACCTCGTTGACCGAGGTGCAGATCGTGGCGGGGAATCCGCCGTACCCCAGGAAGTTCGACTTGGCGCCGTGCTCGGCGATCACCTTGCGGGCGACCTCGTCCAGGTCCTTCGTCGTGGACCCGGGCACCGCGGCCTCACGGGTGGCGGCGTGGATCGCGGCGACGACCAGCCCCGCCTCGCGCATCTTCGCGATCTGCTCGGGGGTCTTGATCTCCACCATGTGCGGCTCACGCCTTTCTGGACAGGTACGGGTCACCAACAACGATAAGGCTTCATCGTCTGGTGCCGGAGACGGGCCGTGAGCCCGTACGCCCCATGGGCTCGGCCCCATCCGCCCCGGTCTTCGCCTACGGCCGTGCTCGCTTCTCGCGCAGTTCCCCGCGCCCCTCAGCGGGATCGTCCTGGCCCGCAAGGACCGCAAGGGCACCCGGGGACGCGAAACGGCCGCGGCACCCCCGGAGGGGCACCGCGGCCGTACAGCAGCGTGGAGAGGCGAGAACTACGCCGCTTCGCGGCGCAGCGCGTCCATCGCCTTCGTCGTGACCTC
Source organism: Streptomyces mauvecolor (assembly GCF_039532965.1). Classification (NCBI taxonomy): domain Bacteria; kingdom Bacillati; phylum Actinomycetota; class Actinomycetes; order Kitasatosporales; family Streptomycetaceae; genus Streptomyces; species Streptomyces mauvecolor. Next base: position 93,680 of record NZ_BAAASQ010000010.1, on the reverse strand, counting down.
GTCGACCTTGCCGAGCGCGGAGATCGTGATGACCAGCCCCTGCGCACGGTAGTAGTCGATGATCGGCTCGGTCTCGCTGTGGTAGACCTCGAGCCGCTTGCGCACGGTGTCCTCGGTGTCGTCACCGCGCTGGTACAGCTCGCCGCCGCACTTGTCGCAGACGCCGTCCTGCTTCGGGGCGTTGTACGCCACGTGGAAGACGTGCGCGCTGTCGTTGCGGCAGATGCGCCGGCCGGCGATGCGCTTGACGACCTCGTCCTCGGGGACTTCCAGGTCGAGCACGGCGTCCAGCTTCACGCCGTCCGCCTTCAGCACCTCGTCCAGCGCTTCGGCCTGCACCACGTTGCGCGGGAAGCCGTCGAGCAGGAAGCCGTTCTCGGCGTCCGGCGCTTCCATGCGGTCCTTGGCCATCCCGATGGTGACCTCGTCCGGTACCAGGTTGCCGGCGTCCATGTACGCCTTGGCCTGCTTGCCGAGCTCCGTGCCCTGGCTGATGTTGGCACGGAAGAGGTCGCCCGTGGAGATGTGCGGGATCGCCAGATTCGCGGCAAGGAACGCGGCCTGCGTTCCCTTGCCTGCACCGGGCGGTCCGACGAGGACGATTCGCATCAGCGGAGGAACCCTTCGTAATTGCGCTGCTGAAGCTGGCTCTCGATCTGCTTAACGGTTTCCAGACCCACACCCACGATGATGAGGATGCTCGTCCCGCCGAGCGGGAAGCTCTGGACACCGCCGAAGATGATCAACGCCATTGTCGGTACGAGCGCGATCAGCCCCAGATACAGCGACCCCGGCCAGGTGATCCGGTTGAGTACGTAGCTCAGGTACTCAGCGGTCGGTCGGCCAGCCCGGATGCCCGGGATGAAGCCACCATACTTCTTCATGTTGTCGGCGACTTCCTCGGGGTTGAACGAGATCGCCACATAGAAGAAGGCGAAGAACACGATCAACAGGAAGTAGCTGACGATGTAGTAAGGATGGTCGCCCTTGGTCAAGTTGTCCTTGATCCAGGTCGCCCAGCCCGCCGTCGAGTTCGAGAACTGGACGATCAGCGCCGGAATGTAGAGCAGCGACGAGGCGAAGATGACCGGGATCACACCGGCCTGATTGACCTTCAGCGGGATGTACGTGGAGGTTCCGCCGTACGACCTGCGGCCGATCATGCGCTTCGCGTACTGCACGGGGATGCGCCGCTGGGCCTGCTCGACGAAGACCACGAGCCCGACCATGACCAGGCCGACGAGCACCACGGTGCCGAACTCGATCCAGCCGCCGGCGAGGTGGCCCTGCTTCTTGATGGCCCACAGGGAGCTCGGGAAGCTGGAGGCGATCGAGATGAACATCAGGATGGACATGCCGTTGCCGATGCCGCGGTCGGTGATGATCTCACCGAGCCACATGACACAGGCGGTGCCGGCGGTCATCGTGATGACCATCGTGATGGTGGTGAAGATCGACCGGTTCGGGATGATCTCGGTGGCGACCTGGCAGCCGTTGAAGAGCGCGCCGTTGCGGGCGGTGGCCACGAGGCCGGTGCCCTGGAGGATCGCCAGCGCGACGGTCAGGTAACGCGTGTACTGCGTGATCTTCGCCGTACCCGCCTGACCCTCCTTCTTGAGGGCTTCCAGGCGTGGGATCACCACGGTCAGCAGCTGCAGGATGATGCTCGCCGTGATGTACGGCATGATGCCGAGCGCGAAGATCGTGATCTGCAGCAGCGCACCGCCGCTGAACATGTTGACCAGGCTGAACAGACCGCTGTTCTGCTGGGCCTGATCCACACAGATCTGTACGTTCTTGTAGCTCACCCCGGGCATGGGCACATGCGTACCGAGCCGGTAGATCACGATGATGCCGAGTGTGAAGAGCAGCTTCTTGCGCAGGTCAGGCGTCTTGAACGCCTGGGCGAACGCGGTGAGCACGGTGCCTCCTGCGACCCCCGCGCAAGTGCGTCAGGGTGACGGTCTTGAGGATCGACGAATAAGGACTGAAGTCTTGGATCTGCCAAAAATCCGTACTGTAGCCGTCCAGGCACACAGCACGGAACTTAGACAGTGCACGCCACCTTACCGGCGACTATGCCCCCCTAGGAACGACCAACCGGGGATGCCCCATTTGAGAGGCATCCCCGGTCGGATGTTCAAGCCATCAAGCTGTCTCAGACGAGCTCGGTGACGGTGCCGCCGGCGGCGGCAATCTTCTCCTTGGCGGAGCCGGAGACGGCGTCAACCGAAACCTGCAGCGCCACGGAGATCTCGCCCTGGCCCAGGACCTTGACGAGGCTGTTCTTGCGCACCGCGCCCTTGGCGACCAGGTCGGCCACCGTGACCTCTCCACCCTCGGGGTAGAGAGCGCCGAGCTTGTCCAGGTTCACGACCTGGTACTCGGTGCGGAACGGGTTCTTGAAGCCCTTGAGCTTCGGGAGACGCATGTGGAGGGGCATCTGGCCACCCTCGAAGCGCTCCGGAACCTGGTAGCGGGCCTTCGTACCCTTGGTACCACGACCTGCGGTCTTACCCTTGGACGCCTCACCACGACCCACGCGGGTCTTGGCGGTCTTCGCGCCCGGGGCAGGACGGAGGTTATGGGCCTTCAGCGGGCTGTTCTCACCCATGTCAGTCAACCTCCTCAACCGTCACGAGGTGGCGGACGGTCTGCACCATGCCGCGGAACTCGGGGCGGTCCTCCTTGACAACCACGTCGTTCAGGCGCTTGAGCCCGAGCGAACGCAGGGTGTCGCGGTGGTTCTGCTTGCTGCCGATGTACGACTTCGTCTGCGTGATCTTGAGACGGGCCATTACGCACCCGCTCCCGCACGCGCACGAAGCAGAGCCGCGGGGGCAACGGCCTCGAGGGGCAGACCACGGCGAGCCGCGATCTCCTCGGGACGCTGCAGGCCCTTGAGGGCCTCCACGGTCGCGTGCACGATGTTGATCGCGTTGTCGGAGCCGAGCGACTTCGACAGGATGTCGTGAACGCCGGCGCACTCGAGCACCGCACGCACCGGGCCACCGGCGATAACACCGGTACCGGGGGAAGCAGGCTTCAGCAGGACAACGCCGGCCGCCTTCTCGCCCTGGATCGGGTGCGGGATGGTGCCCTGGATGCGGGGAACCTTGAAGAAGTTCTTCTTGGCTTCCTCGACGCCCTTGGCGATGGCCGCGGGAACTTCCTTGGCCTTGCCGTAACCGACACCTACGGTGCCGTCACCGTCGCCCACCACGACCAGCGCGGTGAAGCTGAAGCGGCGACCACCCTTGACAACCTTGGCAACGCGGTTGATCGCGACAACGCGCTCAACGTAAGCGGTCTTCTCGGCGGCAGCGCCACCGTCGCGACCCTTCCGGTCCCGCCGCTCGCCGCCACCGGCACCGCTTCCGCGGCGCTGGGGTCCAGCCATTGGATTTACCTCTCTCTGTTACGTCCGTTAGTCCCGGAACCGGGGCTTAGAACTTCAGCCCGGCTTCGCGGGCGGCGTCAGCCAGAGCGGCAATGCGCCCGGCGTACCTGTTGCCACCACGGTCGAACACGACGGTCTCGACGCCGGCGGCCTTGGCGCGCTCAGCGACCAGGGCACCGACCTGCTTGGCCTGCGCGGACTTGTCGCCCTCGCCGCCGCGGATCGAAGCGTCCAGAGTCGACGCCGACGCCAGGGTGTGACCCTTGAGGTCGTCGATGACCTGAGCGGTGATACCGCGGTTGGAACGCGTCACGACGAGGCGCGGACGCTCCGCCGTACCCGACACGTGCTTGCGGATGCGGACGTGGCGACGTGCCTTGGCGGCACGCTTGTAAGCGTCGCCCTTGGCGATCTTCACACCGTATGCCATGGCTTACTTACCAGCCTTTCCGACCTTGCGGCGGATGACCTCGCCGGCGTACTTGACACCCTTGGCCTTGTACGGGTCGGGCTTCCGCAGCTTGCGGATGTTGGCGGCGACCTCGCCGACCTTCTGCTTGTCGATGCCCTCGACCGAGAACTTCGTGGGCGACTCGACCTTGAAGGTGATGCCTTCGGGGGCCTCGACGGTGATCGAGTGGCTGTATCCCAGCGCGAACTCCAGGTTGGAGCCCTTCGCCTGGACGCGGTAACCGACACCGCTGATCTCGAGCGCCTTGGTGTATCCCTGGGTCACACCGGTGATCATGTTGGCCACCAGCGTGCGGGACAGGCCGTGCAGGGCCTTGTTCTGACGCTCGTCGTTGGGGCGGGTGACGTTCAGAACGCCGTCCTCACCCTTCACGATCTCGATGGGAGCCGCAACGGCGTGCGTGAGGGAACCCTTGGGGCCCTTCACGTGAACCGTACGGCCATCGATGGTGACGTCCACACCGGCGGGAACCTGGATGGGGAGCTTGCCGATTCGCGACATTAGCTTTTCCTCCGTTCCCGACTACCAGACGTAGGCGAGGACTTCCCCACCTACGCCCTTCTTGCCTGCCTGCTGACCGGTGAGCAGACCGTGCGACGTGGAGATGATCGCCACGCCCAGGCCGCCGAGCACCTTCGGCAGGTTGGTGGACTTCGCGTACACACGCAGACCGGGCTTCGAGATCCGCTTGATGCCCGCGATGGAGCGCTCACGGTTCGGCCCGAACTTCAGCTCGAGGACGAGGTTCTTGCCGACCTCGGCGTCCTCGACCTTCCAGCCGGTGATGAAGCCCTCCTGCTGGAGGATCTCCGCGATGTGCGACTTGATCTTGCTGTGCGGCATCACGACAGAGTCGTGGTACGCCGAGTTTGCGTTACGCAGACGAGTGAGCATGTCTGCGATCGGGTCAGTCATGGTCATGAATCGGCCTTCGGCCTCTCTCGCCGCGGTTTCCTGTATGCGCCATCCCTCTCCCCACTCAGTGGCGGGACGGGTGCGGTGCGGGGACCTACGGCGTAGTAAGTCGTTATGGGCGGCGGACGCCCAACCCCACAAGCCTACGGCATATGGAGGAGGGCATCCGCCGACCAGATACTTACCGAGAGCGTCCGGTAATTCCCAAGTCCCTAAGGACAGAGGGGAATTACCAGGAGCTCTTGGTCACGCCCGGCAGCTCGCCACGGTGAGCCATCTCACGAAGGCACACGCGGCACAGGCCGAACTTGCGGTACACGGAGTGGGGGCGACCGCAGCGCTGGCAGCGGGTGTACGCACGCACACCGAACTTGGGCTTGCGGGCAGCCTTCGCGATGAGAGCCTTCTTCGCCATCTCGCTTACGCCTCCTTGAAGGGGAAGCCGAGGTGACGAAGGAGCGCACGGCCCTCGTCGTCGTTGGTCGCCGTGGTGACCACGGTGATGTCCATACCCCGGGTACGGTCGATCTTGTCCTGGTCGATCTCGTGGAACATGACCTGCTCGGTGAGACCGAAGGTGTAGTTGCCACGGCCGTCGAACTGCTTCGGCGACAGACCACGGAAGTCACGGATACGCGGCAGCGCGAGCGACAGCGTACGGTCCAGGAACTCCCACATGCGGTCACCACGGAGGGTGACGTGGCAGCCGATCGGCTGACCCTCACGCAGCTTGAACTGCGCGATGGACTTGCGGGCCTTGGTGACGGCCGGCTTCTGGCCGGTGATCGTGGTGAGGTCGCGAACCGCGCCATCCATCAGCTTGGAGTCGCGGGCGGCGTCGCCCACACCCATGTTGACCACGATCTTCACGAGGCCGGGAACCTGCATGACGTTCTCGTACGAGAACTCCTCACGCAGCTTGCCCGCGATCTCCTCGCGGTACTTCGTCTTGAGACGCGGAGTGGTGGTGGTAGCCATCAGATGTCCTCACCCGTCCGCTTGGCAACGCGGATCTTGTTGCCCTCGTCGTCGAAGCGGAAACCGACGCGGGTAACGACCTTGTTGCCGTCCTTCTCCACGACGAGCTGAACGTTGCTCACGTGGATCGGGGCCTCGGTCGTCACAATGCCACCGGTCTGCGAACCGCGAGCGGTCTGGCCGGCCTTGGTGTGCTTCTTGACCCGGTTGACACCCTCGACCAGGACGCGGTCCTCGCGGGGGAAGGCCGCGATGACCTTGCCCTGCTTGCCCTTGTCCTTACCGGTGATGACCTGAACCAGGTCGCCCTTCTTGATCTTCATGCTTACAGCACCTCCGGCGCGAGCGAGATGATCTTCATGAACTTCTTCTCGCGCAGCTCCCGGCCCACCGGGCCGAAGATGCGGGTGCCGCGGGGGTCGCCATCGTTCTTGAGGATGACGGCCGCGTTCTCGTCGAAGCGGATGTACGAGCCGTCCTGACGACGACGCTCCTTGACGGTGCGCACGACGACAGCCTTGACGACGTCGCCCTTCTTCACGTTGCCACCGGGGATCGCGTCCTTGACGGTGGCGACGATGACGTCACCGATACCCGCGTAGCGGCGACCGGAGCCACCGAGCACACGGATGCAAAGGATTTCCTTCGCACCAGTGTTGTCGGCGACACGCAGTCGCGACTCCTGCTGGATCACGTCTATCTCCTGATCGTCTGCCGGTTCCCGGCGGGGGCCACGGTCCTCTTACGAGGTGCGGCCCCCGCCGAGCCTGGCGGAACTGACCTGAGGGAAACCCCTCAGATAATTACTTGGCCTTCTCGAGGATCTCGACGATGCGCCAGCGCTTGCTCGCCGACAGCGGACGCGTCTCCATGATGAGGACGCGGTCGCCGACACCGGCAGCGTTCTGCTCGTCGTGCGCCTTGAGCTTGTTCGTACGGCGGATGACCTTGCCGTACAGCGCGTGCTTCACGCGGTCCTCGACAGCGACGACGACGGTCTTGTCCATCTTGTCGCTGACGACGAGACCCTCACGGGTCTTGCGGAAACCGCGCTGCTCAGTCGTCTCAGTCACATTCTTCTCGCTCATCAGGCGCTCTCCACCGTCTCGATGCCCAGCTCGCGCTCGCGCATCAGGGTGTAGATCCGGGCGATGTCCTTACGGACGGACTTGAGCCGACCGTGGTTCTCGAGCTGGCCCGTCGCCGCCTGGAAGCGGAGGTTGAACAGCTCTTCCTTGGCTTCGCGGAGCTTGTTGAGAAGCTCCTCGTCGCCCAGCTCGCGCAGTTCGGACGCCTTGGTTCCGGCCGACATCACGCCTCACCTGCCTCGCGCCGGACGATGCGGCACTTCATCGGGAGCTTGTGAGCAGCTCGGGTGAGCGCCTCACGAGCAATCTTCTCGTTCGGGTAGGACAGCTCGAACATCACCCGGCCCGGGTGGACGTTCGCGACCCACCACTCCGGAGAACCCTTACCGGAACCCATGCGGGTCTCGGCAGGCTTCTTCGTCAGCGGGCGGTCCGGGTAGATGTTGATCCAGACCTTGCCGCCACGCTTGATGTGGCGGGTCATCGCGATACGAGCCGCCTCGATCTGGCGGTTGGTCACGTACGCCGGCGTGAGGGCCTGAATGCCGTACTCGCCGAACGCAACCGTCGTACCACCCTTGGCCATACCGCGGCGCTTGGGGTGGTGCTGCTTGCGGTGCTTGACCCTACGGGGGATCAGCATTTCGGTCAGGCCTCCGTTCCGGTGCTCTCAGCCGGAGCGGCGGCGGCGGGAGCCTCGGCCTTGGGGGCCTCGGCAGCCGGCGCAGCCTGCTGCGGCTTGCGGCCGCGACCGCCACGCTCGCCGCCACGGCCACCGCGGCCACCGGCCGGACGGTCGTTGGCGCCACCACGGGCCGGGCGGTTACCCGCACGGGCCGCTGCGTTCTCGGCGCGAACCTCGGCGATGTTCTTGACGTCGCCCTTGTAGATCCAGACCTTCACGCCGATGCGGCCGAAGGTCGTCTTGGCCTCGAAGAAGCCGTAGTCGATGTTCGCGCGCAGGGTGTGCAGCGGCACACGGCCTTCGCGGTAGAACTCCGAGCGGGACATCTCGGCGCCGCCGAGACGGCCACCGCACTGGATCTTGATGCCCTTGGCGCCGGCCTTCATCGTGCCCTGCATGCTCTTGCGCATGGCACGACGGAAGGAGACGCGGGAGGAGAGCTGCTCGGCAACGGCCTGAGCAACCAGCTGAGCGTCCATCTCGGGGTTCTTGACCTCGAGGATGTTCAGCTGGACCTGCTTGCCCGTGAGCTTCTCGAGGTCGCCGCGGATGCGGTCGGCCTCGGCGCCACGGCGGCCGATGACGATGCCGGGACGCGCGGTGTGGATGTCCACCCGCACGCGGTCACGGGTGCGCTCGATCTCAACCTTCGAGATGCCGGCGCGCTCCATGCCGGACGTCATCATCCGACGGATGGCGACGTCTTCCTTGACGTAGTCCTTGTACAGCTTGTCGGCGTACCAGCGGGACTTGAAGTCCGTGGTGATACCGAGCCGGAACCCATGCGGGTTAACCTTCTGGCCCATTACCGGGTTCCTTCCTTGCTGCTGACGACCACGGTGATGTGGCTGGTCCGCTTACGGATCCGGTAGGCACGGCCCTGAGCACGCGGACGGAACCGCTTCAGGGTCGGGCCCTCGTCCACAAACGCCTCGCTGATGAACAGCGAAGAGGCGTCCGTGTGGTCGTAGTTGTGCGCGGCGTTGGCAATGGCGCTGTCAAGCACCTTGCCTACCGGCACGCTCGCGGCCTGCGGGGCGAAACGCAGGACCGCCTGAGCCTCCGTGGCATCCATGCCACGGATAAGGTCCACCACTCGGCGGGCCTTCATGGGCGTAACGCGGATGTACCGCGCCTGGGCCCTGGCTTCCATGGTTGTCCTTCCAGTGTCTGTCATGGTCATTCCACCCCGCGTTAGCGGCGCTTCGACTTCCGGTCGTCCTTGACGTGGCCGCGGAAGGTGCGAGTCGGCGAGAACTCACCGAGCTTGTGGCCGACCATCGACTCGGAGACAAACACCGGGACGTGGGTCTTGCCGTTGTGCACCGCGATCGTGTGGCCGAGCATGGCCGGGATGATCATCGAGCGACGGGACCAGGTCTTGATGACGTTCTTGGTACCAGCTTCGTTCTGAGCGTCCACCTTCTTTACGAGGTGTCCGTCGACGAAGGGTCCCTTCTTGAGACTGCGCGGCATCTAAACCCGCTCCTAGCGCTTCTTGTTCGTCTTGCGGCGGCGGACGATGTACTTGCTCGATGCCTTCTTCGGCGAGCGAGTACGACCCTCCTTCTGACCCCACGGGGAGACCGGGTGGCGACCACCACTGGTCTTGCCCTCACCACCACCGTGCGGGTGGTCAACCGGGTTCATCGCGACACCGCGGACGGTCGGGCGGACGCCCTTCCAGCGCATGCGGCCGGCCTTGCCCCAGTTGATGTTCGACTGCTCGGCGTTGCCGACCTCGCCGATGGTGGCGCGGCAGCGGGCGTCGACCAGGCGAATTTCGCCGGACGGCATACGAAGGTGGGCCATCGTGCCCTCCTTCGCCAGCAGCTGCACCGAAGCACCCGCGGAGCGGGCGAACTTCGCACCGCCGCCGGGACGCAGCTCGATGGCGTGGATGGTCGTACCGACCGGGATGTTGCGCAGCGCCAGGTTGTTGCCCGGCTTGATGTCGGCCCCGGGGCCGTTCTCAACGCGGTCACCCTGGCTGAGGCCACGGGGCGCGATGATGTAGCGCTTCTCGCCGTCTGCGTAGTGCAGGAGCGCGATGCGCGCGGTGCGGTTCGGGTCGTACTCGATGTGAGCGACCTTGGCCGGCACGCCGTCCTTGTCGTGACGACGGAAGTCGATCACGCGGTAGGCGCGCTTGTGGCCACCGCCCTGGTGACGGACGGTCACACGACCGGTGTTGTTACGGCCGCCCTTGCTGTGCAGGGGGCGGACCAGCGACTTCTCCGGCGTGGACCGCGTGATCTCGACGAAGTCGGCGACGCTGGAGCCACGACGGCCCGGAGTCGTCGGCTTGTACTTGCGGATACCCATTTCTCAGTCCTCGTCCGATATTCGGACCAGGGCGCTCCGTTAGGAGGCCTGGCCGAAGATGTCGATACGGTCGCCCTCAGCAAGGGTCACGATGGCGCGCTTGGTGTCGGCACGCTTGCCGAAACCGGTCTTCGTGCGCTTGCGCTTGCCCTGGCGGTTGATCGTGTTGACCCCGGTGACCTTGACCGAGAAGACCGCTTCCACGGCCTGCTTGATCTGGGTCTTGTTGGAGCCCGGCTTGACGATGAACGTGTACTTGTTCTCGTCGAGCAGCGCGTAGCTCTTCTCGGAAACAACCGGCTTGACAAGAATGTCGCGCGGGTCCGTGAAGGTCTTGCTGGTGATCTCGGCCATCAGGCCTCGCTCCCCTCGTTGTCATCGGCCTTGGGGCCAGACACGAAGGACTCGAAAGCGGCCTGGGTGAAGACCACGTCGTCGGAGACGATCACGTCGTACGTGTTCAGCTGGCCCGGCTCCAGGATGTGGACCTGGGGCAGGTTGCGGGCGGACAGCCACGCGGCCTCTTCGGCGCGGTCGACGACCAGGAGCAGGTTGGCGCGCTCCGAGATCTTGCCGAACAGCGTCTTGGCGGCCTTGGTGGAAGCCGTGCCCTCGACCACGCCGGTGACGACGTGGATGCGGGAGTGGCGCGCCCGGTCGGAGAGGGCACCGCGCAGGGCGGCCGCCTTCATCTTCTTCGGGGTGCGCTGCGAGTAGTCACGCGGCACGGGGCCGTGGACGACGCCACCGCCGGCGAACTGCGGCGCACGGGTCGAACCCTGGCGCGCGCGGCCGGTGCCCTTCTGGCGGTAGGGCTTCTTGCCACCACCGCGGACTTCGCCACGGGTCTTGGTCTTGTGCGTGCCCTGACGGGCAGCTGCCAGCTGAGCGACGACGACCTGGTGGATCAGCGGAACGCTGGTCTTCGCGTCGAAGATCTCCGCGGGGAGCTCGACGGTACCGGCCTTGTCGCCTGCCGGCGAAAGGATGTCAATGGTGCTCATTACCTCAAGCCCCCTTGGCCGCGGTACGGACCAGGACGAGGCCGCCGTTCGGACCGGGGACCGCGCCCTTGATGAGCAGCAGACCCTTCTCCGCGTCAACCGCGTGGATGGTCAGGTTCTGGGTGGTGACACGCTCGTTGCCCATGCGGCCCGCCATGCGGGTGCCCTTGAACACACGGCCAGGGGTGGCGCAGCCACCGATGGAACCGGGCGAGCGGTGCTTGCGCTGCACACCGTGACCGGCGCCCAGGCCCTTGAAGTTGTGACGCTTCATGCCACCGGCGAAGCCCTTGCCCTTGCTCTTGCCCGTGACGTCAACCTTGACGCCGGACTCGAACACCTCGGCAGTGATCTCCTGGCCCAGCGTGTACTCGCTGGCGTCAGGGGTGCGGAGCTCCACCAGGTGGCGGCGCGGGGTCACGTCGGCCTTGGCGAAGTGGCCCTTGAGGGGCTTGTTCACCTTGCGCGGGTCGATCTCGCCGAAGGCGATCTGGACCGACTCGTAGCCGTCGACGTCGTTGGTGCGAACCTGCGTCACGACGCACGGCCCGGCCTTGATGACGGTGACCGGGACAACCCGGTTGTTCTCGTCCCAGACCTGGGTCATGCCGAGCTTCTCGCCCAGGACGCCCTTGATGTTCTTGCTCATCTCGGCCCGTCCCTTCAGAGCTTGATCTCGATGTCGACACCGGCCGGGAGGTCGAGGCGCATCAGCGAGTCAACCGTCTTCGGCGTGGGGTCGAGGATGTCGATGAGGCGCTTGTGCGTGCGCATCTCGAAGTGCTCGCGAGAGTCCTTGTACTTGTGCGGCGACTTGATGACGCAGTACACGTTCTTCTCAGTGGGCAGCGGCACCGGGCCCGCGACCGACGCACCAGTGCGGGTCACCGTCTCGACGATCTTCTTCGCCGAGGAGTCGATGACCTCGTGGTCGTAGGCCTTGAGCCGGATGCGGATCTTCTGTCCCGCCATGGCTACCTAGTAGTCCTTTGTCTCGTAACGCTCTGGAACCCGGGGGATCCACCGACTCCCACCTCCGACCCACGCGGTCGGGCGTGTCGCACTCCCTCTACGCAGAAATCCCATACGGAATTTCCCAACCAAGGGGATGCGGGCCACAGGACCTCGCAGACGGGGGCAGAACACCCACCGGACGCCTGGTTGGAGCCCCGCTGACACTTCCCGGAAGATTCCCGTACGTCCGCCCCTGAGCAGGGACGACGAGTACTGTGGGACTCGCTTCCGGTCCTCCCGGCGGGAGGCGCGCAGCATCGGCACTCAACCGAGCAACCCCGACAGTCTGCCATACAGGGCCATGGCCTGGCCAATCGCAGCCGGGAAGCGTACCCCACGTCACAGGGGCTCACGCATTCGGCACGCGGCTGGGCGCCCCTCGGCGGCATTCCCGCACGTCGACGAGGGTGCCCCGGGCCACATCCGGCCTCCCCCAGAAGTCGCCGACCCGAGTGGCCGCGACCACGACGGGCCGCCCGTCCGCGTCCGGATACGCCTGGTGGAACCCGGAGGCCCACGAGGGCTCGGCCACGAGCCCCGGGGGCCGCTTCAGACGCACGGCCTCGGAGCCGTCGGCGGCGAACACCACGCCGTTGCCCATGGCTGTGCGCGGCGCGCAATCACTTCGACTCCGCTGTTCTCGCAGCCCGTTGAGGGCGTTGAAGGCCGTCAACGCATCGGCGCCCGCACATCCGCCCAAGGGATGCGTACCGACACCCGGCTGTCCGGGTTCAGCTTGAGGGCGACATCCGGCGGCAGGGACGCCAGGAGCTGGGCGCAAGTGACGGGCTGCAGGTGGGGTGCCGCGCTCGGGGCGTGGTTCGGGGCGGTCAGCACGGGCACGAAGCGGCCCTGGGCATCGCTGTACAGGGCCAGCCCGGGTTCGGCCGTCGGCACCAGAAATACCGTCGCTCCGGCCAGGCGCCGGACCACGTCGGCGTCCGGCCCGTGGCCCGTCGCGGCCAGCTGCACCGCCGCGTCGACCGCGTCCGTGGGGACGGGAAGCCCGAGCGCCGTCGGGGACGGCCGATAATGGGGATTGCGCTGGAACACTCCCGGATCGCCCTGCGCATCGACCGGCCAGGCACCGATGACCGCGTACGGCGGAACCGTTCCCCTCGGGTCGTACGCCGGGTCGATGGAGTAGAGCCAGCTACCCGGCGCCCTTTTCGCCTGGGCCCGCAATTCGTCGGTCAGGACGGGTTCCGACGGTGCCATGTTGTTTCCGTTCATTACTGAATCCATCCAATTTTCTCCGTGCAGCGCGATTCGGCTGCTGGGGGCGTCATCGCCCGGTCCTAACGTCCATCCCGGTGGCAGGTCGAGACCGGGGACCGGGGGCGGGGCCGAGGCAACGGGCGGCCGGTAATGGGGATTCGGGGTGAATTTACCCCACTGCCCGTCAGGCGTTCGCTCCCACACCTCCTTGATGTTCTCCGTACGGACAACCCCAGGAAAGGCAACCTCCTGATCCGCGGTTCTGAAATTCTTGGGATGCGAAGCATTCACATCGATGCCGCCCGGCGCATCGACTTCGTATCGGTACTCCGGATACCACCCCAGATCGGCATCGCGAGTTGTTGACACATACGCCTAGTGCGTATTGTTGTCGACGAAGTCTTCCAAATTGGTATTGGAAGGATCCCAGGGGTGAAAACCGTCCCGGAATACCTGGTCCGGATGCCGTGTGTCGAATCGCCAAAGCGGTTCGTCGGAGGTTCGCCAGACGGCGTTCGCCGGGATCTTCGACACGTCCACCGACCGGTCGGCCGCCACCGCGAGCGGATCGGGCTTCTCCGGGGCGGGCGGTGCTTCCGGCTGCCGGGGAATCTCCTCGACCGGATGCCCGGCCGCGCCCTTTTCCGTCCCGGCTCGGGCCGTGTCCTCGACGCCCTCCCGCAGGCCGGCCTGGGCGGTCGACCGCAGCCCGCCGGCAACAAGCATTTCGGGATCGGCGAAGTTGGGAGCCAGCCGCCCGCCGAATTCAAGGGGATCCCGCTTGAAGTCGTTCGGTGGGCGGTCATGGAGACGAGGCCGGTCAGAGTGGTGGCGACGCCCTTCGCGTACTCGGCGGAGTGGAGGAGGTTGTAGGAGTCCTGGGGATTGAGAGTGCGGGCGAAGTTCAGGACGTCGGCAGTGCCCTTCACGACGCCCCCGGCGGCGTGGCCGAGCTCGATCGCGCCCCCGGCCATGACGTCCTGGTAGTCCCTGCCCAGACGGGACAGCGGCGGCGGTTCGGCCGGAGCGGAGGCGAGGGCCGCCCGGACCAGGCCACGCGCCAGGCCCGCGGCATCGTTGCGCTGGCGGCGCGCCTCGGCGAGGGTCTCCTGGGCGCCCTGCTGCTTGACGAGACCCGGGTCGGCGAACGGGCCGGGCCGCGGCCCGGGGTCCTGCCCGCTCCGTACCGTGGCGTTGTACGCGTCGACCTGCTTGTTGTACGCCGCGACCGCCTCCCGGGATTCCTTCTCGCCCTCCCGGTACACCTCGATGGCCTCCTGCGCACGATCCCCACGACTGGCGGGAACACCACCCCGTCCGGGCTCCCCGCATCGAGCGCGACCCCTGCCGGGCCGCCGACCGCGGGCACCATCACGTCCAACAGCCCTGCACCAAGCACCCGGGGTGAGTTCAGGGCGGGTTGGCCGAGGCAGTGCGGGTGCGACGCGGGAGTCGCGATTCGCCCTTCATCACCGGGTACGTTCCCGGCGGCCCCGCCCCGGAGAACCCCGAGCGACGCGACGGCGCAGGCCAGGACGCCGCTCCTCGATGGACGTCACCATCGCCGAGTGGACGCTCTCCACCGAATCCCTGCCCCGCTACGAATAACCCTCTCCACCCCCGCCACCACCCCCTCGGTAGCATCACCGGTGTCCCCCTCGGTACCCAGCGGACGGAACCCACGTGTACGACGTAAGCGGTCGCGCGCAGCGCGGCGGCCGGGGCGGGGTCTCCCGTCGCGCTCTTCTCGGTACCGCGGCCGCCGCCGGGCTCACGGCGAGCGTCGCCGGGTGCTCGGTTCCGGCGGCGCCGCGCGCGGCCCGAACCGCCGACGACACCCCCCTCGCCGCCCCCCGCACCCCCCTCCTCCTCCAGATCCTCGCCCACCCGGACGACGATCTGTACTTCATGAATCCCGACACCCAGCACACCCTCGACTCCGGGGTTCCGCTGGTCAGCGTGTACGTCACCGGCGGGGAGGCCAACGGGGACAACCGGGTGGTCAGCGACACCAGCGCGCCGGTGTACGACAAGGCCGCCTACTCCTCCGCCCGGCACCAGGGGCTGCGGCAGGCCTACGCCACCCTCCTCGGGCTCGACAAGTACACCCCCTGGGAGAAGTCCGTCACCGAGCTGCGCGGCGGGCACCGCGCCGAGGTCAACCGGCTCCAACACCGGGGCCGCAGCGTGGAGTTGGTGTTCCTCAACACCGCCATGCACACCCCGCTCGGGGGGCGGATGGGGCTGCCCGGCCTCTGGGAGGACCACCACCTCCAGCTGCCTGTCGTCATCGCGAAAGGGTCACCGCTCACCCAGGCCAAGGCCTACACCTACGACGACATGGTCGACGTGCTCGCCGGGATCCTCGACGACTACGCGCCCACCCTCGTCCAGACCCTCGACCCCGACCCCGACATCCAGCACAGCTCCCCCGCCAACCGCTCGCACGACTCCGAGCAGCCGGGGTACTCCGATCACGCCGACCACACCGCCGCCGCCTCCTTCGCCTGGGCCGCGATGATCCGGCACGCCGAGCGGGGCAACGCCTTCCTCGCCACCGCCTATCGCGCCTACTACAACCGGCACTGGCCCAAGAACCTCCCCCCGAAGGTGCTCGCCGAGAAGGCCGCACACCTTGTTCCGTACGGCGGGGACAAGGACTGGCAGTGCGGGAATCCCGGCGGCTGCGGGGACTACAACGTCGGCGGGAAGCGGCCCCTCACCAACTGGAAGGGCTGGGTGCGCTCCACCCACTACCGCCACCCCGGCACCCGGCTCGTCCTGTCCGGCGACGGCTCGTACGCCTACGGGGTGCTCGGGATGCGCGCCGTCCGGTGGAGCCGGAACGGCGACGACAGCTGGGGCGACCCCGAGGACCTCGGCGGCTCGCCCCTCGCTCCCGTACTCGGCGGCGCCACCCTCTCCGACGGGCGTCAGATTCTGTTCGGGCTGCGGTTCTCGTCCCTCCAGGGGCGGGCAGGCGCCAATACCCGGGAGATCGTCACGCTCGAACAGGCCTCCCCCGGCGGGAAGTTCGGAGCCTGGCGCGGGCTCGGCAATCCCGAGCGCGGGGACGATCGCGGGCGGCGGATCGGGACTCCGCTCGCCCTCGCCGCGCCGGACGGCCGCGTCCACCTCTTCGTGCGCAACGCCGACCGCGGCATCAGCTCGCGCGTCCGGGAGGCCGACGGCGCCTGGTCCCCCTGGCGCGACCTCGGCGGCGAGTCGGTACAGGAAGGGCTGAGCGGCGTCGTCGACGGGCGCGGGCGCGTGCACGTCTTCGCGGCCGGCGCCGACACCGTGCACCACTGGACCCAGGCCGCCCCGGGCAAGCCCCTCGCCCCCGCCCCATCGCGGCTCCCGCTCGCCGTCGACGCGGTGGCCCCGGTCCCGCTCGGCGACGGCGTACAGCTCCTGTACCGCACGTCCGCCGACGCCAGCAAGGCCCTCCAGGACCCCGGCTCCCCCGCCTCCCCGCACCTCACGTCCATAGAGGTGAACGGCCGCCCCGCCAAGCCCGTCGCGCTCGACGGGTACGGACCGGTCGGCGCCACAAGCGGGTTCGTGCTGGGTGCGGACGAGAAGGGGATCGTTCAACTGGCCCGGGAACAAAGGGTGTTCAAGCGCACCCGGGGTGCCGTACCCGTCGGCCTTCCCACCCTGTACGTACGGGACGGGCGCGCGCTCGCCGTCGGGCTCGGGGTCGACGCCCGGCCGTGGTCCTGGCGGCCGTAGAAACCCCGGCGACCCGGAGAACCCCCGGCGGCCCGGCCGCAAGACCCCGGGCAACGCGAAGAGCCCCGCACCTCGAAAGGTGCGGGGCTCTTCTGACAGCTCAGCGAGCTACCAGGTCAGACGGTCAAGTAATTACTTGACGATCTTGACGACCTGGCCGGCGCCCACGGTCCGGCCACCCTCACGGATGGCGAACTTCAGGCCCTCCTCCATGGCGACCGGCTGGATCAGCGCGACCGTCATGGCGGTGTTGTCGCCCGGCATGACCATCTCGGTGCCCTCGGGGAGGGTAACGACACCGGTCACGTCAGTCGTACGGAAGTAGAACTGCGGGCGGTAGTTGTTGAAGAACGGCGTGTGACGGCCACCCTCGTCCTTGGACAGGATGTACGCCTGGGCCTCGAACTCGGTGTGCGGGGTGACCGAACCGGGCTTGATGATGACCTGGCCGCGCTCGACGTCCTCGCGCTTGATGCCACGAAGCAGCAGACCGACGTTCTCACCGGCCTGGCCCTCGTCGAGCAGCTTGCGGAACATCTCGATGCCGGTGACCGTGGTGGTGGTCTTCTCGGTCTTGATACCGACGATGTCGACGGTCTCGTTGACCTTCAGGACACCACGCTCGATACGACCGGTGACGACGGTGCCACGACCGGTGATCGTGAAGACGTCCTCGATCGGCATCAGGAACGGCTTGTCGACGTCACGCTCGGGCTGCGGGATCGCCTCGTCGACGGCGGCCATCAGGTTCAGGACCGACTGGCCCCACTCCTTGTCGCCCTCGAGCGCCTTGAGCGCCGAGACCTTGACGACCGGCAGGTCGTCGCCCGGGAACTCGTACTCGGAGAGGAGCTCACGGACCTCGAGCTCGACGAGCTCCAGGATCTCCTCGTCGTCCACCATGTCGGCCTTGTTCAGGGCGACAACGATGTACGGAACGCCGACCTGGCGGGCCAGGAGCACGTGCTCCTTGGTCTGCGGCATCGGGCCGTCGGTGGCGGCAACCACGAGGATCGCGCCGTCCATCTGCGCGGCACCCGTGATCATGTTCTTGATGTAGTCCGCGTGACCGGGGCAGTCGACGTGGGCGTAGTGACGCGACTCGGTCTGGTACTCGACGTGCGCGATCGAGATCGTGATACCGCGCTGGCGCTCCTCAGGAGCCTTGTCGATCTGGTCGAAGGCCGAGGCCTCGTTCAGGTCCGGGTACGCGTCGTGCAGCACCTTGGTAATGGCGGCCGTGAGGGTCGTCTTACCGTGGTCAATGTGACCGATGGTGCCGATGTTGACGTGCGGCTTAGTCCGCTCGAACTTCGCCTTCGCCACTGAGTCCTCCTGTGGAGTGGTTCTGTACGCCTTGCTTCATCGGCGCCAGGTGATCTTTGCTGGGATGCCGGGGCCCGGGGCATTCACCGCAAACCTGATGGTTTACGCCGAATGCCCCAGTGGCTCCGGTGACAAGCCTAAAGCGTGAACTCGGAAGAGTTACTCGCCCTTGGCCTTCGCGATGATCTCCTCGGCGACGTTCCGCGGAACCTCGGCGTAGGAGTCGAACTGCATCGAGTAGCTTGCGCGACCCGAGGTCTTGCTGCGGAGGTCGCCGACGTAGCCGAACATCTCCGAGAGGGGCACGAGGCCCTTCACGACGCGGGCGCCGCTGCGCTCCTCCATGGCCTGGATCTGGCCACGGCGGGAGTTGATGTCACCGATGACTTCACCCATGTAGTCCTCGGGCGTGACGACCTCGACGGCCATCATCGGCTCAAGGAGCACGGGAGAAGCCTTGCGCGCGGCCTCCTTGAAGGCCTGCGAACCGGCGATCTTGAACGCGAGCTCGGAGGAGTCGACCTCGTGGTAGCCACCGTCGAGAAGGATGACGCGGACGCCAGTCATCTCGTAGCCGGCCAGGATGCCGAACTGCATGGCCTCCTGCGCACCCGCGTCCACCGACGGGATGTACTCCCGGGGGATGCGGCCACCGGTGACCTTGTTCACGAACTCGTACGACGCCTCGCCGCCCTCGATGGGCTCGATCGCGATCTGCACCTTGGCGAACTGACCGGTACCACCGGTCTGCTTCTTGTGGGTGTAGTCCACGCGCTCGACGGTCTTGCGGATCGTCTCGCGGTACGCGACCTGCGGCTTGCCGACGTTCGCCTCGACCTTGAACTCGCGACGCATACGGTCGACGAGGACGTCGAGGTGGAGCTCGCCCATACCACCGATGATGGTCTGGCCGGTCTCCTCGTCCGAGTGAACCTGGAAGGAGGGGTCCTCCTCCGCGAGACGCTGGATGGCGACACCCAGCTTCTCCTGGTCACCCTTGGACTTGGGCTCGATGGCGACCTGGATCACCGGCGCCGGGAAGTCCATGGACTCCAGGATCACCGGGGACTTGTCGTCGCACAGCGTCTCACCGGTGGTGGTCTGCTTCAGGCCCATGACGGCGACGATGTCACCGGCGCCCACCGACTCGATCTCCTCACGCTTGTTCGCGTGCATGCGGTAGATCTTGCCGATGCGCTCCTTCTTGCCCTTGACGGAGTTCAGCACCGAGGTGCCGGCCTCCAGGCGACCGGAGTAGATCCGGATGAAGGTGAGCTTGCCCAGGTGCGGGTCGCTCGCGATCTTGAACGCCAGCGCCGAGAGGGGCTCCTCGTCGGACGGCTTGCGCTTGACCACGACCTCCGGGTCCTTGACGTCGTGGCCCTCGATGGCCTCGACGTCCAGGGGGGAAGGCAGGTAACGGACCACGGCGTCGAGCAGGGGCTGGACGCCCTTGTTCTTGAACGCGGTGCCGCAGAACACGGGGGTGACGGTGGTGTCGCCGCCCTTGCCGGACGCGATGGTGATACGACGCACCGCGGCGTACAGCTGCTCCTCGGTGGGCTCGACGCCCTCGAGGAAGAGCTCCATGATCTCTTCGTCGTTCTCCGCGACGGTCTCGACCAGCTTGCCGCGCCACTCTTCAGCGGCCTCGGTGTGCGTGGCCGGGATGTCGACGACGTCGTACATCTCGCCCTTGGTCGCTTCCGCGGACCACACGAGGGCCTTCATGCGGACCAGGTCCACAACGCCCTCGAAGTTGGCCTCGGAACCGATCGGCAGCTGCATCACGATCGGGGTGGCGCCGAGGCGGTCCACGATCA
Source organism: Streptomyces mauvecolor (assembly GCF_039532965.1). Lineage (NCBI taxonomy): Bacteria > Bacillati > Actinomycetota > Actinomycetes > Kitasatosporales > Streptomycetaceae > Streptomyces > Streptomyces mauvecolor. The sequence goes on along the minus strand of NZ_BAAASQ010000010.1, from coordinate 73,697 downwards.
TGTCCACGCAGCGGTGGAACTCAGCGCCGGTGCGGTCGAGCTTGTTGACGAAGCAGATACGCGGAACGCCGTAACGGTCGGCCTGACGCCAGACCGTCTCGGACTGCGGCTCCACACCGGCGACACCGTCGAACACGGTGACCGCACCGTCGAGGACGCGGAGCGAACGCTCCACCTCGACCGTGAAGTCCACGTGGCCCGGGGTGTCGATGATGTTGATGGTGTGGTCGACGTCCTCGAGCGGCCAGTGGCAGGTCGTCGCGGCGGACGTAATCGTGATGCCGCGCTCCTGCTCCTGCTCCATCCAGTCCATCGTGGCAGCGCCGTCGTGGACCTCACCGATCTTGTACGAGACACCGGTGTAGAACAGGATCCGCTCGGTGGTGGTCGTCTTGCCCGCGTCGATGTGGGCCATGATCCCGATGTTGCGGACCTTGGCCAGGTCAAGTGAAGTGGTAGCCATATCGGCTCAGTCTTCTCTCGGTCTCGATGTGGGTAGCGACTACCAGCGGTAGTGCGCGAAGGCCTTGTTGGACTCGGCCATCTTGTGGGTGTCCTCACGCTTCTTGACCGCAGCGCCGAGGCCGTTGGAGGCGTCGAGCAGCTCGTTCATGAGGCGTTCGGTCATGGTCTTCTCACGGCGGGCGCGGGAGTAGCCCACGAGCCAGCGCAGCGCGAGGGTGGACTGACGGCCGGGCTTGACCTCAACCGGAACCTGGTAGGTCGCGCCACCGACACGGCGGGACTTGACCTCGAGGGACGGCTTGACGTTCTCCAGCGCGCGCTTCAGCGTGATGACCGGGTCGTTGCCGGTCTTCTCGCGGAGGCCTTCCATGGCGCCGTAGACGATGCGCTCGGCGGTGGAGCGCTTGCCGTCCAGCAGGATCTTGTTGATCAGCGAGGTGACAAGAGGAGAGCTGTAGACCGGGTCGATGATGACCGGGCGCTTCGGGGCGGGGCCCTTACGAGGCATTCTTACTTCTCCTTCTTGGCGCCGTAGCGGCTGCGAGCCTGCTTACGGTTCTTGACGCCCTGCGTGTCGAGGGAACCGCGGATGATCTTGTAACGAACACCCGGCAGGTCCTTCACACGGCCACCGCGCACGAGCACGATCGAGTGCTCCTGCAGGTTGTGACCCTCACCCGGGATGTAAGCCGTGACCTCGATGCCGGAGGTCAGACGCACACGCGCGACCTTACGGAGCGCCGAGTTCGGCTTCTTCGGGGTGGTCGTGAACACACGCGTGCAGACGCCACGACGCTGGGGCGAACCCTCGAGCGCGGGCGTCTTGTTCTTCTCGACCTTGTCCTGCCGGCCCTTCCGGACCAGCTGCTGGATCGTAGGCACTACTTCTCCGGTTTCTGTGTGCCGTAGTAAAACTAACCTGGAACACGTCTCCGACCCACGCGGTCGGGTGTGTCGAATACTGCAGACCCCCACCCAAAGGCAGGAGAAGCGCAGATTGCGGTGGCCGGTCCAGAAGCTCGCGCTGCGGACGTAGGCACACAGCGGAGCCCAGGCACACCCCAGGCACAAGGTCTGAGCGTACCTACCTCATCGACTTGGGTCAAAACAAATGCCGTCCACCCCGACACGCCGGTGAGCAGCCCCTCGGTCGCCCCGCCCGGATCACGGGTGCGCCGAGGGGCGCCGCTCAGCTGCTCGCCGAGCGGCGGGGGTGTACGCCCTGGGGGCGGGCACCGCTCACCGCGATGATCATCTCGGCCATCTCGACGAACTGCCGGCGGTGGCTGTCCGGGATGCCCAGGAGTTCGGCCGCCTCCGCGGGGGTGGCGCTGCCCCGCCCGCCGTCCGCGCCGCCCTTGCGGGGGCCGTCCGGCAGCGGCAGGTCCTCGGCCGTCACCCGGCCCGACTCGATCAGCATGTCCCGCAGCCCCACCCCCAGAACCCGCGCGAGGGCGCGCATGGTCTCCAGGTCGGGCAGGCTCTGCCGCTGCAGCAGCCGGGTCACCGCGGCCCGGTGGACGCCCGCGTCCTCCGCGAGCCGGGACCTGCCGCCGCCCCGCGGGCTGTCGATGTCGTATCCGCGCTCGCGCATCAGGTCCTCGACCCAGCCCGCAAACCGCTCCATATCCGAGCTTTTCTCGCCCATAGCACGCTCCCTCCGCAACAAAGCCGACCCTACCGTCCGTTCGCGCGCGCAATGACCAGCATGAAGTGCGAGTCCGCAACTAGCCACCCCACCGGGCAAAAACCCGGTATACGCAGGGCCAACCGGCCGGAAACAGGCCACGGAACGTTGATCCCTCACAACCAAGAGCAAGATTTGTTGCGCACTCGCACGCAATATCGGTACTGTTGATTGCGCCACCGCAACAAGAGGGACCGCAACCCCTCCCGCTTCCCGAGAGGGACTCCATCCCATGCCCGCACCCGCGCCCGTCCGCGCACCCCTGCCCCGGGGCGCCCACCCCGCCGCCCGGCGCTCCGAGGACTGGCGTACACACGCCGCCTGCATCGGCCTGCCCGACGATGCCGTCTTCGCCCGCGAGCCCGAGGCGGCCCGGCCCGCCCTGCGCGCCTGCGACATCTGCCCCGTACGCCGTTCCTGCCTGGAGGCCGTCGCGCCGCGCCACAGCTGGTTCGACGGCGTCAGCGGCGGGCGCCTGTGGCGCAACGGCCGACCGGTGAGGATCCCGGCCGGTTCCGACCGTCCCCACACCGCCGACCGCCCCCGTACGGCCGACCGCCTTCGCGCGCCCTCCGCCGGTTCCGGCCCGGACCGCCGTCCGGAGCCGCAGTCATGAGCACGAGCACAGGAGCAGCAGTCATGAGCCACCGCCCCGACCCCGCCGCCGTCTGGCTGGGCATCCTGCTCCGGCAGTTCCCCGAGCTGCACCAGGAGCTCGCCCCCAGCCGGGGCGCCCGCCCGCTCGGCGCCGGGCGCTCGGGCCGGCCCACCGCGCCGGCCGCGCCGATACGCCTGTTCATCTCCGACACCATCCGCGACATCACCGACGGAGTGGTGGAGCTGGAGGAGGCGGTCACCGAGAAGCTGCGCCTGCCGCGCCCGCCGCGCGGCACGGTCGAGCAGCGCCTGGCCCGGCTGATCGGTCTGCTCGACGAGATCGCGGCGCGCCCGGTCCTGGCCGAGCACGTACGGGGTGAGGCCCGCCGGATGGCCCGCCGCTGCTCGCTGGCCCTTGGCGACGCGGAGAGCCCGGTCCGCGTCGGAGGCCGCTGCCCGTACTGCGACTCCGTGTCCCTGCGCGTCTTCCCGCACCGCGAGACCGTCCTGTGCGTGAACCCGGGCTGCCGCTGCGCCGAGGCGGAGTGCGGCTGCCGTACGGACGCCGCGCACCGGCACTCCTGGGCGCGGGCCGACTGGCAGCGCCTCGCGGAAGCGACCGACATCGACCCGGCGGAACTGACGGCGGCTCAGGACGCGGAAGAACCGATGGAGGGGCTGACGGCGGGGCCGGCGGTGGCGCGCGACACGGAGGGGGTCTCCCGATGAGCCCGATGAATACGTCGCGCACGGCCACGCGTACGACTCCCCCCTACGCCCCGGCCGGGGCCCTCGTCACCACGGCGATGGCGGCCGAGGAGGCCGCGGTCGCCCCGGACACCATCCGCAAGTGGGTCCAGCTCGGGCACATCGCACCGGCGGGCCGCAGCGGCCGCTCCCATCTCTTCCACCTGGCGGACGTCTTCGCCGCCGAGCGGGCCACGCGCCGGCCCCACGAGCTCCGCGCCTGAATTCATCTCCGTACATACGAGTGCCCCGCAGCCGGGATGACTGCGGGGCACTTCTGCGTGCTCTGTGCGCGGCGGACCGCTAACGCACCCGGGGCCGCGGCGAACCGCTGCGCCCGGCCGGGCCGCGCACGTCCCACGCGGGCACCTGGTAGACCTGCGCGTCGGCCGGGGTGTCGTCCCCGAGGGTGGCCATGGCCTCCTGCCACCCGGTGACGAACCCGTTGAGCTCCGCGTCCCCGATGACCCGCTCCGCCACCTTGCCGACGACGGCGGAGAGCGCCCGGGCGACCTCGGGAGTGAAGGACCCGGCGGCGGCGGAGTCGGCGGCCACCTCCACAGTGGCGGTCACGACGTCCGAGACGCGCTCGCTGTACACACTCACCGCGTGACTCCTCCGCACCCCACGACCTGCTCGCTCATGCCACCCCCAGGTGCTCTTTGCCGGCCCATATGCCCTTCCGTGCCACTCCCGGGGATCTGTCACGAGATGCCCCAGAGTGCGCGACAACCACAAACCTAACCCGAGGAACTGACACTGTGTTCCCTGAGGGCCGGACCCCGGAGCCACCACGGTTCCCCGAGGGCCGCACCCCCGGAGCCCCCGGCGGACGGGGGTTCCGGCCGGAGGGCGTAATTGCGTACTCGAAACTCCAAGTTGCGAGCCCGGACGATCTCGTTCACAATAGGTGCAGCGGCGGAGCTGTGCCCCCAACCGGGGCGCGGCGTCCGCCGCTTCGCGTTGAGCGCTCCGGTGCGTACGGGCCGAACGGCAGCCCGCTCTCCCGCCCTCCGCACTGCCCCGCGCGGCCGTGCCCACCGGCCGCTCGACGCACGACGGCTCCGTTGGAAACCCCTTGGAAAGGAGGCTCGGTTGAACGAGGCCCTGCTGGCGTTCCCCGATGTGGAGCGCCTGATCGTCGACCACCTCAAGTACCGGCCGGAGCTGGCCGGGGTGGCGGTCGACAACCGCCCGCCCGCCAACTTCGACGGTACGCAGCAGGCAGTGCTCGTCTCGCGGACCGGCGGCGCCTGGGTCGACGACCTCCATCTCGACCAGCCGCTCGTCGAGTTGGAGGTGTACGGCAGGACCAAGACGGAGGCACACACCGTGTCGCTCTCGGTCCGCGCCGCGCTCCTCCAGCTCCGCGGCACCTCGTACGGCACCGCGGTCGTCACCGACGTCGTGGAGACCGAGGCGGTGCGCTGGCTGCCGGACTACAACCGGCCGGCCGGCAACCGCTACCTGACGACGGTGCGCCTGTCCCTGCGCCCGTCGTAACCCGCCCCTTCCACCACTGGGCCCCGCCGACTTCCGGCGGGGCCCTTCGCACATCCCGAACGAACCAGGAGAACCACCATGTCCGGAATGAACCCGAGCGAGATCCGCGTGGCCGGCACCGGCCGCATCTTCCTCGCCAAGGTCGGCACCGACGCCCCCGCCGACACCACCGCCGACTGGGGCACCGCCTGGCACGACCTGGGTTACACCAGCACCGACGGCGTGAAGTTCGGCCGCAAGGGCAAGACCGCCAACATCGACACCTGGCAGTCGCTGACCCCGGCCCGCACCATCTACACCGAGCGCGAACTGACCCTGAAGTTCGGCATGCTCCAGCTCAACGAGGACACCCTGCCGTTCTTCTTCGGCGGCGGCGAGGTCGTCGAGACCGCCCCGAACTCGGGCCTCTACAAGTACGAGATCCACAGCGACCAGGGCGAGGACGAGCGCGCGCTCGGCGTGGAGTTCACCGACGGCGCCGAGGTGCGCTACCGCTTCGTGGTGCCGCGCGGTCTGGTGACGGTCAGCGACGACGTCGACCTCAACCGCAAGGGCGCGGTGAAGCTGGGCGTCACCTTCACGGCCATGGCCACGAAGCCGGACGCGCCGCTGGCGACGTGGCTGATGAAGGACAAGGCGTTCGCTACGAAGTAGCGCGCCGGGGGCGGGGGTTGAAGCCCCGCCCCACCCGAATGGGGCGCCGCCCCACGCCCCCGTCGCCGGGGCGGCGCCCCTCTCCTTCCCCCCTTCTTCTCAATTACTTAGGAGCAGCACCATGTCCGGATTCGATGTCAACGCGGCCCGCGCCCAGCGCCTGGAGGCCCACGGGGCCGCCTGGTCCTTCCAGTTGGACGGCGACACCTTCGAACTCCCCACCGAGATCGGCCACCGCACGGCCCGCGCGCTGCGCGAGCTCGACGACAGCGACGTCGACGGGCTGCTCGGACTGCTCCTCGGCGAGGCGCAGTTCAAGCGGTTCCTCGACCACGACGTGACGATGCAGGACATCGCCGCGATCCTGGAGGCGTACGGCAAGGAGACCGGGCTCGGCCTGGGGGAAGACTGAGCCTCGACGCGTTCGCCGAAGAACACGCCGAGGCTCTGGAAGCCGACCTGCTGCGCCATTACGGCGTGGACCTGCTGGACTGGCACCGCGGGGCGGTGTCGTCCCGCCGCCTCGCGGTCCTTGTGAAGCACCTGCCACGCGACAGCGCGGTCAACCGCGACCTGCACGGCGAGGCGGTGGAGTGGGACGCGTCCACCCATCTGCTGGCCGCGACGGTGGACCACCTGGCGGTGGCGAACTGGATGACGGCGACGATCAATTCGGGCGAGGACGCGGACCCGCTGGAGTATCCGGAGGGGGTGCCGCGGCCGCAGCTGAACGGCGAAAGGCCGGATGCCGATGCCGCGCAGGATGAAGACCACCCGGCGCCGGGACAACCCAGCGCCGATCAACTGATGCGCTTCTTTTCCTGAGCCGGTAGCCATGCGGGGAAGCCTCAGAAGATGTTGTAGAAGATTACGTACACCCACAGCAGCTGGGGTATGAGGAAAAATCCTTCCAGGATCAGCATGGCCCGAGTTGTGAACTTCTGGCCAGGTTCTCCGTCCAGCCAGCCCTTCAGCTGCGCACGGTCGGAGTGCAGCGGGTCGTAGACGACCTCGACCTCGTCACCCGGCTCGATCGGCATCGAGTAGTTGGGGCGGGTCCGGTGCGTAGACCTTCTGCCGTCCTTCGTCACATATTTGATGGTCGATATTGACGCGTTCTCGTCCCACGAAATCCTCACACATTCCCCGGTGACGGTAACTCCGCGCTGCTTCAGTATGCGCGCCCGGGAGCGCGGAACCATGACGAAGGCATAAAAGAACGGAAGCGGAACTAACAGTCCGATTCCGATCACGATAATGACACCCACAGCAGTAATTCCCCCCTCAAGAGAAGCAAAAGAGAAGGTCATCTTAACACCCGAAATCACCACAAGATCGCCCCGATTGGCGAGAAATGGTACGAAATGTCAGAATCCACGGAAGCCCATCCCTCGCCAGCCAAGGGTCCCATTCCTGAATGGCTGAACGACCTCGGCAGATTGCACTACTTTTCGAAAGAAGAGGGGGATCTGCTCAAGTCCAAGGTGAATGGCCTGAGCGTCGGCCTGGATTACGTAAAGCTCGGCCTGGGCGTGACAGCTCTAGGCTTGACTGCCGTGAAAATCGACTTCACAGCACTCAAGATCGACGAGAAGGGAATCGTCCTCTTCGGCAAGCAGAAGGTCACTTGGCCGCACGCCAGGGACGACAAGGCCAAGGGCGAGTCCGCCGAAAAGGCCATGACGAAACGCATGGACAAGATCGATGCAAGGATTCGGGAGGTTTCCAGACTTCGCACGGCCGCCGCGAACAACCGCGACGACAAGTATCTGCAGAAGAAGTTCGCTCGAGATTTCGGCAAGCTGCAGAAGATGCAGAGCAAGATAGAAAAAGCACAACAAGAACTGAAACGAGTCCATGCGGCAGATGAATCCAAGAAAGGTAATACCCGAAAACTCCGCGACGACGAGAGCGGAGACATAGCAAGGACCGCGCAAGCCGTACAGAGGCTGACCGTTGCGATCGGCTAGCGAAGAGACGGGGTCGTTCCACCAAGGAGAGGAAGCCACATGTCCCTCGTCCAATCCCTAACCAGAGCCTCCGGCTCCCTAAAAGGATTCAAAACAGGAATCGACGGCGCCGGCCGCTCCGCCGGATCGCTCGGTAAGCAGGCCGGGACGGCCCATACCAACGTCGGGCGGATCAAGGGGGCCGCTCAGCAGTCCGCTCGTGAGCTCAAGGGGATGAAGACCGCCGCCGACCAGGCCGCCAAGTCGGTGGGGAAGGTCGGCAAGGAGGCCGGGACCGGTGGGGTTTCCATGGGGAAGCTCCAGGGCGGGCTCAAGAAGGCCGACGGGGGGTTCAAGGGGCTCAACAAGGCCATGAAGGGCAACGTCATCGGGATGCTGCTCGAACTCTTCGCCCCGCTCATCGAGAAGGTCGTCGCCATGGCGACCAAGTCGAAGGCCATGCAGAAGATCATGAAGGTCGCCTTCGACGTCATCGGCAAGGTCGTCGACACCGTGATGAAGGCGATCGGGCCGCTGATGAAGGCGACCGGGAAGGTCATTTCGTCGGTCTGGAACGGGATCAAGGGGGCTATTCTGCCCATCGCCCTGTGGATCGCCAGCTTCATCCCCGGCGCGTTCGACACCGTCAAGAACGCCCTGTCCGGCGCCTGGGGCGGGCTCTCCCGCTTCGCGGGGTCGGTCTTCGACGGGATCCTGTCGGCGGTGAAGTCCCCGCTCAACATGGTCATCGGGCTCATCAACTCCGCCATCGGCGCGCTCAACGGCATCCACGTCTCGATCCCCGGCTGGGTCCCGCTGGTCGGCGGGAAGACCTTCGGCGTCAGCATCCCGAGGATTCCGATGCTCGCGGAGGGCGGCATCGTCGCCCCGCGCAGCGGCGGCGTGCCCGCGATCGTCGCCGAGGCGGGTGAGTCGGAGGCGGTCATGCCGCTGTCGAAGCTGGACCGGCTGCTGAGCCGTACCGCGGCCCGTGCCGCGTCGGCCCCGGCCGGGCTGGGCGGGTACGGCGACGGGTTCCACATCGAGAACTACTACGCCACCCAGAGCACCGACCCCCAGGACACCGCCCGCGCCCTCCTCTTCCTCGCCAAGGCCCGGGGATGAGCCACACCACCCGGAACACCCCTCGGAGGGAGGACACCCATGGCCGCAGCCCCGGCCCATCCGCTCGCCAACTCCAGCGGCGCGTTCCGTAACTTCGGCGGCTCGGTCGGCCAGGCCGCCCGGGCCGCCGGGAGCGCCCGGATCGGCATCACCGGCGCCGCCCGTGCCGTCGACCGGATCAAGGCATCCACCGCCCAGGCCGGCAAGAGCATCAAGCAGTTCGCGACCGGCGCCGACGCGGCCGGCCGGGCCGCGGGGGCGCTCGGGCGGCAGGCTGCCGGGGCCGGCTCCGGGATCCTGAAGGTCAAGTCCGGCGCCCAGCGCGGCACCCGCGAGCTCAAGAACCTGAAGCGGAGCTCCGACGGTGCCGCCAAGTCCATCGGTCTTGCAGGCAAGGGCTCCGGCGCGCTCGGCAAGGTCGCCACCCTCTTCGGCGGCAATCTGAAGATCGCCGGTGCGGTCATGACCGCGGTCAACCTGGTCATGAAGGCCAACCCATGGGTCCTGGTCGCCACCCTGCTCGCCCCGTTCGCCGAGCAGCTCATCGAGTTCGCGCTGAACTCCGAGCTCGGACAGCAGCTCATGGAGACGGTGTTCTCCACCGTCGGCAGCCTCATCGAGACCGCCCTGACGTACATCGCTCCCGTCGTCACCGGCTATCTGACCGTCGTCCTCGGGTTCTGGAAGGGCCTCGCGGACGTCATCAAGCCGGCCCTGAAGTGGGTCACCACGTCCGTGCCGGGCGCCTTCCGCACCGTCAACTCCGCCATGGAGAAGGCACTTCACGGCATGGGCGGCTTCCTGGAGAGCGGCTTCCAGATGGCCGTCGGCGTCATCAAGGGCCCGATCAACGGGCTCATCGCCTTCGCCAACTGGGTCATCGACGGACTCAACAGCCTCAGCTTCACCTTCCTCGGCAAGCACTTCGGCGTCGACCTGGCCAAGATCCCGATGCTCGCCGAGGGCGGGGTCGTCTCCCCCCGTACCGGCGGCGTCCCGGTGATCCTCGCCGAGGCGGGCGAGGCCGAGGCCGTCCTGCCGCTGTCCAAGCTCGACGCGCTGCTCGCCCGCACCGCCGAGGCGGCCCGCACCGCGCGGCCCGCCGACCGCACCCCCCGTATCGAGCACTACCACGAGCCCGAGGGCCGCGGCTCGTACGGCATCGCCGAGGAACTGCTCTTCCTGGCGCACACGACGTAACCCAGAAGGTGAGGGCCAACCACCCATGCCCCCAGCACAGTTGACCACCACGACCGAACCCCCCGGCTCACTGATCACCCGCGACGGGCAGATCCAGTGGGCCGGACTTCTTTTCGGGCCCGGCACGGACTACGAGATCTCCGACAGCGGTCTCACCGGCTGGGCCGACCTCCCCGGCCTCGACAGCGGCGACGTGCTGCGCCCCGACCAGCACGGTGCCTGGCCCGGCGCCCAGTGGTCGCAGGCCCGTACCGTCACCGCGTCCGTCTGGCTGCTGCCCGACCAGCGCGAGCAGGCGGCCGCCGTGGCTCAGCGGTTCCGCGCCGCGACCTCCGTGCACGCGGGCGAGCAGTGGCTGGCCGTACGGCTGCACGGCGAGACGCTGGCCGTGCGGGCCCGGGTCAGCCAGCGCTCGATTCCGCACGACCGGATGTACGTCACGCAGGGCGCCGCCAAGGCGACCGTGCAGTGGGTCTGCGCCGATCCGCGCCGCTTCTCGCTCGACGTGCAGTCCGTACGCACCGGGCTTCCGCTGCCCGAGACGGGCCTGACCTGGGAACGGCCGCCCGCCCAGACCGTCGACCCGAACCAGCCGCCGCCCAAGCCCGACGAGGAGACCCGGCCGACCGGCGCCCCGGCCGCGCTCGTCGCCCCCACCGAGGCGCCGCCGGCCCCCGTTCCGGCCTCCGGCCTCGCCTGGCCGCTGGGGTGGGGCACGGCCAGGTCCACCGGGCTCGCCACCGCGTTCAACAGCGGCGACGCGCCCGCCAACCCGGTGATCGAGTTCCGCGGCCCGGTCCGCAAGCCGTCGCTGACCCGGCTCGGCGACGGGCTGCGCCTGGAGTACGACATCGCGCTGGCGGCGTCCGACGTGCTGACCGTCGACACCGGCGCGGGCACGGTGCTGCTCAACAACACCGCCTCGCGCATCCACACGGCCTCGGCCTGGTCCACGCCCGAGCAGCTCTTCCAGCTGGCGCCGGGCCAGAGCACGTTCGGCTTCCGCTGCGAGGCGGGCTCGGCCCCGGGCCCCGCCGGGCCCCAGCCGTCGGCGACGGTCACCTGGCGCAACGCCCACTGGTAAAGCGCGACCGCACCTCAACTTCCGTACACCACTTAGGAGTTCGCATGAACATCGGCAGTGCCTGGCTGCTCAACAGCACCGACGGCAACGGCGGGCAGTCCCGGCTCGACACCCGGCTCGCCCCGATCGGCACCATGGCCCCCGACGGCCCGCTCGCCACCCGGAGCGGCGTGATCCCCGGCTCCCCCGAGGGCCAGTTCCTCATGTCCGGCCTGTACGTCTTCGGCGACACGGCGGGCATGAGCGGCCTCGTGGCTCCCGGCCGGGCCGTCGTCCAGGGCCGCGCGGGCTCCGGCGCCTACCCCGTCTACATCTCCGAGTACACGAGCCTCACCTTCCTCGACGGCGACCCGGGCCTGCCCCGCGTCGACCTCGTCGTGCTGCGGGTGTACGACGACGCGGGCAAGACGGCCGCCGTCCTCGAAATCGTCCAGGGCGACTACGCCGCCTCCCCCGTCGCACCCCGCGTGCCGGAGGCGGCCCTCGCACTCGCCGAGGTCAGGGTGCCGGCCGGGGCCTCCGCGGGCAACGGCGGCATCGACTGGACCACCGCCGTGAAGGACCTGCGCCGGCCCACCGCGTCGGTCGGCGGCATCATCCCGGCGGGCGGACCCGCCTACCGCGGCTCCTACCCCGGCCAGTACCGCGACAACGGCGGCAGCCTGGAGCGCTGGAACGGTACGGAGTGGCGGCCCTACCCCGAGCCGCGCCCGGGCTGGCAGGACTACACGCCCGCCTGGGGCCAGGCCACCGCGGGCGCGCCGGTCCCGAAGATCGGCAACGGCACGCTGTGGGGCCGGTACATCAAGGACGGCCCGATCGCGCACTTCCAGGCCGCGCTCACCATCGGCTCCACCAGCAACTGGGGCGGCCCGGGCCGCAACGGCAACTGGTACCTGACCCTGCCGGTCCGCCCGGCGGGCCCGCGCGGTCTGACCGTCAACTTCCGCGCCCGCACCGGCGGCGACCCCGGCGGCTACTTCTACGGCGGCGCCGAGACCAGCACCGCCTACCACCCCAACGGCGTGGCCCGGAACTGGTCCACCATCCAGTCCAACGGCAGGCCGACCGGCGTGTGGGTCGACGCCGACGACCCGATGACGCCGGTGCCCGGCAGCTGGTACGAGGTGTGGGGCACCTACGAGGTCGCCCCGTGAACCGCGTGACGCCCACCGGCGACGTCACCTACCGCGCCCTGTTCTGCGATCTGCGCACCGACCGGGTCATCGACGCGCTGCCGCTCACCGAGGTCGAGTTCGACGACTTCATCGGCAAACCCGGCCAGCTGCGCGCCACCGTGCCGCTGCCCGACGCGGCGCTCGCGAAGCGGGCCCGCGGGGCGCTCCGGCCCGGCCGCACCGCGGTCTGGCTGGAGCGCGGCTCCGACATCTGGTGGGGCGGCATCCTGTGGACCTGCACCCCGGCCGGCGACGAGCGGGGCCGCCTGGAGGTGCAGATCCAGGCGGGCACCTTCGACTCCTACCTGGACCACCGCATCCTCTCGGGCGACCTGGCCTTCCCGGCCCCCGGCACGGACCAGTTCGAGATCGTCCGCGCGCTCCTGCGGCACGTCCAGGAACAGCCCGGCGGTGACATCGGCATCGCCCTCGACGAGGACCTGTCGGGCGTCCTCGGCAGCCACGCCTACAGCCGGACCGACCTCGCCCGGGTCCGCGAGCTGATCGACGCGCTCGCCGCCCTCCAGTACGGATTCGAGTGGCGGATCCAGTGCTACCGCGACTCCGAGACGGGCGCCCGGGTCAAGAAGCTCCAGCTGGGCCACCCCAAGATCCGTACCGGCTCGGTGCCGATCGTCCTGGACCGGCCCGGACCGGTGCTCACCTACAGCCTGCCCGCCGACTCGACCGTGCAGGCCAATGTGTGGCTGGCCCGCGGCGAGACCGCGAACAACAACAACGCCGCGGCCTCGCTGCCCCAGATGTCCGACCCGGCCGTCGCCGCCGACGACCTCGACGCGGGCTGGCCCCGCCTCGAAGGCTCCTCGGACCACAGCGGCATCTCCGACAAGGCCGTCCTGGACAGCCTGGCCCGGGCCGAACTGGCCCGCGCCCGGCGCCCGCAGGTCATCCCCGAGATCACCATCCGCGTGGACGGCCGCATCACCCCCGCCCTCATCGGCGCCTCGGTGCTGCTGCGCATCCGGGACGGCTGGCACCAGGACGGCGCCGACCCGCGCTACCGGGTCGTCGGCCTGACGGTGACGCCGCCCGGCCGCGGCCGCGGCGAGACCGCGAAGCTCTACCTGGAACTGGAGGACGCCTAGATGGCCGCGATCCCCACGGATCTCCTGGACCGCATCCGTGCCCTGGAACGCCAGGTCCGCGCCCTGATGGGCAGCGCCAACACCCGGCCCGCGATGGACCGGATCAGCGGCGGCAACGTCGTCATCAGCGACGGCGGGCAGCTCGCGGTGCGCAACCGCGACGAGCAGAAGGGCGCCGAGCTCCTCTACATCGGCCAGGTCTCCCCGGCCCGGCCCGGCGGCGAGGAGCAGCAGGGCTTCTTCGTGCGGCGCGACGACGGCTCCAAGGCCCTCACCGTGCACGCGGACGCCCCCGACCTCCAGCCCAACCAGTCGGTGAAGGTATTCGACCGCAAGGGCAACGCGCTGTTCGCCGACGACACCGGCGGCGAGGGCCTGGCCCGCCCGTACATCCCGTATCCGCTGCCCACCCCGGAGGACACCGGCCACTGGGAGGCCACCTCGGCCACCGAGTGGACCACCCTCTACAACGGCAACGCGATCGCCCAGCACCCGTATCTGTACTGCCTGATCGCGGCGACGCAGGGCGGCGAGGTCCGGCTGCTCGTCAACGGCGCCCAGGTCGGGCCGAGCGCCGCGGGAACGCTGGAGTTCACCGCGCCCCTCGGGGCCCCGTACGACAGCCCGGTGACCTTCCTGGTGCAGGCCAGGGCCACCGCGCCCGGCGCCGCCGTCCGCTGTTCGCCGCGCGCGCTGTACGGCGTCAAGTCCTGACCCCCGCCCGACAGTTCAAGGAGCCCCTCCGTGTTGCCCACCACCATTCCCACGGTGACCGTCACCGCCCGCTACCTCACCCCGGCGGGCCTCGCCCTGAGCGGCACGGTCACCTTCAGCGCCCCCACCCTGCTCACGCACACCGCGAGCGATGTCATCCTGGGCGGCCCGATCGTGGCCCCGCTGGACGCGGACGGCCGGATCAGGGCGGTCCTTCCGGCCACCGACACCCCGGGCATGAACCCGGTCAAGTGGCAGTACACGGTGACCGAGCAGCTCTCCGGCCTGCCCGCGAACCGCACGTACAACATCGTGCTCCCGGCCGCCCAGGCCACCGTCGACCTGGCCGACCTCGCCCCCGCCGACCCGCAGGCGCCCGAGTACGTCGCCGTGCCCGGCCCGCCCGGACCGGCCGGCGCGCAGGGCCCGGCGGGACCGGCGGGCGCGCCCGGCGTCGTGCGGTCGGTCAACGGCCGGAACACCGCGGACATCGTGCTCGCGCCCGCCGACGTCCAGGCGGTGGCCGCGGCTTCCGTCGGTGTCGCGAACGGCGTGGCCGCACTGGACGCGGCCGGGCGGGTGCCGGTCGCGCAGCTGCCGCCGGGCACGGTCGACCCGGTGTCGTCCGTCAACGGCAAGAAGGGCGCGGTCGTGCTGAGCGCGGCCGACGTCAACGCGCTCGACCAGGCGGCCGGCGATCTGCGCTACGTACGCCCGGAGGGCATCCCCGTCCAGTCGGTCAACGACCGCACCGGCAAGGTCGTCCTGGACGCGGCCTCCATCGGCGCCGCCCCGCTCGGCTCGGCGGTCCTGCTGACCGGCGCGCAGAGCATCGACGGCGCCAAGACCTTCACGTCCGTACCGTCCTCGGCCGCCGCCCCCACGGCCGCGGCCCATCTGGCGCGCAGGGACTACGTCGACGCCGTCGCGACGCCGGGCAGCTGGGCCCCCGGCGACCTCGGATTCAAGGCCTGGGGCTTCGACCCGGCGGCCACCTCCGGCAACCGCTCGCAGTACTGCGGCGCGGGCTCCGTCTATCTGATGGGCATCCGCCTCAACACCCCCGCCACCCTCAGCAGCGTCGCCTTCTACTGCACCGGCTACGTCGGCGGCACCCTCAGCGAGGCGACGTACGCGGGTCTGTACGACGCGAACGGCACCCGGGTCGGCATCACCGGCTCCCTCAAGGACGTCATCAAGGACGGCGCCACCGCCGTGTGCCCGCTGACCAAGGCGTACGACGCCCCGGCCGGCAGCTACTGGGTGGCGCTGCTCATCAACGGTCCCTCCGAGCCGGGCAAGGGCCCCGCGTTCGCGATGGGAGCGGGCGCGGGAGACCGGCCGGCCGGCTCCGCCCGGATGCCGAACGCCTTCGCCCGCTACGGCCGGCTGCCCGCGACGGGCCAGGCCGCGCTGCCGACCGGCTTCGCCCCGAAGTCCATCGTCACCGACACCAACTCCCTGTGGGCCGCCGTCGCCTGACCGGCCCCGCCCCACCCCGAAAGCCCCCCGACGCCGCGGCGCGGGGGGCTTTCGCCCGTCCCCACTCCGGCACTCCGAGAGGAATCACATGTCAACTCCCTTGTCCGCAGAAGCATTTGTGTCAGCACTGCGCGCCGAAGGCGTCGCCGTCGTCGAGGTCGACGGCTGGCGCGACCACAACCGCAACCACAAGGGCGCCTGGGGTCCGGTCAACGGCGTGATCGTCCACCACACCGTGAGCAGCGGCACCGACTCCTCCGTCCGCCTGTGCTACGACGGCTACGACGAGCTGCCCGGCCCGCTGTGCCACGGCGTCATCGCCAAGGACGGCACCGTCCACCTGGTCGGCAACGGCCGCGCCAACCACGCGGGCGGCGGCGACCCGGCCGTCCTGAACGCCGTGATCGGCGAGAACTACGACACCCGGCCCCCGGCCACCCACCAGCACGAGGGCAGCTCCGGCGCGGTCGACGGCAACGCCCGCTTCTACGGCTTCGAGTGCGTCAACCTCGGCGACGGCTCCGACCCCTGGCCGGCCGCCCAGCTCGACGCGATCGAGCGGGTCTCGGCGGCACTCTGCCGGGCCCACGGCTGGTCCGCGAAGAGCGTGATCGGCCACCTGGAGTGGTCGGACTGGAAGAGCGACCCGCGCGGCTTCGGCATGCCCGACATGCGCTCGCGCATCGCCGCCCGCCTGTCCGGGAAGCCGGACGACACCTCCGAGAGCGCCGCCGCCCTCGCCGCGGCGGCCCGCGCCGAGGGCCCGCGGCGCCACCAGCCCTTCCCCGGCGCCGAGTTCTTCACCGAGGGCCGGAACTCGCCGGTGATCACCGCGATGGGCCGCCGCCTGGTCGCCGAGGGCTGCTCGGCGTACGCGGAGGGCCCGGGCCCGCGCTGGAGCTCCGCCGACCGCGCCTCGTACGCCCTGTGGCAGCAGAAGCTCGGCTTCGACGGCGCGGACGCCGACGGCGTGCCCGGCCGCAGCTCCTGGGACGCCCTGAAGGTCCCGTACACCGCCTGATCCCCTTCCCCGTCGCCCGGCCCCCAGAAATGAGAACCCCCATGTCCGAAGCCGCCAAGCACGCCCTGCGCACCGTCCTGCAGACGGCCGTCGGCCTCGCCCTCGCGCTACCCGCCATCGTGGACGCCTCCGGCGTCTCCGCCAGCCTCCCCTGGGTCGCCGGGGTACTCGCCGTGGCCGGCGGGCTCGCCCGGGTCATGGCCCTGCCCGCCGTGCAGGCCCTGCTGCCCGGCTGGCTGCGCACCCAGTCCCAGCCCACGGGTGCCGCCGATGACCGAGCCTGACCCGGGTGACCCGGTGGCGGTCGCCCTGGAGCTGGAGCGCCTTCGCGGCACCCTGGAGGCCGGGTTCGCCCGGGTCGACGGGGCGCTGGCCCTCCTGGTGCAGCGCAGCGACCAGACCGACCGCCAGCTGGCCGACCACGAAAGCCGCCTCGACGCACTGGAGCGGGCCCGCTGGCCGGTCACCAGCATCGCCGCGCTCACCGCGGTGACCGGCACGGCGCTCGGCCTGTGGCAGATCGCCGCCCGCTGAAAACCCCGAAGGGCGCCCACCCCGCGCAAGCGGAGTGGGCGCCCTTCGGCAGACGTACGCCTTACTGGTTGTACGGACCGTAGTCGTAGTCCTCCAGCGGAACGGCCTGGCCGGAGCCCGTGCCGAACGGCGAGTAGTCGATGTCGTCGTAGCCGACGGCCGAGTACATCGCGGCCTTGGCCTCTTCGGTGGGCTCGACCCGGATGTTGCGGTAGCGGGACAGACCCGTACCGGCCGGGATGAGCTTACCGATGATGACGTTCTCCTTGAGGCCGATGAGGCTGTCGGACTTGGCGTTGATCGCCGCATCCGTCAGGACTCGGGTCGTCTCCTGGAAGGAGGCGGCCGACAGCCAGGATTCCGTCGCCAGCGAGGCCTTGGTGATACCCATCAGCTGCGGACGGCCGGAGGCGGGGTGACCGCCCTCGGTGACCACACGACGGTTCTCGGTCTCGAACTTCGAGCGCTCGACGAGCTCGCCCGGCAGCAGCTCCGCGTCGCCGGACTCGATGATCGTCACGCGGCGCAGCATCTGCCGGATGATGATCTCGATGTGCTTGTCGTGGATCGACACGCCCTGGCTGTTGTAGACCTTCTGGACTTCGCCGACCAGGTGGACCTGGACCGCACGCTGACCGAGGATCCGCAGCACGTCGTGCGGGTTGGTGGCACCGACGGTGAGCTTCTGGCCCACCTCGACCGCGTCGCCCTCGCCGACCAGCAGACGGGCACGCTTGGAGATCGGGAACGCCGTCTCCTCGCTGCCGTCGTCCGGGGTGACGACGATCTTCTTGGTCTTCTCGGTCTCCTCGATCCGGACGCGGCCCTTGGCCTCCGAGATCGGCGCGACACCCTTGGGCGTACGGGCCTCGAAGAGCTCGACGACACGCGGCAGACCCTGCGTGATGTCGTCACCGGCCACACCACCGGTGTGGAAGGTACGCATCGTCAGCTGGGTACCGGGCTCACCGATGGACTGGGCGGCGATGATGCCGACCGCCTCACCGATGTCGACCAGCTTGCCGGTGGCGAGCGAGCGTCCGTAGCAGAAGGCACAGGTGCCGACCGCGGACTCACAGGTCAGGACCGAGCGGGTCTTGACCTCCTCGACACCCGCACCCACGAGGGCGTCGATGAGCACGTCACCGAGGTCCACGTTGGCCGGCGCGATGACCTTGCCGTCGACGACGACGTCCTCGGCGAGCATGCGGGCGTAGACGGAGGTCTCGACGTCCTCGGTCTTGCGCAGCACGCCGTCGGCGCCCCGCTCCGCGATCTTGAGCTTGAGGCCGCGGTCGGTGCCGCAGTCCTCCTCGCGGATGATGACGTCCTGCGAGACGTCCACCAGACGACGGGTCAGGTAACCCGAGTCGGCGGTACGAAGCGCGGTGTCCGCCAGACCCTTACGGGCACCGTGCGTGGAGATGAAGTACTCCAGAACGGTGAGGCCCTCACGGAAGGACGCCTTAATGGGACGCGGGATGGTCTCGTTCTTCGCGTTCGACACCAGACCACGCATACCGGCGATCTGACGCATCTGCATCATGTTTCCTCGGGCACCCGAGTCAACCATCATGAAGATGGGGTTCGTCTTGGGGAAGTTCGCGTTCATCGCCTCGGCAACCTCGTTGGTCGCCTTGGTCCAGATCGCGATGAGCTCCTGCGTGCGCTCGTCCTTGGTGATCAGACCGCGCTCGTACTGCTTCTGGACCTTCTCGTCCTGCGCCTCGTAGCCCGCGACGATCGCCTTCTTGGCCTCGGGGACCACGACGTCGGAGATGGCCACGGTGACACCGGAACGGGTCGCCCAGTAGAAGCCGGCCGCCTTCAGGTTGTCGAGCGTCGCCGCCACGATGACCTTGGGGTAGCGCTCGGCGAGGTCGTTGACGATCTCGGAGAGCTGCTTCTTGCCCACCGAGTAGTCGACGAACGGGTAGTCCTCGGGCAGCAGCTCGTTGAAGAGCGCGCGGCCCAGGGACGTACGCAGACGGAACGAGTCGCCCTGCTGCCAGGTCGTCTCGCCGTCCTCGTCGAGCGGCGGGGTCCAGCCACGCGGCGGGACGGTGCCGATCGGGAAGCGGATGTCGACCTTCGCCTGGAGCGAGAGCTCCCGGGCGTCGAACGCCATGATCGCCTCGGCGGTCGAGTTGAAGGAACGGCCCGCGCCCTTCACCTCGCGCTCCTCTTCGTCCGTGGTGAGGAAGAAGAGGCCGAGCACCATGTCCTGGGTCGGCATGGTGACGGGACGGCCGTCGGCCGGCTTCAGGATGTTGTTCGAGGACAGCATCAGGATGCGGGCCTCGGCCTGCGCCTCCGCGGAGAGCGGCAGGTGGACGGCCATCTGGTCACCGTCGAAGTCCGCGTTGAACGCGGTGCAGACGAGCGGGTGGATCTGGATGGCCTTGCCCTCGACCAGCTGGGGCTCGAAGGCCTGGATGCCGAGGCGGTGCAGCGTGGGCGCACGGTTCAGCAGAACCGGGTGCTCGGCGATGACCTCTTCGAGGACGTCGTACACGACCGTGCGGCCGCGCTCGACCATCCGCTTGGCGCTCTTGATGTTCTGCGCGTGGTTCAGGTCGACCAGGCGCTTCATCACGAACGGCTTGAAGAGCTCCAGCGCCATGGCCTTCGGCAGACCGCACTGGTGCAGCTTCAGCTGCGGACCGACGACGATGACGGAACGCGCGGAGTAGTCCACACGCTTGCCGAGCAGGTTCTGACGGAATCGACCCTGCTTGCCCTTGAGCATGTCGGACAGCGACTTCAGCGGACGGTTGCCGGGGCCCGTGACCGGGCGACCACGACGGCCGTTGTCGAAGAGCGCGTCGACGGCCTCCTGAAGCATGCGCTTCTCGTTGTTCACGATGATCTCGGGGGCACCGAGGTCGAGGAGTCGCTTCAGGCGGTTGTTGCGGTTGATCACGCGGCGGTACAGGTCGTTCAGGTCGGAGGTCGCGAAGCGGCCACCGTCCAGCTGCACCATCGGACGCAGGTCCGGCGGGATGACCGGGACGCAGTCGAGGACCATGCCCTTGGGGCTGTTGGAGGTCTGCAGGAACGCGGACACAACCTTCAGCCGCTTCAGCGCACGGGTCTTCTTCTGGCCCTTGCCGGTGCGGATGATCTCGCGGAGGCGCTCGGCCTCCTCGTCGAGGTCGAAGGTCTCCAGGCGCTTCTGCAGAGCAGCGGCACCCATCGAGCCGTCGAAGTACGTGCCGAAGCGGTCACGCAGCTCGCGGTAGAGCAGCTCGTCGCCCTCGAGGTCCTGGACCTTGAGGTTCTTGAAGCGGCTCCACACCTCGTCGAGGCGGTCGATCTCGCGCTGCGAACGGTCGCGCAGCTGCTTCATCTCGCGCTCGGCACCCTCGCGCACCTTGCGGCGCACGTCGGCCTTGGCGCCCTCGGCCTCCAGCTCGGCGAGGTCCGTCTCGAGCTTCTTGGCGCGGGCTTCGAGGTCCGAGTCGCGACGGTTCTCGATCTGCTGACGCTCGACGGAGACGTGCGCCTCCAGCGACGGCAGGTCGCGCGTACGGCGCTCCTCGTCCACGAACGTGATCATGTACGCGGCGAAGTAGATGACCTTTTCGAGGTCCTTCGGCGCGAGGTCGAGCAGGTAGCCAAGACGCGACGGAACGCCCTTGAAGTACCAGATGTGGGTCACGGGAGCGGCAAGCTCGATGTGGCCCATCCGCTCGCGGCGCACCTTGGCACGCGTGACCTCTACGCCACAGCGCTCACAGATGATGCCCTTGAAGCGGACGCGCTTGTACTTGCCGCAGTAGCACTCCCAGTCCCGGGTCGGACCGAAGATCTTCTCGCAGAAGAGTCCGTCCTTTTCGGGCTTGAGGGTGCGGTAGTTGATGGTCTCCGGCTTCTTGACCTCACCGTGGGACCACTGACGAATGTCGTCAGCGGTGGCGAGGCCGATCCGCAGCTCGTCGAAGAAGTTGACGTCGAGCACTTGTCGTCAATCCCTCTTTCGGGGTCGATTCTTCAAGATGGTCTGAGGGGGGTCCGGGGACGGTGGGGGGCTCTCAGGGAGAGCCCCCCACCAGACCCGTCAGACCTCTTCGACGCTGCTCGGCTCGCGCCGGGACAGGTCGATACCGAGCTCCTCCGCAGCGCGGAAGACGTCCTCGTCCGTGTCGCGCATCTCGATGGACATGCCGTCCGAGGACAGCACCTCCACGTTGAGGCAGAGCGACTGCATTTCCTTGATGAGCACCTTGAAGGACTCGGGAATGCCGGGCTCGGGAATGTTCTCGCCCTTGACGATGGCCTCGTAGACCTTCACACGGCCGGTCACGTCGTCGGACTTGATGGTCAGCAGCTCCTGGAGGGCGTACGCGGCGCCGTATGCCTCCAGCGCCCACACCTCCATCTCACCGAAGCGCTGGCCACCGAACTGGGCCTTACCACCCAGCGGCTGCTGGGTGATCATCGAGTACGGACCGGTCGAGCGGGCGTGCAGCTTGTCGTCGACCAGGTGGTGCAGCTTCAGGATGTACATGTACCCGACCGAGATCGGGTCCGGGAACGGCTCGCCGGAGCGGCCGTCGAAGAGCTGCGCCTTGCCGGACGGCTGGACCAGGCGGTCACCGTCGCGGTTGGGGATCGTGGCCTCGAAGAGACCGGAGATCTCGTCCTCGCGGGCACCGTCGAAGACCGGGGTCGCGACGTTGGTACCGGCGGCGACCTGGTCGGCGCCGATGGCCTGCAGACGCTGGGCCCAGTCGTCGGCCAGACCGGAGACGTCCCAGCCGCGGCTGGCGAGCCAGCCGAGGTGGATCTCCAGGACCTGTCCCGGGTTCATTCGGGACGGGACACCGAGCGGGTTGAGGATGATGTCGACCGGAGTTCCGTCCTCGAGGAACGGCATGTCCTCGATCGGAAGGATCTTCGAGATGACACCCTTGTTGCCGTGACGGCCGGCGAGCTTGTCACCGTCCGTGATCTTGCGCTTCTGCGCCACGTAGACACGAACCAGCTGGTTCACGCCCGGCGGCAGCTCGTCGCCCTCTTCACGGTCGAAGACGCGGACGCCGATGACCTTGCCGGTCTCGCCGTGCGGCACCTTCAGCGAGGTGTCACGCACCTCGCGGGCCTTCTCACCGAAGATCGCGCGCAGCAGGCGCTCCTCCGGCGTCAGCTCGGTCTCACCCTTGGGCGTGACCTTGCCGACGAGGATGTCGCCGGCGACGACCTCGGCACCGATACGGATGATGCCGCGCTCGTCGAGGTCGGCGAGGACCTCCTCGGAGACGTTCGGGATGTCCCGGGTGATCTCCTCCGGGCCGAGCTTGGTGTCACGGGCGTCGACCTCGTGCTCCTCGATGTGGATCGAGGAGAGGACGTCGTCCTGCACGAGGCGCTGCGACAGGATGATCGCGTCCTCGTAGTTGTGACCCTCCCACGGCATGAACGCCACGAGCAGGTTCTTGCCGAGCGCCATCTCACCCTGCTGGGTGGCGGGACCGTCGGCCAGGACCTGGCCCTCGATCACGCGGGCGCCCTCGTCCACGACAACCTTCTGGTTGACCGAGGTGCCCTGGTTGGAGCGGGAGAACTTGGCGATCCGGTACGTGGTGTACGTGCCGTCGTCGTTGGCGACGGTGATGTAGTCCGCGGAGACCTCCTGGACGACACCCGCCTTCTCCGCCTTGATGACGTCACCGGCGTCGACCGCGCAGCGGTACTCCATGCCGGTGCCGACGAGCGGCGCCTCGGACGTGATCAGCGGCACGGCCTGACGCATCATGTTCGCGCCCATGAGGGCACGGTTGGCGTCGTCGTGCTCGAGGAACGGGATCATGGCGGTCGCGACCGACACCATCTGGCGCGGCGAGACGTCCATGTAGTCGACCTCGGTGCCGGGCACGTAGTCGACCTCGCCGCCACGGCGGCGGACCAGGACGCGCGGCTCGGTGAACCGCATCTCGTCGCTGAGCGCGGCGTTGGCCTGCGCGATGACGAAGCGGTCCTCCTCGTCGGCGGTGACGTAGTCGACCTCGTCGGTGACCTGGCCGTCGACGACCTTGCGGTACGGCGTCTCGATGAAGCCGAACGCGTTGACGCGGCCGTACGAGGCGAGCGAACCGATCAGACCGATGTTCGGGCCTTCCGGGGTCTCAATCGGGCACATGCGGCCGTAGTGAGACGGGTGCACGTCACGGACCTCGAAGCCGGCCCGCTCACGCGAGAGACCACCCGGGCCGAGCGCCGACAGACGGCGCTTGTGGGTGAGACCCGACAGCGGGTTGTTCTGGTCCATGAACTGCGACAGCTGGCTGGTGCCGAAGAACTCCTTGATGGAGGCGACGACCGGCCGGATGTTGATCAGGGTCTGCGGCGTGATCGCCTCGACGTCCTGGGTCGTCATGCGCTCACGCACGACGCGCTCCATACGAGCCAGACCCGTACGGACCTGGTTCTGGATGAGCTCGCCGACGTTGCGCAGACGACGGTTGCCGAAGTGGTCGATGTCGTCGGTCTCGACGACGATGTTCCGGCCCGACTCGCCGACCGTCTCGGTCTCACCGGCGTGCAGCTTGACCAGGTACTTGATGGTCGCGATGACGTCGTCGGTGGTGAGCACGCCGGCGTCCAGCGGCTCGTCCGCGCCGAGCTTCTTGTTCACCTTGTAGCGGCCGACCTTCGCGAGGTCGTAGCGCTTCGGGTTGAAGTAGAGGTTCTCGAGCAGCGTCTGAGCGGCCTCGCGCGTCGGCGGCTCGCCCGGGCGCAGCTTGCGGTAGATGTCGAGAAGCGCGTCGTCCTGGCCCTGGGTGTGGTCCTTCTCCAGGGTGGCGCGCATGGACTCGTACTCGCCGAACTCCTCCAGGATCTGCTCGGTGGTCCAACCGAGAGCCTTCAGGAGAACGGTGACGGACTGCTTGCGCTTGCGGTCGATGCGGACACCGACCATGTCGCGCTTGTCGATCTCCATCTCGAGCCAGGCACCCCGGGACGGGATGATCTTGGCCGTGAAGATGTCCTTGTCGGACGTCTTGTCGATGTTGGAGTCGAAGTAGACACCCGGCGAGCGGACCAGCTGCGACACGACGACACGCTCGGTGCCGTTGATGACGAAGGTGCCCTTGTTGGTCATGAGCGGGAAGTCGCCCATGAAGACCGTCTGGGACTTGATCTCGCCGGTCTCGTTGTTGGTGAACTCGGCGGTGACGAAGAGCGGGGCCGCGAACGTGAAGTCGCGCTCCTTGCACTCGTCGATCGAGTTCTTCGGCGGCTCGAAGCGGTGGTCGCGGAAGGTCAGCGACATCGACCCGGAGAAGTCCTCGATCGGAGAGATCTCTTCGAAGATCTCCTCCAGACCGGACTTGGTGGGGACGTCCTGTCCACTCTCGAGAGCGGCCTCGACCCGAGACTTCCAAGCGGCATTGCCGAGCAGCCAGTCAAAGCTCTCGGTCTGCAGCGCAAGAAGGTTCGGAACCTCGAGGGGCTCCTTGATCTTTGCAAAGGAGATGCGCAGCGGGGCGGTGCTGGCGCCGTTGTTCGTATTGGCGGTCGAGGCGTTGCGCGAGGCGGCCAAGAGGGGGTCCTTCCGAGGGCTCGGACTCACTACGCGCGTACCGGTCCCACGTGGGCACAGAGAGAGACGTTTCTGATTCGGCCGGAAAGGCCAGTTCAGGGCGGTTCAATCCGAGGTGCTCAAGCGAGGGCATGCCCCTGGTGACGGGCAGGGGACAGCTAACAGGCAGCGCAAAGGGACAGTGTAGCCACTCGGCACACTGATGTCCAGGGCGGATTTTTCGAGACCCGCATTGCTCTTCTCAAGTACCTCGGTACCTCGGTCAGCCGTGCGCCGCGCAGACGCAGATTAGTACTGCCCTCTTCGCCGTCGATCCATGCCTCGGATCCGGATCGTTGTGACGACGCGTCCTGAGAATTGCGCGCTGCGTGCGGTTCGTCAAGACCCCTCCGCTCCCCGGAGATCGCCGCGGGAGCCGTGCGGGGCGTACGCCTGCGTCCCTGCCGAGCAGACGGCGAAGATCACCATACTCCCAGACAGGCCCCGTGCAAGGCAGGGCCGCGGGTACGCCGAAGGGCGACCACCCGGATGGGTGATCGCCCTTGGCGGTGTCCAGCGGCGCGCTGGCGCGCCTGCGAGACGGGTGCGGGTCAGCGAAGACCCGCGAGGTGTTACTTGACCGTGACGGAGGCGCCGGCGGCCTTGAGGGACTCGGCAGCCTTCTCCGCGGCCTCCTTGGCGACCTTCTCGAGGACCGGCTTCGGGGTGCCGTCGACGAGGTCCTTGGCCTCCTTCAGACCCAGGGAGGTCAGCTCGCGCACGACCTTGATGACCTGGATCTTCTTGTCGCCAGCACCCTCGAGGATGACGTCGAACTCGTCCTGCTCCTCGACGGCCTCAGCGGCGGCACCCGGGGCACCCGGGGCAACGGCGGCGACGGCCGCGGCGGCGGTGACGTCGAACTTCTCCTCGAAGGCCTTCACGAACTCGGAGAGCTCGATGAGGGTCATCTCCTCGAACTGAGCGAGCAGGTCTTCCTGGCTGAGCTTCGCCATGATGGGCGATCCTTCCACTAATTCGGCAGGTGCCGGATGTACATGTAGGCGGGCGTACGTTCGGCCCGCTGCGACCGCGTCCCTAGTGGGCCGCGATCAATGCGCGAGCCGAATTACTCGGCACCGCCCTGCTCGGCGAGCTTGACGCGAAGCGCTTCCGCGGTGCGGACGAACTTCGACGGCAGCGCCTGGAGGAGCGAGGCAGTCTGGGACTGCTTGCCCTTGAACGCGCCGGCCAGCTTGCTGAGCAGAACCTCGCGGGACTCGAGGTCCGCAAGCTTCTTGATCTCATCGGCGGACAGCGCCTTGCCATCAAGGACACCGCCCTTGATGATCAGGTTCGGGTTTTCCTTGGCGAAGTCACGAAGACCCTTCGCCGACTCCACCGGGTCACCGGTGATGAAGGCAGCGCCCGTCGGACCGGTGAACTGGTCGTCGAGCGAGGTGATCCCGGCGTTGTTGGCCGCAATCTTGGTCAGCGTGTTCTTCACCACGGCGTACTGGGCGTTCTCACCGAGCGAACGACGCAGCGTCTTGAGCTGCGCCACGGTGAGACCCCGGTACTCGGTCAGCACGACGGCGTTCGAGCTGCGGAACTTGTCCTCAAGCTCGGCTACGTCGGCAGCCTTGTTGGGCGTCGGCATAGTGCGTCGGCCTCCTTCCGGGTGATGAGGACCGCTCAGAAGGGGCTGAACAATACGAAACGCCCCGGCGCAGGCGCACGGGGCGTAGCTCAACCAGCTGCACTCAGAAGAGGAACATCCGGGAACTTTCCACGGTCACCTGCGCGGGTCGTCCGCATTGAGCGGATCCTTCGGCCACCGCCCCTTCGAATGAAGGCACGGCAACGACCAGCGGTCTTTGGCTTCTGGGAGAGCGTACGTTACGGGGTCCGTGTCAAGCAAATCCGCCCATACGGACCCCGCGACAGATCCGGCGGGCTCAGGCTGCGTCGCCCTTGTCCAGGCCCTTCATCATCTCGGCGAAGTCGTACGTCTCCCCCGCGGGCGGCGCCTGGACCGTGTTCTTGGTGCCGTAGTCCGAGTAGTGCGCGCTCATCGAGATCTTGCCCTGCGGGGTGTCGATGCCGACGTTCATCTGCACCGGGTACCCGGCCTTGTTGATCCAGAGCTCGGTGTCGTAGCCCTTGATCCCGGACGTCTTCATGCCGTCGATGAACTTCTGGCGCTCCTGCGCGGACAGGCCGTCCAGACTCTGGTTGCCGGCGACCATCTCCTCCAGCGTCAGGGTGCCCTTGTAGTGCTCCGCGGGGGCGCCGTCGACCTGCTCGCTGCCGAGGTGCTTCACGTTCGGCGAGTCCGTCAGGAGGGCGAGCTGCTGGGCCGGGTCCTGGTTCTGCGCGCCGCCCGTGAGCTGCTGGGCCATCGCGTCGCCGCCGGCGTCCTTGGCGAGCGCGCCGAGGTCCATCTTCATCCAGCGCTTGCCGTCGTGCCTCTGGGCCGCCTCGGCACCCAGGTCCATGTACATGACGTTGTTCACCATGACCGTACGGAACTTGTCCGGCGCGCCCGGCTTGCCCTTGAGGGCCGCCGCGCTCGTGGTGATGTCCATCGCCGCCGGGTTCCACGACTGGACGCCCGTCATCTCCATGTCACCGGCGCCTGCGCCGGCGGCGGACGGCATCGACATCTTCATGGTGACCTTCGCCGACTTGGCCGCCGACGTCTTCTTGTACGCCGCCTGGAGCGCCATGCGCGCGTCGCCGGCGCTCGACTGTCCGGCCGCCTTCTTCGGCGCGTCCGCGGCCTTCTTGGAGTCCCCGCTCTGGCACGCGGCGGCTCCCGCCACCAGCACCGCGACCGCCGCCAGGGAGATTCCGGCGCGCTTGACGGACCTGCTCATCTTGTCCCCACCCTTGATCAAAACCGACGAAATCTTTCACAACCGTAACTCAGCGCACTGACAGCACACACAGAAAAAAACCGGCCCCCGCACCTCTGACGAGGTGCGGGGGCCGGTCTCAGTACGCGGCGTACGTCTCCGTACGCGAACCCGCGACTGCCGGTGATCCGAGGGATCAGACGGCGGCCGGGTCCTCCTCGACGAGGAGGTTGCGGGTGCGGTTCTGGTCCAGGGTGATACCGGGGCCCATCGTGGTGGTGATGGTGGCCTTCTTGATGTACCGGCCCTTGGCGGCGGACGGCTTCAGACGGAGGATCTCCTCCAGAGCCGCACCGTAGTTCTCCACCAGCTTGGTGTCGTCGAAGGACACCTTGCCGATGATGAAGTGCAGGTTCGAGTGCTTGTCGACGCGGAACTCGATCTTGCCGCCCTTGATCTCCTCGACCGCCTTGGCGACGTCGGGGGTGACCGTGCCGGTCTTCGGGTTCGGCATCAGGCCACGGGGACCGAGCACGCGGCCGAGGCGGCCGACCTTGCCCATGAGGTCCGGGGTGGCGACGACGGCGTCGAAGTCCAGACGGCCCTTCGAAACCTCGTCGATGAGCTCGTCGGAGCCGACGATGTCGGCGCCCGCGGCAAGCGCGGCCTCGGCACGGTCGCCGGTCGCGAAGACCAGGACCCGGGCGGTCTTACCGGTGCCGTGCGGGAGGTTCACGGTGCCACGGACCATCTGGTCGGCCTTGCGCGGGTCGACACCCAGGCGGAAGGCGACCTCGACGGTGCCGTCGAACTTGGTCGTGGAGGTCTCCTTGGCGAGACGGACCGCCTCGAGCGGCGCGTACAGCTTGTCCGCGTCGATCTTGGCGTCCGCAGCGCGGAGAGTCTTGCTGCGCTTCACTTCAGCTCCTGTGTGGAGTAGCGCCATGCGGCTGTCGCCGCGTGGCAGGCATGGAGTCGTGGTGCGGGCCAGCGCTTGGCCCTACCACTGGAGGTCAAACGGGGGTGAGCTGAGATCAGCCCTCGACCGTGATGCCCATGGAACGGGCGGTGCCGGCGATGATCTTCGACGCGGCGTCCAGGTCGTTGGCGTTCAGGTCGGCGAGCTTCGTCGTGGCGATCTCGCGGACCTGGGCCTCGGTGATCTTGGCGACCTTGGTCTTGTGCGGCTCGCCGGAGCCCTTCTCGACACCAGCGGCCTTGAGGATCATCTTCGCGGCCGGCGGAGTCTTGGTGATGAAGGTGAAGGAGCGGTCTTCGTAGACCGTGATCTCCACCGGGATCACCCAGCCACGCTGCGACTCGGTCGCGGCGTTGTAGGCCTTGCAGAACTCCATGATGTTGACGCCGTGCTGGCCGAGCGCGGGGCCGACCGGCGGGGCCGGGTTCGCCGCACCGGCGTTGATCTGGAGCTTGATAAGCCCCGTGACCTTCTTCTTCTTGGGAGGCATTGCTCTCTCCGGGTCCTAGTGAGAGTGAACCGCCTGCATCCGATCAACCGGATGGAGGCATACCGCACAACGATAACGGGTATAGCTGTGCGGCTAAAAACCGAGCAGGTCAGAGGGGCTGCGAGAGCCTCTCTGACCTGCTCGGAAGTGCTGGTTCCAGAAAGCGCCGGTGGCCTGGGCCGCTAGTTCTTCTGGATCTGGTCGAAGCTGAGCTCGACCGGGGTCTCGCGGCCGAAGATCTCGACGAGGCCCTTGACCTTCTTCGAGTCGGCGTTGATCTCGTTGATGGTCGCCTGCAGCGTCGCGAACGGGCCGTCGGTGACGGTGACCGAGTCGCCCACCTCGAAGTCCAGTACCTGGACCTCGACCTTGCGCTGCGGAGCCGGCTTGCCCTCGGCCTCGGCGGCCTCGCGGGCGGCCTTCTCCTCGGCCTCCGGGGCGAGCATCTTCACGATCTCGTCGAGCGTCAGCGGGTACGGGTCGTAGGCGTTGCCCACGAAGCCGGTGACACCGGGGGTGTTGCGGACGACGCCCCAGGACTCGTTCGTCAGATCCATGCGGACGAGAACGTAACCGGGCAGCTTGTTCTGCCGGACGTTCTTGCGCTCGCCGTTCTTGATCTGGACGATCTCCTCTTCGGGGACCTCGGCCTGGTAGATGAACTCCTCGACGTTCAGCGAGACGGCACGCTGTTCGAGGTTGGCCTTCACTCGCTTCTCGTAACCGGCGTACGTGTGGATGACGTACCACTCGCCGGGCAGGAAGCGGAGCTCCTGGCGCAGGGCCTCGACCGGGTCGACGGGCTCGGCGGGCTCCGCCGGCTCCTCGTCCTCGCCGGATTCGGCGGAGACTTCGGCGGGCTCCTCGTCCGACTCGGAGGCGTCGTCCTCGACGGAGGCCTCGGCCTCGTCGGAAGCGTCCTCTTCGGCCGCGTCGGAAGCCTCGGCGGCTTCGGTCTCGGGCTCGGCGTCGTCGGACTCGACGTGCAGGGCAGCCTCTTCGGCCGCTTCGCCCGCAGCGGCGTCGGCAGCCTCGGCCTCGTCCTCGTCGGCCGCCTCGATGATCTCGAGCTCGTCCTCGACGGACTCGACCGACTCGATGGCGTCGTTCAGGTTCGGGTCAGACACGGTGGCTGCTTCTTCCTGGCTACAGATTGGGTGGAACATGCGAAAGGGGCGCCGATGAGGGGCGCCCTTCGCTGATCAGCCGAAGACGTACTTGACTACCTGCGAGAAGCCGGAGTCAATCAACGTCACGATGCCAATCATGATGACAACGAACACGATCACCACGGAGGTGTACGTCGTCAGCTGGCTGCGTGTCGGCCAGACAACTTTACGGAGTTCGGCGACGACCTGCCGGTAGAAGAGCGCGAGACGGCCCAGAGGGCCCTTCTTGCCGCGCTTACCGCCCTTGCGGGCCTTCTTCTTCGAATCCTTGGACTCCGCTGCCTCGTCCTGGGCATCAGGCATGTCGATGGAGCCCACGGCGTCCGTCACGCTTCTCACCTGATTCCGGGTCATGGCCGTGCCGCGCCCGGTGGAGCCGCACGGCGGTGCATTGAAGTACGTACATGCGCACACATCCTGGCGAAGGTGTGTGTAGCAGGGCCGGAGGGACTTGAACCCCCAACCGCTGGTTTTGGAGACCAGTGCTCTACCAATTGAGCTACGACCCTTTGTGGTTCCCCCAACCTACCGCATGTGGTGGTGTGGTCGGTGAGGGCCAACAGGCAGTGAGTGTACGTGGTCAGGGGCCCGGCGTCGAACAGCTTGCTCCCGAACACCTTCCGACCGCCTCACCATCACCTCCGCCTCCCCTTCACACAGCCCCTTCGCACGGCCTCTTCAAGCAGGCCGTTCGGACGCCTGTCCACATGCTGACCGGTCCGTGAAACGCGGGTGCTCCCCTCGCAGGGGGTCTGGGACCATGGCCCGCATGAGCGCTGCAACTCCCCCGCCTTCCTCCCCCACCGAGCGCCGGGTCTCCGCGCGCATCGGCGCCATCTCCGAGTCCGCGACCCTCGCCGTCGACGCCAAGGCCAAGGCCCTCAAGGCCGCCGGGCGTCCGGTCATCGGTTTCGGCGCGGGCGAGCCCGACTTCCCGACGCCCGACTACATCGTCGAGGCCGCCGTCGAGGCCTGCCGCAACCCGAAGTACCACCGCTACACGCCGGCGGGGGGCCTGCCCGAGCTCAAGGCCGCCATCGCCGCCAAGACGCTGCGCGACTCCGGCTACGAGGTCGACGCCTCCCAGGTCCTGGTGACCAACGGCGGCAAGCAGGCGATCTACGAGGCCTTCGCGGCGATCCTCGACCCGGGCGACGAGGTCATCGTCCCGGCGCCGTACTGGACCACCTACCCCGAGTCGATCCGGCTCGCGGGCGGTGTCCCCGTCGACGTCGTGGCCGACGAGACGACCGGGTACCGGGTGTCGGTGGAGCAGCTGGAGGCGGCCCGTACGGAGCGTACGAAGGTCGTTCTGTTCGTCTCCCCGTCCAACCCCACCGGCGCCGTCTACAGCGAGGCCGACGCCGAGGCGATCGGGCGCTGGGCCGTCGAGCACGGCCTGTGGGTCATGACCGACGAGATCTACGAGCACCTGGTGTACGGCAGCGCCACGTTCACCTCGCTGCCCGCGATCGTGCCCGAGCTGCGCGACAAGTGCATCGTCGTCAACGGCGTCGCCAAGACCTTCGCCATGACCGGCTGGCGGGTCGGGTGGATCATCGGCCCGAAGGACGTCGTGAAGGCCGCGACCAACCTCCAGTCCCACGCGACGTCCAACGTCAGCAACGTGGCCCAGGTCGCTGCGCTGGCCGCCGTCTCCGGGAACCTCGACGCGGTCGCCACGATGCGCGAGTCCTTCGACCGGCGCCGCACCACCATGGTGCGCATGCTGAGCGAGATCCCCGGCGTGGTCTGCCCCACCCCGGAGGGCGCGTTCTACGCCTACCCCTCGGTCAAGGGCGTGCTCGGCAAGGAGATCCGCGGCAAGCGGCCGCAGACCTCGGCCGAGCTCGCCGCGCTGATCCTGGACGAGACCGAGGTCGCGGTCGTCCCCGGCGAGGCCTTCGGCACGCCGGGCTACCTGCGGCTCTCCTACGCACTGGGCGACGAGGACCTCGTCGAGGGCGTCGCCCGCATCCAGAAGCTGCTGGCCGAGGCTCGGGATTAGGTTCGGGCCGATTCGGGTTGGGCCGGGTCGGGTCGGGTCGGGTGCGGTCGGTTCGGGACTCGTTCGGGTTCGGGTCGGTTCGGAATGGTTCGGGTCGGTTCGGGACTCTTTCGGGTTCGGCTCTGATTCGGGGCTAGTTCGGGTTGGGGTCGGGACTGGGTTCGGGTTCGGGTTCGGGACTCGCTCTGGTTCGGCTCGGTACTGGTTCGGCGCTCGGGTCTGGTTCCGTTCGGGTCTGGGCCGGGGGCGGTGCCTCGTTTGAGGTGTCGCCCCCGTTTCTGCGTTCGGACCCCGTCCCGATCGGGGAAAGGGGCTGTCGAATGCCCGTGGGGTGCGGCAAGATCCCTGGATGGAGCACGTTCGCGACGTACGAGATCTGCCGAAGGCCCATCTGCATCTGCACTTCACCGGGTCCATGCGGCCCTCTACCCTGCTCGAACTCGCCGACAAGTACGGCGTACGGCTGCCCGAGGCGCTGACCGGCGCCGAGCCGCCGAAACTGCGGGCCACCGACGAGCGCGGCTGGTTCCGCTTCCAGCGCCTCTACGACGCGGCGCGGTCGTGTCTGCGCGCCCCCGAGGACATCCAGCGCCTGGTGCGCGAGGCCGCCGAGGAGGACGTCCGGGACGGTTCCGGATGGCTGGAGATCCAGGTCGACCCGACCTCGTACGCGCCGCTGCTGGGCGGGCTCATCCCGGCCCTGGAGATCATCCTGGACGCGGTCGACTCGGCCTCCCGCGAGACCGGGCTCGGCATGCGTGTCGTGGTCGCGGCGAACCGGATGAAGCACCCCCTCGACGCGCGCACCTTGGCCCGGCTCGCGGTCCGCTACGCCGATCGCGGCGTGGTCGGTTTCGGCCTGTCGAACGACGAACGCCGCGGCATGGCAAGGGACTTCGACCGCGCCTTCGCGATCGCCCGCGAGGGCGGCCTGCTCGCGGCCCCGCACGGCGGCGAGCTCTCCGGCCCGGCCTCCGTACGCGACTGCCTCGACGATCTGCACGCGCGGCGGGTCGGCCACGGGGTGCGGGCGGCCGAGGACCCCCGGCTCCTGCGCCGCCTGGCCGACAAGGGCGTCACCTGCGAGGTCTGCCCGGCGTCCAACGTCGCCCTCGGCGTCTACGAGAAGCCCGAGGACGTGCCGCTGCGGGTCCTGTACGACGCGGGCGTCCCGCTGGCCCTGGGCGCGGACGACCCCCTCCTCTTCGGCTCCCGCCTGGCCGCCCAGTACGAAATCGCCCGCCATCACCACGCGTTCACCGACGAGGAACTGGCCGATCTGGCCCGCCAGTCGATCCGGGCCTCGGCGGCCCCGCAGGACGTCCAGGACAAGCTGCTGGCGGGGGTGGAGGGGTGGTTGGCGGGCTGATGCGGCTGAGCCTGCGGGCCGGGGCCGCGGGGTCGTGCCGGCGCGCCGCTTAAGGGGTGCGGGGCTGCGACATTGTGCGGCTCCGCCGCGATGGGGGTCCCCCTGTTCGAGCGAAGCCGAGAACTAGGGGAAGCGACCGGCCTCGGACGGTCCGCGGCCGACGAACCGCACGCGGGAGCATCACGCCGCACCGCCCTGCCAAGGGCCTACCCGATGCCCCGCAGCAGCGCCCGAGCCACCCCCCGCGCAAATTCCTCCGGCGTCTGAGGAGGCTCCCCGGAAGGCGTCATGTCGTACGCGAACGCCCGCTGCGCACACGCCCCGAGCAGCAGCGACGCAGCCGCATACGTATCGGCGTCCTCACGGATCCGCCCGGCCGAACGCTCCGCCCGGAGATACCTGTCCACCCACTCGATCGGCATGTGCGGCCCGGAGCCCAGCTCCCGCAGCGCCTCGTCATGGCGCCGCTTCAGCTGCGGATCCGCGTACAGCGACGCCGCGATCGGAAAGCTCTCCGCGTAGAACAGCGCCGCCTGGCGGGCGATCTCCGTCAGGTTCGACTCCACCGACCGCTTCCCCGGCTCCGCCGCGAGCCCCTCCACCAGCGGGCCGAGCTTCGGCAGCCGCTCCTTCAGGACCGTCACGAACAGGTCCTCCTTGCTCGCGAAGTGCTTGTAGAGCGCCGCCTCCGAGCACCCCGCCGCCTTCGCGATCTCCTTCGTCGTGGCGCGGGCGAGGCCGATCGTGAGCATGAGCTCGTGCGCTGCGTCGAGGATGCGGACGCGGGTCGGCGGCGACTGCATATGTGCTCCAACGGGGCTCGGGGCTTGACGGGTGGGTGAGTACTTACCCACTCTAGTGGTGAGTGAATACTTACCCACCCTAGGAGGGTGACGCCATGAGGCTCACGGTTTTCGGTGCCACAGGGGGCATCGGCCAGGAAATCGTCAAGCAGGCGCTGGCTTCGGGGCACGAGGTCACGGCGGTGGTGCGCGATCCGGCCAGGTTCGCCGTGACCGGCACCGGCCTTCAGGTCGTCAAGGCCGACCTCACCGACCCCGAATCGCTGCGCGGAGCCGTGGCCGGGCGGCACGCCGTCCTTTCCGGGCTCGGCGCCCGCAAACGCTCCGACGCCGGAATCACGGCCCGGCTCACGCGGTCGGTCCTGGCCGCGATGGAGTCCGAGGGCGCTCGGCGGCTGGTCGTCGTGAGCGCGGCCCCCGTCGGGCCGGAGGCCCCCGGCGACGGGCTCCTCGACCGCGGCATGCGGTCCATGATCAGCGCGATCCTGAAGGAGGTGTACGCCGATCTCCGCGCCATGGAGGCCGAGTTGGCGGCCAGCGCCACCGACTGGACGTCCGTACGCCCGCCCAAACTCACCGACAAGCCGTTCACCGGGTCCTACCGCCGGGTCGTCGGCGGCACCCCCAAGGCGGGCCGCACCATCGCCCGCGCCGACGTGGCCCACGCGATGCTGGCCTGCGTGGACGACCCGGCGACGGTGAAGCAGGGGGTGGGGGTGGCGTACTGAGGAGGTTGCGAGCCGAGCGGCACGGGGCGCTTGGCTCGGTACAAATCCTTAAACCTCTACGCCGACCGCCACCGGCTCGTTCACCAGCGTCACGCCGAAGGCCAGCTCCACCCCCGCGACCACCTCGCGGGCCAGCGCCAGCAGGTCCTCGGTCGTGGCGCCGCCGCGGTTCGTCAGCGCGAGGGTGTGCTTCGTGGAGATGCGGGCGGGGCCGGTCCCGTACCCCTTGGTGAAGCCGGCCTTGTCGATCAGCCAGGCGGCGGAGGTCTTGGTGCGGTCGGCGCCGGCCGGCCAGGCGGGGGGCGTCACGTCCGCGCCAAGGCGCTCTTGGGCGCGGGCGACGAAGGCCGCGTACGCCTCGTTGGGGAGGATCGGGTTGGTGAAGAACGAGCCCGCCGACCAGGTGTCGTGGTCCTCCGGGTCGAGCACCATGCCCTTGCCCGCGCGCAGCTTCAGCACGGTCTCGCGGGCGGTCTCGGCGGGGACCCGGTCGCCGGGCTCCACGCCGAGGGTCCGGGCGGTCTCGGCGTACTTGACCGGCGCGGAGAGCCCTCCGGCGTCCTCCAGCTCGAAGACGACGCGGAGGACGACGTAGCGGTCGGGGTGCTGCTTGAAGCGGCTGTTGCGGTACGAGAAGTCGCACTCGGCGT
Organism: Streptomyces mauvecolor; assembly: GCF_039532965.1. Classification (NCBI taxonomy): domain Bacteria; kingdom Bacillati; phylum Actinomycetota; class Actinomycetes; order Kitasatosporales; family Streptomycetaceae; genus Streptomyces; species Streptomyces mauvecolor. The sequence continues at coordinate 38,072 of NZ_BAAASQ010000010.1, read as the reverse complement.
TGGGGATGGTGACGGTGGTGCGGTCGAGGCGGTCGTAGGCGACGACGTGCGTGATGGTGCTGGACACTTCCTGGCCGTACGCCCCGACGTTCTGGATCGGGGTCGCGCCGGCCGAGCCCGGGATGCCGGCGAGGCACTCGATACCGGCGAGCCCGGCCTCGACGCTCCTGGCGACGGCGTCGCTCCACACCTCACCGGCGGCGAGTTCGAGGCGGGTGCCGTCGAGCTCGAAGCCGCGGGTGGCGATGCGCAGGGCCGTCCCGGCGAAGCCCTTGTCCCCGATGAGCAGGTTGCTGCCGCCGCCGATGACGAGCAGCGGGGTGCCGCTGTCGTCGGCCTCGCGTACGGCATCGATGACCTCGGCGTCGGTGACGGCGGTAACCAGCCGGTCCGCCGGGCCGCCGAGGCGGAGGGTGGTCAGGGGGGCGAGGGGGGCGTCGTGAAGTTCCTGCACGGGGTCCAGCGTACGGGGGCGGCCCGGCGGGGCCGCGCGGCGGCTCGGCGGAGCTGCGCCGCCCTGCGGTCCGGAGTGGGGTGCAGGCGTGCGGTGGCGATGCCGCCCTGCGGTCCGGAGTGGGGTGCAGGCGTGCGGTGGCGATGCCGCCCTCCGGTCCGGAGTGGGGTGCAGGCGTGCGGTGGCGATGCCGCCCTCCGGTCCAGAGTGGGGTGCAGGCCTGCGGCGGCGGCGCCGCCCTTCGGTCGGCCGTGCGGGCAGATGCCGCGGGCCGGGGCTGTGGCATCGCCGGTACGGAGCGCACCACCGGGGAGTGGGGGCGTGAACGCGGCGGGGTACCTCCTCATACGTCGCGCAGTTCCGCCCACCGGACATCCCCCCAGAACCAGCGCTCCTCCTTGCGGGGGCACCCCACCACGTCCCCACCCGGCCGGACACGCGCCCGCCCGTAGTGCCTCGGTCACCGTTCAGACAACGGCTGCTCATACGAACCACCGTACGGAGCGTCCCGCCGACGAACCCGCAACCACTGGCTGTTCCCGCAACTGCGTGCAGCCCCCTGGAGAACGGGAGGAGCCGACGGGACCCCCCAAGCCCGCCGAAGGGAGGTAACTCCGGCCAGGCGGATAATTCCCGGCCCGCCGCAGGCGGGCGCCCCGCCTACCGGGGGACGGCCGCCCCGCGGGCAGAGCGGGCGGGTGGGAGAGCACCCCCGACCCGCCCAGCGCCGGCAAGCCTCAGCCCACCAGCTCTCGCACCCCCTCAGAGGCCTCCGGCGCCGCTCCGGCGCGGGGCAGGGCCGCGCGTCCGGGGAGGAGCATCGCCGACATCGCCGCAACCGCGACCACTCCCGCCCCCACCCAGAGCGCCGGGCCAAGGCCGTCCACGAAGGCCTGCGCCGACCCGTACCCGCCCTGCGCGGAGAACACCGACGCCAGCACCGCGATGCCGAGCGCACCGCCGACCTCCCGCAGCGCGTTGTTCGCGCCGGAGGCGATGCCCTGCTCGGAGGGCCGCACGCTGGACATCACCAGATTCGCGGCGGGCGCGAAGTACAGCCCCATCCCGATGCCGCTGATGATCAGCGCCGGCAGCTGCGCCCCGTACGACACGTCCGGCGAGATGATCGCGGCGAACCAGCCGAGCCCGATGGCCTGGAGCGCGAGGCCGGTGGCCACGACGGGCCGCCCTCCGATCCGGTCGGAGAGGAATCCGGCTATCGGCGCGGCGATCATCGGCATGCCGGTCCAGGGCAGCATCCGAAGGCCCGCCTCCGTCGGCGAATAGCCGATGACGTTCTGCAGGAACTGGCTGAGCAGGAAGATCGAGCCGAACATCCCGACGAACATCAGCAGGCTCGCCGCGTTGATCGCGGAGAACGCCCGGCTGCGGAACAGCCGCATCGGCAGCATCGGGTTCGCGCTGCGCATGCCGTGGACCACGAACCCCGCGAGGAGCGCCGAACCCGCGATCAGGCCGGTCAGCACGGTCGCGCTGGTCCACCCGTCGGGGTTGCCGCGGATCAGCGCGTACACGATCCCGAAGAGCCCGCCGCTGGCCAGGAGCGTGCCCGGGATGTCGAGCCGGGCGCCCGTGCCGTACGACTCGTTCAGGCGCAGCCGGGCCAGGGGAAGCGTGAGCAGGCCGAGCGGAACGTTCAGCCAGAAGATCCACTGCCAGGACACGTGCTCGGTCAGGCTGCCGCCGATCAGCGGCCCCGATGCCACCGCGAGGCCGTTCACCGCGCCCCAGATCCCGTACATCAGGCCACGCTTGGCGGCGGGCACGGCCGCGGTCAGCAGCGTGAGGGTCAGCGGCATCATGATCGCGGCGCCGGCCCCCTGTATCGCGCGGGCCGCGATCAGCCCGTCGATCCCGGGAGCGAGTGCCGCCCCCGCCGAGGCACCGGTGAAGATCGTCAGCCCGGTGATGAAGAGCTTCCGCCGGCCGAACCGGTCACCCAGCGCCGCCCCGAACATCAGCAGCACCGCGAAGGTGAGCGTGTACGCGCTCACCGTCCATTCGAGGTCGTCCAGCGCTCCCCCGAGGTCCTCGCGGATCGACGGCAGCGCGGTGGTGACGACGAGGTTGTCCAGCGCCGCCATGAACCCGGCGACGCTGGTGATCACCAGCGCCCACCCCGCACCCCCACGCCGCCCCGCGCCGTCTCGTGGCCTTCTTTCCGGCTTCTTCTCCGACATCGCTCCCCCTTGTTGGGTTAGTTATCAATGACTAACTTCGGCTGCCATGAAGAAATAAGACAGGAGAGGCTCGGGCGGGCCCCATCCCGATGGTTCAGTTCAGTTCGATCCGGTCAGGTCTGTTCGCGGGGGCGGGGTCGACGTCCGGCACGACCCGGCTACACCGCTCCGCCACCCAGCCGCTTCGGCTGGGCCGACTCGTAGAAGCCCTGCCAGACCCGGTCCTCGGGCGGAAACCCCAGCGCCACCAGGGTGTTGATGAGCATCCCGTACGCCAGGAACGTCGTCGTCCCGCCCTGGTCCGCGCCCAGCGCCAGGTGCACCGTGTCGTACAGCTCCGTCCACCCGGCCCGCACCGCCTTGCCGAACTCGTGGTCGCCGGCCGCCTCGGCGGCCGCCGCGGCCACGTACGTCTGCATCTGCAGAAGCAGCTTGTCGCGGTCCTCGGTGATGAGCGTCTGGTACGCCGCGCCCATCGCGTGCAGCGCCTCCTCGCCTTCCAGCCCGTCGGCCGCCTCCCGGAAGACCTCGACAGTCTCCTTGATGCAGCGGTCGGACGCCGCCAGGAAGATGGCCTGCTTGTTAGGGAAAAGGCGGAAGAGGTACGGCTGCGAGACACCCACCCGCTTGGCGATCACCTCGGTGGACGTGCCGTGATACCCACCACGGGCGAACTCCACCATCGCCGCACGGACGACGCTCTCGCGCCTCTCTTCTGCGCTCATCCTGACCATGCGAGTAAGTTAGTGGTTGATAACTAACTACGTCAAGGGTTCGGCTGCGCGGGGGACTCCGGGGGAGCCCCCCGGAGTCCCGCCGACCGGCTCACGCCAGCCGTACGACCGCTCGCGACATCCCGAGGACCTTCTGGCCCGCGCTCATCGCCGTGAGGTCCACCCGTACCGTGCGCGCCTCGTCGTCCAGCTTCGCCGCCACCTTGGCGCTGACCTCGATCAGCGCGCCGGTCTCGTCGTTCGGGACGACCACCGGCTTGGTGAAGCGGACGCCGTATTCGGCCACCGCGCCCGGGTCGCCGACCCAGTCCGTGACCACGCGCACCGCCTCGGCCATCGTGAACATGCCGTGCGCGATGACGTCGGGCAGCCCGACCTCCTTCGCGAACTTCTCGTTCCAGTGGATCGGGTTGAAGTCCCCGGAGGCACCCGCGTACTGGACGAGCGTGGCGCGGCTCACAGGGAACGAGGCGGACGGCAGCTCGGTGCCGGGCTCCACGTCCTCGTAACGGATCTTCGCGGTCATGTCAGGCCCCCTCGGCCGCTCGGGACACCAGCTTGGTCCACGCGGTCACGACGTGTTCGCCGGCCTCGTCGTGGACCTCGCCCCGGATGTCCAGGATGTCGTTGCCCGCGAGGGACTTGATCGCCTCGATGGTGGACGTCACGGTCAGCCGGTCGCCCGCGCGGACCGGGCGGCTGTAGGCGAACTTCTGGTCGCCGTGCACCACCCGGCTGTAGTCCAGGCCCAGCTGCGGGTCCTCGATGACCTGGCCCGCCGCCTTGAACGTGATGGCGAACACAAAGGTCGGCGGCGCGATCACATCGGTGTGACCAAGGGACTTGGCCGCCTCCGGGTCGGTGTAGGCGGGGTTCTCGTCCCCGACCGCCACAGCGAACTCACGGATCTTCTCGCGGCCGACCTCGTACGGGGCGGTGGGCGGATAGGTCCGCCCCACGAAAGACTGGTCGAGCGCCATCTGCTGGCTACCTCCTGCGAATGAGGGTTCGGATCCCTGTGGGTACGGAAAATCTAGTCGTACGCCAACGCCGAGAGGCCGCTCCCCCTGCGGGGAACGGCCTCTCGAACGAGCCTGAATGCCAGATCCGTGATTAACGGGTCTCGCGGTGCGCAGTGTGCGAGTTGCAGCGCGGGCAGTGCTTCTTCATCTCAAGACGGTCCGGGTTGTTACGCCGGTTCTTCTTGGTGATGTAGTTCCGCTCCTTGCACTCCACGCAGGCCAGCGTGATCTTCGGGCGGACGTCGGTGGCAGCCACGTGAGTGCTCCTTGACGGACGGATTGACGGATGAACGCATAAAAGAGTAGCCGATCGAAGGACCGACCCCACAATCGGCTACTGTGTGTAGCGGTGACCGGACTTGAACCGGTGACACAGCGATTATGAGCCGCTTGCTCTACCGACTGAGCTACACCGCTTTGACACGGAGTCCCTCACCCGAAGGTGAGGGCTTCCGCACCAGAGCCCCAATACGGAATCGAACCGTAGACCTTCTCCTTACCATGGAGACGCTCTACCGACTGAGCTATTGGGGCGAGCGATGAAGACATTACACGCTCCCTCGCCGATCGCCCAAATCCGTTTCGTGCCGCCCAGCGGACGGCCTCCCGGGCCCCCGCCCCACCGGTCTCGTAGGCCACTCAGGGCCACACCGGTACGACTATTGCGCTCCTCCTCGATGCGCGGGTTGGCCGCCCCTAGGCTCGCCTCACGCTGCGTGATCATGCCTGCCCGAGCCTGATCACCCGAGCCCGATCAGGAGCGCGATGTCCGACAGCCACCAGCAGCCGGCCCACTCCCCCGGCACCGGCGAAGGCCCCGACCCGACCTCCGCCTCCTCCCTGCTGCTGTGCGGCGCCCGGCTCGCCGACGGGCGCACCGTGGACGTGCGGCTCGGCGGCGGCCGCATCGAGGCGGTGGGCACCGCGGGCAGCCTCACCGCGCACGGCGCGCGCGTCGACCTGAACGGCTTCCTGCTGCTGCCCGCCCCCGCCGAGCCGCACGCCCACAGCGACACCGCGCTGACCGCCTTCAGCGCGGAGGGGCCGGTCTCGTACGCCGTCGAGGAGGTCCAGCGCCGGGCCACCGAAGCCGCCCTGCTCCAGCTCGGGCACGGCGCCACGGCGCTGCGTTCGCACGTACGCATCGACGAGGTCAGCGGGCTCGACCCACTGGAGGCGGTACTCCAGACCCGGCGCTCCCTGCGTGGCCTCACCGAGCTCGCGGTCGTCGCCGTGCCCCGTCTGCTCACCGGGGTGGCCGGCGCGGACGGGCTCGCCATGCTGCGCGACGCGGTGAAGATGGGCGCCTCGGTGGTGGGGGGCTGCCCCGATCTGGACGCCGACCCGGCCGGCTACGCGGAGGCCGTCCTGGAGCTCGCCGCCGAGCACGGCTGCGCCGTCGACCTGCATACCGACGGCACCGACCCGGCGCGCCTGGCCCGCCTCGCGGCCATGTCCGGCGGCCTGCGCCCCGGCGTCGTGATCGGCCCCTGCGGCGGCCTCGCCCGCCTCCCCCGCGACACCGCGGCCCGCGCCGCCGACCAACTCGCCTCCGCCGGAGTCGCGGTGACCTGTCTCCCGCAGGGCGGATGCGGCATGACGGACCGTCAAGGAGCAGCTCCCGTACGGTTGTTGAGGGCCGCCGGGGTCCGACTGGCAGCCGGAAGCGGGGCGTTGCGCGACGTCTCCAACCCGGTCGGCCGGGGCGACCCCCTGGAGGCCGCCTACCTCCTCGCCTCCCAGGCCGGTATGCGCCCCGAGGACGCGTACGCGGCGGTCAGCACGGTCGCCCGCGAGACGATGGGCCTTCCGGAGGTACGCGTCGAGGCGGGCTTCCCCGCCGAACTGCTCGCCGTACGCGGCGAACGCATCGCGGGCGTCCTCTCGCTCGCCTACAGCCGCATCGTCATCCACCGGGGCCGGGTCGTGGCCCGTACCAGCGCGGTGCGCGAGTACTGCGACTCGGCCGCCGCGGTCGCCCTCGGACTCCCCCGCCAGGGCCGCCCCGACCCGGGCCGTGGCGAGACCGGGTGACGAGGTCGCCGCTCCGCCAGCGGGCCGCCGCGTCTGCGGCTACCGTCGTCAGCATGCGCATTGTCATTGCTGGAGGTCATGGTCAGATCGCGCTGCGGCTCGAACGCCTGCTGGCGGCGCGCGGCGACGAGGTCGCGGGAATCATCCGCAAGCCGGAACAGGCGGACGACCTGCGACAAGCGGGCGCGGAGCCGGTCGTCCTGGACCTGGAGTCGGCGTCGGTGGACGCCGTCGCCGAGGTGCTCCGGGGCGCGGACGCGGTGGTGTTCGCGGCGGGCGCGGGCCCGGGCAGCGACGCCGCCCGCAAGGAGACGGTGGACCGGGCGGCGGCCGTCCTGTTCGCCGACGCGGCCGAACGCGCGGGCGTACGCCGGTACGTCATCGTGTCGTCGATGGGTGCGGACGCGGCCCACCGCGGTGACGGCGTCTTCGACGCCTACCTGCGCGCCAAGGGCGCCGCCGACGACGCCGTGCGCTCCCGCGCGACCCTGGACTGGACGGTCCTGCGCCCCGGAAGCCTCACCAACGACGCGGGCAAGGGCCAGGTCTCCCTGGCCGCCTCGACGGGCCACGGCGCGATCCCCCGGGACGACGTGGCCGCGGTCCTGGCCGAACTCCTGGATACCCCGGCAACAGCAGGCCTGACCCTGGAACTGATCTCGGGCTCGGCCCCGGTGACGGTCGCGGTGAAGGGCGTGGCGGGGAACTGAGCCAACCCTTCGGACTCACCCGGCCACCCGCCCGGGGCCGTGACCTCCACCACTCGATGCGACCCGTCGACAGCCTCTCGGTGGCTCGGGCATTCGATGCGGGGGTCCCCGCATCCGGCCGGCAGCCATAGCCCGTATGGCGCACCGTGGCTTCCTCCCGAGTGGCTCCGATGGCGCGAGGCCCTGGATCGCTGGTGTCTGTACGAAGGAGGGCAGGCAGAAAGCGGGAGACCATGGAGCGGAAGCACGAGCGCCTCGCGACACCCTGGGCCGCCGGAGTGGCCGGGGTGGTGTTCGCGGTCCTGATGGCCGCGGCGATCGTCCTGATGCGCATCGCTCTGCCCGGCGGCGCCGGCGGGGACGAGGTGACCGCCGATGCCGGACAGCGCAGCGCCGTCCGGACGGCGCTGGCGCTGCTCCCGTTCGCCGGGATCGCCTTCCTGTGGTTCATGGGCGCCCTGCGCGAGCAGACCGGCGAAAGAGAGGACCGGTTCTTCTCCACTGTGTTCCTGGGCAGCGGTCTGGTCTTCGTCGCGGCCCTGTTCGGCGCCGCCGCGGCAGCCGGAACCGTGCTCGACGAAAGTCAGCAGCACCCTGCTTTCGGCCGGCACTTCGCTTACGCCCTGCTGACCACGTACGCCATGCGGATGGCAGCCGTGTTCATCATCACGACCTCGACCATCGGCCGCCGAAGCGGCGTCCTCCCGCGCCCGCTCGTCGCCCTCGGCTACCTGGCGGGCCTCGCGCTGCTCGTGGTGGGAGCCAATGTGCCCTGGTCCGAACTGGTCTTCCCGGCCTGGGCGTTGCTCCTCGGCCTGAACATCCTGCGGGGTCGGCGTCGCGCCCGGTCACGGTCGGCCCCATCGACCTGACCCGACCGCACCGCCCACTCGAACGGCCGCACTCCCGTCGCCGCATCCCGTCCGGCCACCGAGGGTGGTCACAGGGGGCTGAGCGGGCCGTTGGAGAGGACCCATCCCGTGGTGAGGATTGCCGTCGACCTGAACCGCTGTCAGGGGTATGCGCAGTGCGCCTTCCTCGCGCCCGAGATCTTCGCCATGCACGGGGAGGAGGCGCTGCTGTACACCCCGGAGGCCGACGAGGCACAGCGCGAGAAGCTGATCCAGGCCGCCATGGCGTGCCCCGTCCAGGCGATCCTGGTCGATGCGGTGGACGTCCCCGCCGAGGCGGTGTCCGGTGACCGGTGACGGATCCCTGGAACGGCTCAAGCGCGACGGCCGCATCGTCGTCGTCGGCGCCTCGCTGGCCGGCCTGCGAGCCGCGGAAACCCTGCGTGACAAGGGCTTCGCGGGCTCCCTGACCATCATCGGTGACGAACCCCACGAGCCGTACGACCGGCCCCCGCTGTCCAAGCAGGTGCTGCTGGGCAGGGCGACCGCCGACCGGATCTCGCTGCCCAGGCGCCGGGACGTCGACGCGACCTGGCGGCTCGGGGTCCCGGCCACCGGCCTGGACATGCCCGGCAAGCGGGTGCGGCTGGCCGACGGCGACGAAGTGCCGTACGACCGGCTGCTGATCGCCACCGGGGTACGGGCGCGACCGTGGCCCCGCGAGGCCGAGGCGGAACTCGACGGCGTCTTCGTGCTGCGCACCCGCGACGACGCGGCCGCGCTCGCCCGGCGGCTCGACGAGGGCCCCAAGCGGGTCTTCGTCATCGGCGCCGGGTTCGCCGGCTCGGAGGTCGCCTCCGCCTGCTGCGAACGCGGCATCCCGGTCACGGTCGCCGAGCGCGCCGCAGCGCCCCTGGTCGGCGCGCTCGGCGGGGTGGTCGGCGCGGTCGCCGCCGAACTCCATCGCAAGCACGGGGTGGACCTGCGGTGCGGAGTCATGGTGACCGCTCTGGAGGGCGACGCCTCGGGGCGGGTGCGCGCCGCGCACCTGTCCGACGGCTCCACCGTGGAGACCGACGTGGTGCTCGTTTCGCTCGGCGCCACCCGCAACACCGGCTGGCTCGCCGGATCCGGACTCGGGGCGGGCCCGCGCGGGATCGCCTGCGATGCCGGCTGCCGCGCGTTCGACATCCGGGGGATCGTGACCGACGACATCTATGTGGCGGGCGACGTCGCCCGCTCCCCGCACGCCCTGTTCGGCTACCAGTTCCTGTCCCTGGAGCACTGGGGCAACGCGGTCGCCCAGGCCGAGATCGCGGCGCACAACATGCTGAGCGAAAGCACCGACCGCCTCCCGCACCTGTGGATGCCGGCCTTCTGGTCCTCGCAGTTCGGAGTCAACATCAAGTCGGTCGGGGTGCCGTCACTGGGGACGGAGATCCTCATCTCACAGGGGTCGCTGGAGGAACACCGGTTCGTCGGCGTCTACGGGTACCAGGGGCGCGTCATCGGTGCGGTCGCCTTCGACCACGGCCGGTGGCTGCCGTTCTACCAGGAGCTGATCGAGACCACCGCACCGTTCCCGCCGGCGTTCCCCACCGTCGACCGGCGCTCGGACGGACATCAGCCGATGGACGCGGACTACCCCGACCCGTCGGTCCCCACGCACGGCCCCACCGTGACGCTGAGCGGATACTCGCCGGCCGACCGCCGGATCACGTTCATCCCTGCGCACTGACGCGCACGGCCACGAGGACACGCCATGACGCAATCCCTCCTGCACCAGATCCTGGACTACGCCAACCGCGCCGATCCGTACCCGATCTACGAAGAGCTGCGGAAGACGCCGGTCCACCACGAAGAGGACGGGCCGTACGTCGTCAGCACCTACTACGAGATCCGCAGCCTCCTGCACGATCCCCGGATCAGTTCCGACTCCCGCAACGTGGCCTCGACCAGCCGCGACCCGCTGGCCGAGTCGACCGAAGGAGACGGCGCCCTGCCGCCCAGCTTCCTGCGGCTCGACCCTCCGGAACACGACCGGCTGCGACGCATGACGAACCGGCCCTTCGGCCCGCCGCACTCGCCTCACCGGGTCGACGGGATGCGCGGAGAACTCCACGGCATCGTCTCCGGCCTCATCGACGGCATCGGCGACCCGGGCCGGATCGACCTGGTGGACCAGTTCTCCTACCCCTTCCCCGTGACGGTGATCTGCCGGCTGCTCGGGGTTCCGCGCGAGGACGAGGCGCGCTTCCACACCTGGGCGGACACGATCGCCGCGAGCCTGGACCCCGACCCGGACGGGGATCCCGCCGAGCGGGGCAGGACGTCGCACGACGCCCGGATGCAACTGGGCATGTACTTGGCGGGCCTGATCGAGGAGCGCCGCAAGAAGCCCGGGAACGACATGCTCTCCGAGCTGGCGGCGGCCGGCGGCGAAGACGGCTCGATGACCACGATGGAACTCCTCAGTACCGCGGCGCTGTTGCTGATCGCGGGCCACGAGACGACCGTCAACCTGGTCACCAACGGAATGCTGACCCTGCTGCGCAACCCCGATGTCCTTGCGCGGCTGCGGGCGGATCCCCGGCTGGCCGTGCCCATCGTCGAGGAACTGCTGCGCTTCGAGCCGCCCGTACAACTGGTGCCGCAGCGCACCACCCTCGCCGACATCGAGGTCCGGGGTGTCACCATCCCCAAGGGCGCCTCCCTCTGGCTGGTCCTGGCGTCCGGCAACCGCGACCCCCAGCGCTTCGAGGATCCGGACCGCTTCGACCCGGACCGCGGGGACATCCAGCATCTCGGCCTGGGCAGCGGCATCCACAGCTGTTTCGGCGCACCTCTCGCCCGCCTCGAGGCCCAGTTCGCCCTGTCGGAACTGGCCCGGAGGCTGGAAAACCCCCGGCTCATCGAGGACCCGCCGCCCTACCGGCAGAACGCCGTGCTGCGCGGGCCGCGGCATCTGCCCATCTCGTGCGACGGGATCCGCCCTTAGGGCCTGTCCGGTCCGGCGGACCAGCTCGGCGTCATGGGCCCGCCGGACCGGCTCCAGGAGATCGGCGCCCCTGCGCCGGCCAGCCCGGACAGCTCCGGCGCTTGGCCCGTGACCGGCCCGCACGTGCTGGTCGGATCCCGGATCCGCACGGCACAGAGTGAGACACGTCACCCGGTTTCGATTTCACTCGAAAGATCGCCGAGGGCACAACGAAGAGACCCCCGGTGACCTGCATTTCTGCAGGTCACCGGGGGTCTCACCCAGTGTGGCGGCGCCAGGATTCGAACCTGGGTAGGCAGAGCCGACGGATTTACAGTCCGTTCCCATTGGCCACTCGGGCACACCGCCATGGGATGTCGCCTTCGGTTTCCCGCTTTTCGGCGGTGCTCCGTGGCAACGACGTAAACGATACCCGATGCCCAGGGGTGCTTCGCCACCCCATTGATCAGCGCTCTGCCGGGCATGGGGTGACTAGGCTTTGGGGCGGTGGTCCGGCAGTGGGGCCGGGTCGCCGCGCGCTCGGCCGCAGGGGCCGTGCGCATCCGACACGCACCCGATCCAAGGAGCCACAGGACATGGCCGACTCCAGTTTCGACATCGTCTCGAAGGTCGAGCGGCAGGAGGTCGACAACGCCCTCAACCAGGCCGCGAAGGAGATCTCGCAGCGCTACGACTTCAAGGGCACGGACGCCTCGATCTCCTGGTCCGGCGAGAAGATCCTGATGCAGGCGAACGGCGAGGAGCGGGTCAAGGCGATCCTCGACATCTTCGAGACCAAGCTGATCAAGCGGGGCATCTCCCTGAAGTCGCTGGACGCCGGCGAGCCGCAGCTGTCCGGCAAGGAGTACAAGATCTCCGCCTCCATCGAGGAGGGCATCTCCCAGGAGAACGCCAAGAAGGTCGCCAAGGTCATCCGCGACGAGGGCCCCAAGGGCGTCAAGGCCCAGGTCCAGGGTGACGAGCTGCGCGTCTCCTCGAAGAGCCGCGACGACCTCCAGGCCGTCCAGGCCCTGCTCAAGGGCAAGGACTTCGACTTCGCCATCCAGTTCGTGAACTACCGCTGAACCGGACGTGGTGTCCGATTTCCGCCAGCACACGCTGGGCGGGGGTCGCAGACTCGGTGTCGTACGCAAGGGAAGGAAAGTGCGATGACTGTCTATGCGACCCTCGACAGCCCCCTCGGTGAGCTGTTGCTCGTGGGGGTGGAGTCGGCTACCGCGCCGGGCGGGACCGCGCTGGTCTCGCTTTCCGTGCCGGGACAGAAGGGCGGCGCCGTCGTCCAGGACGGGTGGCGGCTGGCGCCCGAGGCCTTCGCCGGCATCGCCGCGCAGCTGCGCGCGTACTTCGCCGGCGAGCTGACCCGATTCGACATCGCGTACGCGGCCGACGCGCCCGGCACCGACTTCCAGCGCCGCGTCTGGGCCCAGCTCGACGCCATCGAGTACGGGACGACCGCCTCGTACGGGGAGATCGCCCGGCGGATCGGCGCCTCCTCCGTGCAGGTGCGGGCGGTCGGCACCGCCATCGGGCGGAATCCGCTGCTCGTGGTGCGGCCCTGCCATCGCGTGATCGGCTCCGACGGCTCCCTCAAGGGGTACGCCGGTGGGCTTGAGCGGAAGGAAGCGCTGCTCGGGCTCGAGGGCGCTCTGAGCCCGACACCGACGTCATGAGCGAGGGGCTGTTCTCGCTGCCCCGGCCCGCGCGGGCCGAGATCGCGCCCGGCGCCGTTCACGTGCCGGGCTGGCTCTCGCTCGACCGGCAGCGGGAACTCGTCGCGGCCTGCCGGGCCTGGGCGCGCGGGCCCGTGCCGATCCGCCACACCGTGCTGCCGGGCGGCGGTGTCATGTCCGTGCAGACGGTGTGCGTCGGCTGGCACTGGCAGCCCTACCGGTACACCCGCACCGCGGCGGATGTGAACGGGCTCCCCGTGGCCCCATTTCCCGACTGGCTCGCCGAGTTGGGGCGTTCCGCGATCGCGGCGGCGTACGACGACCCGGGCGCCGCCGAGCGCTACTCCCCCGACACCGCGCTCATCAACTTCTACGACGGCGCCGCGAAGATGGGGCTCCATCAGGACAAGGACGAGAAGTCCGGGGCGCCAGTCGTTTCGCTCAGCATCGGGGACAGCTGCGTCTTCCGGTTCGGCAACAGCGAGAACCGCGGGCGCCCTTATACGGATGTGGAGTTGAGCTCCGGCGACCTGTTCGTCTTCGGCGGGCCGGCCCGGTTCGCGTACCACGGCGTGCCCAAGGTGATGCCGGAGACGGGTGATCCCGCGACCGGCCTGAACAGCGGACGCCTCAACATCACCCTGCGCGAGACCGGGCTCGTATAGGCCCGAGCCGTCAGCGGCTGCGCGAGTTGCCGAACAGGATGCGGTAGATGATCAGCAGGACGAGCGAGCCGCCGATCGCCGCCGCCCAAGTGGCGCCGTCGTAGAAGTGGTTGGTGATCGGACGGTCCAGCCAGCGGGCCGATATCCAGCCACCGACGAACGCTCCCGCAACGCCTATGAGGGTCGTGCCGATCAGGCCGCCCGGGTCGCGGCCGGGGAGCAGGATCTTGGCGATCGCCCCGGCGAGCAGGCCGAGAATGATCCAGCTGACGATGCCCATGCCGGGAACCTGCCTTTCGTACGCACTGCGCGGGGCATTGCCGTATTGCGTAACCCCGCAACCATTCGGTTCGTCCGGGAAGACGCCACCAGCGCGCGCACGGTTGCACGCGCCGTCAGGGTACGGGCGGGCCACCCGCCTCAGCGGGCCGCGAACGGCTGGTCCGTGGGGACGATCTCCTTGCCCAGGGGCAGCAGCGACACGGGGATCAGCTTGAAGTTGGCGATGCCCAGCGGGATGCCGATGATCGTGACGCACAGCGCTATGCCGGTGAAGATGTGGCCGAGCGCCAGCCACCAGCCGGCCAGGATCAGCCACAGGACGTTGCCGACGCAGGAGGGCGCACCCGCGCCCTGCCGGTCCACGACCGTGTAGCCGAACGGCCAGAGGGCGTAGAGGCCGATCCGGAAGGCCGCTATCCCGAAGGGGATGCCGATGATCGTGATGCACAGCAGCAGACCCGCGAGCATGTAGCCGAGGAACATCCAGAAGCCGCACAGGATCAGCCAGATGACGTTCAGGATTGTCTTCATGAGCGGCGACCTGCCATCTGTTCGAGTCGGGCGATGCGTTCCGCCATCGGCGGGTGGGTCGAGAACAGTTTGGACACTCCCTGACCGGGGCGGAAGGGGTTCGCGATCATCATGTGGCTCGCCGTCTCGATGCGGGGCTCGGGCGGCAGCGGGAGCTGCTTGGTGCCCGCGTCGAGCTTGCGCAGGGCGCTGGCCAGGGCCAGCGGGTCGCCGGTGAGCTGGGCGCCGGAGGCGTCCGCCTCGTACTCGCGGGAACGGCTGATCGCGAGCTGGATCACCGAGGCCGCGAGCGGGCCGAGGATCATGATCAGCAGCATGCCCACGATGCCGGGGCCCTCGTCGTCGTTGGAGCGGCCGACCGGGATCAGCCACGCGAAGTTGACCAGGAACATGATCACCGAGGCGAGCGCGCCGGCGACCGACGAGATCAGGATGTCGCGGTTGTAGACGTGGCTCAGCTCATGGCCGATCACGCCCCGCAGCTCCCGCTCGTCGAGGATCTGCAGGATCCCCTCCGTGCAGCACACGGCCGCGTTGCGGGGGTTGCGGCCCGTCGCGAAGGCGTTGGGCGCCTGCGTGGGCGAGATGTACAGCCGGGGCATCGGCTGGCGCGCCTGCGTCGAGAGGTCGCGGACCATCCGGTAGAGCGCCGGGGCCTCGAACTCGCTGACCGGGCGCGCCCGCATGGCCCGCAGTGCCAGCTTGTCGCTGTTCCAGTACGCATAGGCATTCGTGCCAAGGGCCACCAGAAGCGCGATGATCAGCCCTCCGCGGCCGAAGAAGCTGCCGATGACGATGATGAGCGCGGACAGTCCTCCGAGGAGGACAGCTGTCCTCAGCCCGTTGTGCCGGCGGTGCACGGTACGCCCTCCAAGTGGTGCGGCGGGGAGCCCTTCACTGGTCGTCCTTCCACGTTCCAGTGGACTCTCCCGTACTGGTCAACGCCAGGCGGGGGACGCTGGTTCCCTTGTGCGCGCTGGAGGGCGCGTTAGGCCGTACGGGTCGGGTCAGCGCGGGGCGGGCAGCCCGGCCATCGCCAGAGCCTTCGCGTCGGGCTCGATCTCGCTGGTGCAGTGGGAGCAGCGGGTCGCGATGCCGGGGATCTGCGAGTAGCAGCGGGGGCAGTCGCGCAGGGCGGCCTTGATGTCCACCGGCTTGTCCCGGTCGAGGCGGGCCTGGACCTTCATCATGGGCACGACGACGAGGAAGTAGAGCACCGCGGCGGTGATCACGAAGGCGATGGCCGCGCCGATGAACTTCCCGTAGGGGAAGGTCACGCCCTCCGCGGTGAAGGTCGCCGTGCTGAAGTCGCCGGTCGAGCTGGTGGCCAGGCCGATCAGCGGGGTGATGAACGCGGTGCTGAAGCCCGTGACCACCGCCGTGAAGGCCGATCCGACGGCCAGGCCGACGGCCATCGTCACTATGTTCCCGCGCAGGATGAAGTCCTTGAACCCGCTCAGCACCGCTCTGCTCCCTGTTGTGTCTCGTCTTGGTTCCGCGTCGTCGCACATGCGTCCGTACTGCGGTGTGCGCGTACGACAGTGCCTTCTCAGGGCCTCCCGGACCAAACCGTGCCCGGGCATCGGGCTTGCCAAAACGGAATCGCGGCCGCAATAGGGTCAGGCCGGCAGGAGATCGGTTTCGATTGCCTGTGGCTCGCCCATGGGGCGAGCCGCGCCCCCGTGAGAGGGCGCGGCTCGACAGGCGCTTCTGTTGACGCGGGCGCGTTCTTGAAGCGCGTCCTTAAAAGAGGGTGACCGAAGCGAAGTGCAGGGCCAGTTGGGGGACGCCGGACAGGACGACGCCGACGAACGCGGTCAATGCGATGGCGACCGTGAGCGGGGCCGGGACACGGGGTCGTGCGGCCTCGGCGGGCTGCTCGGCGGCCTCGGGCGACCGGAACAGGATCGCGGTCCAGCGCAGGTAGTAGTAGAGGGCGACGACCACGTTGACCGCCATGACGACCGCGAGCCAGCCGAGCCCCGCGTCGACGGCCGCCGAGAAGACGGTGACCTTGGCGAACAGGCCGATGATGCCCGGCGGAAGACCGGCCAGGCACAGCAGGAAGAAGGCCAGCGCAAGGGCGGCCAGGGGGCGCTCGGCGTACAGGCCCCGGTAGTCGGTGAGTCGGTTCAGCGGCTTGCCGCGGGCCACCAGGGCGGCGACCGCGAACGCGCCCAGGTTCACGACGGCGTACATCAGGGCGTACGCCACGGTGGCGCCGACCTGGCTGCCGCTGGAGTACGCGGCGGCCGCGATCGGCACCAGGAGGTAGCCGGCCTGCCCGACCGAGGACCAGGCGAGCAGCCGGACCGCGCTGTGGGCGCGCGTCGCGGACTGGCGCAGGGCGGCCGCGTTGCCGATCGTCATGGTCAGCGCGGCGAGGACGGCGAGCGCGGGGCCCCATACGTCGGCGTACGAGGGGAAGGCGACGACGGTCACCAGGATGAGCCCGGAGAAGCCGACCGCCTTGCCGACGACGGAGAGGTAGGCGGCGACGGGCAGCGGCGCGCCCACATAGGTGTCGGGCACCCAGAAGTGGAAGGGTGCCGCGGCCGTCTTGAAGGCGAAGCCGACGAGGGTCAGGACGACGCCGGTCTTCGCGACGGTGCCCAACGGGCCGGGAACGGTGGCCAGTTTGGTGGCGATCTCGGTGAGGTGCAGGGTGCCGGTCGCCGCGTACACGAAGCTCACGCCGAGCAGCATCACGGCGGTCGCGGTGACCGACGACAGGAAGAACTTCAGGGCGGCCTCGGAGGACAGCCGGTCGCCCCGCTTGAGGCCGACCAGGGCGAAGGCCGGCAGCGAGGCGACTTCCAGGGCGACGACGAGGGTGGCCAGGTCGCGGGCGGCGGGCAGCAGGGCCGCACCGGCCGCGGAGGAGAGCAGCAGGAACCAGAACTCGCCCGCGGGGAGCTTCTCCTTGGTGTCCCGTACCGAGAGCAGCGCGGTCAGCAGGGCGCCGCCGAGGACCAGGGCCTGGATGACGAAGGCGAACTGGTCGACGGTGTAGCTGCACGCGTCCGGGTTCGCGGTCAGGCAGAACGTCGAGCGGCTGCCGGTGCGCAGCGGGGCGAGCGAGGCGAGGGCCGCGACCAGGCCCGCGATGGTGATCCAGCCGAGCAGCGGCTTGCGCGACGGCGACAGGAACAGGTCGGCGAGCAGCACGATCAGGGCGACGGCCGCGGCGATCAGGGGCGGCGCGATCGCGACCCAGTCGACGGACTGGACCAGGCTTGCGGTGCCGGCCGCCGCGGTGGTGACGTCGGGGGTCACGACTTGCCTCCTGCGAGGAGCTTCTGGACGGCCGGGTCGGTGAGGCCGAGGAGGACCGCGGGCCAGAGCCCGGCGAGGACGGTGAGCGCGACGAGGGGGCTCCAGGCGGCGAACTCGTAGCCCTGGATGTCGGCGAGCCGCGGGCCCTCGGCCGGCTTGCCGCCCATGCAGACCCGGCGCACCACGACCAGCAGGTACGCGGCGGTGAGCAGGGTGCCGAAGGCGGCGATCGCCACGAAGGTGAGGTAGGCGGGGCGGCTGAGGCCCGCGGCCGGCTCGAAGGCGCCGAACATGGCGAGCATCTCGCCCCAGAATCCGGCGAGTCCGGGCAGTCCGAGCGAGGCGACGGCGGCGAAGGCGAGCAGTCCGCCCAGGCGCGGCGCCCTGCCGTAGAGGGCGGCTCCGGTGGCGCCGGCCAGGGTGTCGAGGTCGGCGGTGCCGTAGCGGTCCTTGAGGGCGCCGACCAGGAAGAACAGCAGGCCGGTGATGAGGCCGTGGGCGATGTTGGCGAAGAGCGCGCCGTTCACGCCGGTCGGGGTCATCGAGGAGATGCCGAGCAGCACGAAGCCCATGTGGCCGACGGAGGAGTACGCGATGAGCCGCTTCAGGTCGCCCTTGTTGCCCTTCTTGGCGAGCGCGAGGCAGGCAAGGGATCCGTAGATGATCCCGGCGACGGCGAAGGCGGCCAGGTAGGGCGCGAAGGTGTGCATGCCGTCCGGCGCGATCGGCAGGACGATGCGGACGAATCCGTACGTGCCCATCTTGAGGAGCACGCCGGCCAGCAGCACCGAGCCGACGGTCGGTGCGGCGGTGTGGGCGTCCGGGAGCCAGCTGTGCAGCGGGAACATCGGGGTCTTGACCGCGAGCCCGATCCCGATCGCCAGAACGGCGATGACCTGCACGGATGTGGTCAGCCCACGGCCGTTGTCAGTGGCGAGTGCCACCATGTCGAATGTGCCCGACTTGAGCCCGACGAGGAGCAGGCCGAGCAGCATGACGACCGAGCCGAGCAGTGTGTAGAGGATGAACTTCCAGGCAGCCGCCTGCCGTTGGTCCCCGCCCCAGCGGGCGATCAGGAAGTACATCGGGATGAGGACCATCTCGAACGCGAGGAAGAACAGCACGAGATCGAGGACGGCGAAGGTGGCGAGGGTGCCGGACTCCAGGACGAGCAGGAGCGCGACGAACGCCTTCGGGGACGGGCCCGCCGGCATCTTGAAAGAGGAGTACAGCGCGCAGAGGAAGGTCAGCAGCGCGGTCAGGACCAGGAGGGGGAGTGAGATGCCGTCGATGCCCAGGTGGATGTGGACGTTCAGGGCCGGGATCCACTGGATGTCCGTCGTGGCCTGCATCGTCGACGGGTGGCCGTGGTCGAAGCCGAGCGCGAGGACGATCGCGGCGATGAGGATCACGCCGGTCACGGTCACGCCGTGGCGCAGCACGGCCTGGTCGGGGCTCTTGCCCTTCAGCCCGGGCGGCGCGGGGAGCAGGGCCGCGACGGCGCCGATGAGCGGGGCGACGACGATGAACGCCAGGAGGAACTGCATCACGGACTCGCTGATATCGATCACGGCTCACGACCCCGCGGTGACGTTGGCAAGGACGACCACGGCGGCCGCCAGGACGAGTGAGCCGGCCAGCAGCGCGCTGAGGTAGCTCTGCACATTGCCGTTCTGCGCACGGCGGACGGCCCAGCCGAGCCAGCGCGGCGCGGCGCTCGCACCGCGTACGTACGTCTCGACGACCTCGCGGTCCAGGAAGCGGACCAGGGCGGCCGCGGCCAGAACGGGGCGGACGAACAGGGCGGAGTAGACGGCGTCCAGGTGGAAGCCGGTGGCCGCGTGGCGGTGCAGCGGGCCGAGCAACAGGCGGCCCGGGTCGGCGGGATCCGGGGCGGACGCGATGTCGCCGTACGCCGCGGCGTGGCTCGCGATGGCTTCCTCCTCGACCAGGCTGCCGTCGCCCTCGGGGTGGGCGGCGACGGCGCCCATCGGGGTGCGGGCGGCCAGCGCCGAGGTGTGGCGCCAGGCGGCGTAGGTGACCAGACCGCCGACCAGGGCGACGCCGGTGGACAGGACGGAGGTGGTGACGGCCGGGGTAAGGGCGCGCCCGTCGAACCAGTCGCCGAGGTAGCCGGTGGTGAGACCGAAGGCGAGGGAAGGGATGGCGAGCACCCAGAGCACCGCGTTCATGACGACCGGCTGCTTGCCGTGGTCCGCGGCTTCGGCTCCCCGGCCGCGGAAGGCGAGCAGCCACAGGCGGGTGGCGTACGCGGCGGTGAGGAGGGCGGTGAGCAGTCCGGCGATCAGCACGGTCCAGCCGGCGCCGGACGGGGCGACCTGGCTCTCGCCGAGCGCGGTGTGCTCGGCGGCCGACAGGACGGCCTCCTTGGAGAAGAAGCCGGCGAAGGGAGGAATCGCGGCGAGCGCGAGCAGGGCGACGGTCATCGTCCAGTACGCGTCGGGGATGCGCTTGGCCAGGCCGCCCATGCGGGACATGGCGGTCAGGGAATTGGTGCCGGCGGCGTGGATGATCACGCCCGCGGCGAGGAAGAGGAGCGCCTTGAAGGCGCCGTGCGACAGGAGGTGGAACACGGCGGCCCCGCGGTCGCCGACGGCCAGGGCGCCCGACATGTAGCCGAGCTGTCCGATCGTCGAGTAGGCGAGGACGCGCTTGATGTCGTCCTGGGCGAGCGCGGCGAGCGCCGAGCCGACCATGGTGACCGCGGCCATCACGGCGAGCACGGTCATCGCGGCGGCCGACGCGGCGAAGACGGGGAGCAGCCGGGCCACGAAGTAGATACCGGCGGCGACCATCGTCGCGGCGTGGATCAGCGCGGAGACCGGGGTCGGGCCGGCCATCGCGTCGGGCAGCCAGGTGTGCAGCGGGAACTGGGCGGACTTGCCGGCCACACCGGCGAGCAGCAGCAGCGCGATGAGGGTGGGGTGGCCGATGCCGCCGGTCAGGGCGGCCTGGACGACGCCGGTGATCCGGAACGTACCGGCGTCGGTGGCGAGCGCGAACAGGCCGATCAGGAAGGGGACGTCGCCGAGCTTGGTGACCAGGAAGGCCTTCAGCGAGGCGGCGCGCGCCTCGGGGGTCTCCCAGTAGTGGCCGACCAGGAAGTACGAGCAGATGCCCATGATCTCCCAGCCGACCAGGAGCACCATCAGGTCGCCGGAGTAGACGACGAGCAGCATCGCGGAGGTGAACAGGGAGACGAGCGCGGCGTACGAGGTGTAGCGCGGGTCGTCGCGCAGATAGCCCGTCGAGTAGAGCTGTACGCAGGTGGCGACCAGGCCGACCAGGACGGCGACGAGGACCGCGAACCCGTCCAGGTGGAGGGCGAGTTCGATCGGTACGGAGCCGGTCGGGGTGAGCCGGGTGGCCGCGTCGATGGCCTTGCCGCCGCCCTGGTCGGCGGCGACGGCGACGGCGAGGACGAACGCGGCGAACGTCGGGAGCACCGCGAGCGGGCGGACGAAGCCGGGGGCGCGGCGGCCGAGCAGCAGGCCGGCCGCGGCACCCAGGAACGGAAGGAGGGGGACGAGGACGGCGAGGGTCGTGGTGGTCACGCGGCGGCCTCAGCCTTCTGTGCCGGGGCGGCGGGGTCTTCGGCGTCCGCCGGGTCGGGCCCGGTGCCCTCGGCGGTGTCGCGGAGCTTGTCGATGTCGGCGGTGCCGCGGTTGCGGTACACCGCGAGCACGATGGCCAGGCCGATGCCGATCTCGGCGGCGGCGATGGCGATCGTGAACAGGGTGAGCGCCTGGCCCGCGTGGAGGGTGTCGCGCAGCCACACGTCGAAGGCGACGAGGTTGAGGTTGACGGCGTTGAGCATCAGCTCGACGGACATCAGGACCAGGATCGCGTTGCGCCGCGCGAGCACACCGTAGAGACCGGTGCAGAACAGGAGGACGGCGAGCACGGCGGGATAGGCGAGGTGCATCAGCGCGACTCCGTCTCACGGGGGGCGGCAGCGTCGGCGGGAGCGTCACCGGGGGCGCTCTTGCGGGACAGCACGATCGCGCCGACCAGGGCGGCCAGGAGCAGTACGGACAGCGCTTCGAAGGGCAGCACCCAGTGCCGGAAGAGGATCTCCCCGGACACCTTGGTGGAGCCCTGGGCCGGGCCGTCCAGGTCGATCCAGCTCGTGCGGAACGCGTCCACGACGACCCAGACGAGGGTTCCTGCCGCGGCGACGGCCACCGTGAGGGCCGCCCAGCGGTTGCCCGAATCGGCGTCCGGGGAGCGGCCGATGGGGGCCTTGGTGAGCATCAGTCCGAACAGGAGGAGCACCACGACCGAACCGACGTAGATGAGTACCTGCACCCAGGCGATGAACTCGGCGGTGAGCAGGAGGTATTCGACGGCCAGGCCGCCGAGCGCCACGACCAGCCACAGGGCGGCGTGCACCAGCTGCTGGGTGGTGACGGTCATGACGGCCGCGGCGAGGGTGGCGATGCCCACGAGGACGAAGGCGATCTCCACGCCGGTCGGCGACAGGAAACCGTGCGGCGCGGTGAGGGCCGCCTGGGCGAGGATCCCGCTCATGCCTGCCCTCCCTCGGGGCCGGTCTGCCCGGTCTGCTCGTTCTGGCCGGTCTGCTCGTTCTGCCCAGCCTGCCCGGTCTCGGCGGCCTGGTCGGTCTCGGCGGCCTGGTCGGCCTCGGCCGCCGCGGCGGCTTCGGCTGCCTGCGCGGCGGCCAGTTTGTCGGCGGCCTTGCGGGCGGCGGCGACTTCCTTCGGCTCCTCGGCGCCGGGGTCGAGCGCGGGCGGGGCCGGGACCGTCCACATCCACTCGCGCAGCTTGTCGCGCTCGTGGGTGAGCTCGTGGATGTCCGTCTCCGCGTACTCGAACTCGGGGGACCAGAACAGCGCGTCGAAAGGACACACCTCGATGCAGATACCGCAGTACATGCAGAGCGAGAAGTCGATGGCGAAGCGGTCGAGGACGTTGCGGCTGCGTTCGCGGCCGCCCTCGACCGCGGCCGGGACCGTCTCCTTGTGGGAGTCGATGTAGATGCACCAGTCGGGGCACTCGCGGGCGCACAGCATGCACACCGTGCAGTTCTCCTCGAACAGGCCGATCACGCCCCGGCTGCGGGGCGGGAGGTCGGGCTGGACGTCGGGGTACTGCGCGGTGACGGTCTTCTTCGTCATCGTGCGGAGCGTGACGGCGAGGCCCTTGGCCAGGCCGGAACCGGGGATCGGAGACATCAGCTGATCGCCACCTTCACGATGCCGGTGAGCGCGATCTGGGCGAGCGCGAGCGGGATGAGCGTGGTCCAGGCGAGCTTCTGCAGCTGGTCCTCGCGGAGGCGGGGGTAGCTGACCCGGAGCCAGATCACGACGAAGGCCAGGACGGCCGTCTTGAGCAGGGTCCAGACCCAGCCGAGTCCGTCGGCGCCGAACGGGCCGTGCCAGCCGCCCAGGAACAGGACGGTGGTGAGGCCGCACAGGACGACGATGCCGGCGTATTCGGCGAGCAGGAACAGCGCGAAGCGCAGCCCCGTGTACTCGGTGTACGCGCCGAAGATGATCTCGGAGTCGGCGACGGGCATGTCGAAGGGAGGGCGCTGGAGTTCGGCGAGGCCGGCGATGAAGAAGACCAGGGCGCCGACGATCTGCCAGGGCAGCCACCACCAGTGGAAGGCGTTGAGGATGCCGGGCAGCGAGACCGTGCCGGCCGCCATCGCCACCGAGGCGGCGGCGAGCAGCATCGGCAGCTCGTACGCGAGGAGCTGGGCGGCGGTGCGCAGGCCGCCGAGGAGGGAGAACTTGTTGGCCGATGCCCAGCCCGCCATCAGCGAGCCGAGCACGCCCACGCCCATCACGGCGAGCACGAAGAAGATGCCCGCGTCGACGACCTGGCCGACCGCGCCCTCGCTCGGGCCGATCGGGACCGCGACGAGCACGAGGAGATAGGGCAGCAGGGCGACGGCGGGGGCGAGTTGGAAGATGCGCCGGTCGGCCGCGGCCGGTACGACGTCCTCCTTCTGCGCGAACTTCACGCCGTCCGCGACGAGCTGGGCCCAGCCGTGGAAGCCGCCCGCGTACATCGGGCCGAGCCGGCCCTGCATGTGCGCCATCACCTTGTGCTCGGTCTGCCCGATGACGAGTGGGAGGACCAGGAACACGACGAAGACGGCGACCAGGCGGATGGCGACGTCGAGTGCGTCATTCACGCGGGTCGCCTCCGGCGGGATCGGTGGTATCGGTGTTCTCGGCAGGGTCGGATTCTTCGGGGGCTTCGGCTTCGGGGGCCGGGGCGGGCCGCGCCTCCTGCTCCCCCTCGTCGAAAGCGGGTTTCGGGTTGTGCCAGGGGGCGTCCGAGCTCCGGGTCCTGGGCGGCGCGGCAGGCTGCCCCTCCCCGGCCCCGGCCTGCTGCGATGCCGAGCCCTGGCCGGCGCTGCGGGTACGGCGGGGGCGTACGGCCGGGGCTTCCGGCGCGGCGGCCTCGGGGGTGGCCGGGGTCGCGGGGGCCTCGGCCGCATCGGGGGTGGCCGGGGTCGCGGGGGCCTCGGCCGCATCGGGGGTCCCGGCTGCCTCAGCAGCATCGGTGGCCCCAGATGCCTCGGCCGGCCCGGATGCCTCCTCAGTCCCCGCTGCCTCGGCAGCGCCCGGCGCCTCGGGGGTGGCCGAAGCCGCGGGGGCCCCGGCCGCATCGGGGGTCCCGGATGCCTCAGCAGCGCCCGGCGTCGTTGGCTCCGGGGTCGTCTGCGACGCCGAGCCCTCGCTCGCGCTGCGGGTACGACGCGGACGCACAGCAGGAGCTTCCGGAGCCCCGGTGGCCTCAGGAGTCCCAGCTGCCTCAGCCACGCCCGGAGTCCCGGTCGCGTCAGCCGTACCCGGCGTCGTCGCGCCCGGCGTTGCCTGCGAAGCCGAACCCTCCGACACGCTCCTGGCGCGCCGGACCGGGCGGTCCCCCGCGGCCCGTGCCGGGCGTTCGCCGGCACCGGCGCCGGCCGCCGCGCGCGGCGTTCGGGCCGGGCGGGCCGGGGCCGGTGGGAGCTGACCCTTCAGGGGGCCCCATTCGTTCGGGTCGGGGACGCCGGGCGGGAGCATCTGGCGGCGCTTGGGGCCGCCGTGCTCGGATTCGCCCGGCTCCTTCGCGCCCGGCCACGCCTTCGCGACTCGGGCCGCGAGCACGAAGTCCTTGCGCAGGGGGTGGCCCTCGAAGTTCTCGGGGAGGAGCAGCGGGACCAGGTGCGGGTGGTCCGTGAAGTCCACGCCGAACATCTCGTGGGTCTCGCGCTCGTGCCAGGCCGCGCCCGCGTAGATGTCGACGGCGGAGTGCAGCACCGGCGCCGAGTGCGGCACGGTCGTGCGCACGAGCAGGCGCCGCACCCGGCCCTCGCCGAGCGAGACGACGTGCGCGCAGATCCGGAAGCCCGTGCCGGGTTCGTCGACGGCGCTGAGCCAGTCGAAGTAGGTGCAGCCCAGCTTGTCGCGGGCGATTTCGAGGGCGGCGATCCAGGAACCGGCGGGCACGTCCACGGTGAGCAGGCCGTACGCCTCCTCCGCCGTGGCCTCCGCGCCGAAGATCTCGGTGACGCCGTCGGGCAGGCTGTCGTACGCGCTCACGCCCGGTCCTCCCCGGGGGCCGGCGGGGCGGCGACGAGCCCGCTGGTCAGCTGGGCCGGGGTGGCCGCGTGCGCGTACCGCTCGCCGAGCGACTCGCGGGCGATCTTCTCCTGGAGCTTGAGGATGCCCTGGAGCAGCGCCTCGGGCCGGGGCGGGCAGCCGGGCACGTACACGTCGACCGGGATGATCTGGTCCACGCCCTTGGTCACCGAGTACGAGTCCCAGTACGGGCCGCCGCAGTTGGAGCAGGCACCGAAGGAGATGACGTACTTGGGCTCGGGCATCTGCTCGTAGAGGCGCTTCACGGCGGGCGCCATCTTGTCCGTCACCGTGCCGGAGACGATCATGAGGTCGGCCTGGCGCGGCCCCGGCGCGAAGGGGATCACCCCGAGCCGGATGAAGTCGTGGCGGGCCATGGAGGCCGCGATGAACTCGATGGCGCAGCAGGCGAGGCCGAAGTTGAAGACCCAGAGGCTGTAGCGGCGGCCCCAGTTGAGGACCACCTTCATCGGCTCGGGTGCCAGGCGCGAGAGCACGCCCAGCTTCTTCGGCTCGGGCAGCAGCACGGGCTGCGACTCGGGTCCGGGAGTCGTCACGTCCATTCCAGGACGCCCTTCTTCCATGCGTAGAGCAGTCCCACGGCCAGGAAGCCGAGGAAGATGAACATCTCGACGAGGGTGGTCGCGCCGTAGCCCGGGGCCGCGAAGACGGTCGCCCAGGGGAAGAGGAAGATCGAGTCGACGGCGAAGATCACGTACAGGAAGGCGTAGACGTAGTAGCGGACCTGGGTGTGGGCCCAGCCCTCGCCCACGGGGTCCACTCCGCATTCGTACGTGAGGAGTTTCTCCGGCGTCGGCACGACCGGCCGCAGCAGCCGCCCGGCCCCGAAGGCCACGGCCACGAACAGCACGCCGATCACGGCGAGCAGGCCCACGACCGAATAGCTGTGGAAGTAGTCGGCAGCCAACACCGGCATCTGGCGCACGGTCGGTTCCGGCACGTCGCGCCCCTCGCTCCCTGGCCTCGATGATCTCGTCGCGCCCTGTTCGACGCTGTGTACGGACGGGAGTCTAGGCCCTGCTAGGGGGTGTCCGATGGGTCAGGGTCGGGTAGGTCGCGGCGTCTGGTGCGGTGCATCGCAAGGCGCCGGAGCGTCCCGATAGCGGAGCTCTCGGGGCGTTTCGGCAACGCGGCGAGGTGCCGTGCCAGGCGTCGCGGCCCCGGCCATGGCCCATTGGACACCCCCTAAGGGGGCCCTTGGCAGGCGCGTCTCACGGGCTGGGCCGCGGGGGTGGGGGTTTCCCCCGTACAAGACGGTGCGGCACCCCATGGCGCCGCCGATCGCGGCCCGGCAGTCTTGGCAGCATGACCAGGACCCTCCGCGACCAGCAGCGGTACCCAGCACAGCACGGACGCGACGAGAGCGCCGCTCCGCCCGCGGTGGGCCTCGCCTACGACCGGCACACCTGGAAGGAGATCGTCCATCTCCTGGCCAATCTGCCGATGGCGCTGATCGGCTGGGTCTACGTCGTCGTGATGGTCGTGCTCGGCCTCGGTCTCTCCATCACCGTGATCGGTCTGCCGTTGCTCGCGGCGGGCCTGCTCGGCACGCGCCAGCTGGGCAAGCTGGAGCGGGCCCGGGCGCGCGCCCTGCTCGGGGTGCGGATCGAGGAGCCGACGCCGATCCCGGCGAGCCCGAGCAAGCACGGCGGCTTCTTCTCCTGGCTGTGGACGAGCCTGAAGGACCCGGTGGCCTGGCGCAATGTGCTGTACGAGTTCGTGCGGCTGCCCTGGGGGATCCTGACCTTCGCTCTCACCCTGGTCTCGCTGATCGTGGCGTGGCCGGTGCTCGGGTTCATCGCGCGGGGGCTCGGCAACGTCGACCGGATGATGGCGCGGGCGCTGCTCTCTCCCTCGGACGAGCTGGAGCGGCGGATCGCCGAGCTGGAGTCCGACCGGGGCGTTGTCGTCGACACGGCCGCGGCCGATCTGCGCCGGATCGAGCGCGATCTGCACGACGGCGCCCAGGCCCGCCTCGTGGCCCTCGCCATGGGCCTGGGCCTCGCCAAGGAGAAGGTCCTCGAAGACCCGGAGGCGGCCGCCGCCATGGTCGACGAGGCGCACGGCGAGGTGAAGCTGGCTCTCCAGGAGCTGCGCGACCTGGCCCGCGGCATCCACCCGGCCGTCCTCACCGACCGCGGCCTCGACGCCGCCCTCTCCTCCGTCGCCTCCCGCTGCACGGTCCCGGTCAAGGTCGCCGTCGACCTGCCCGCGCGGCCTGCCCCCGCCATCGAGGGCATCGCGTACTTCACCGTCTCCGAGCTGCTCCAGAACGTCAGCAAGCACAGCCGGGCGCGCGGCGCCTCGGTCGAGGTGTGGCGCAGCGCCGACCGGCTGCTCATCCAGGTCGAGGACGACGGGGTGGGCGGCGCGCGCCTGGACGGCGGCAGCGGCATGGCGGGGCTCGCCGAGCGGCTCGGCGCCGTGGACGGGCTGCTCGTCCTCGAATCGCCCGTCGGCGGGCCGACCGTCGTCACGGCCGAACTGCCGTGGCGCGACCGGGGCCCCAAGGACTGACGGGCGGGCCGGGGTAGGGAAAACCCCCGGCCGAAGAGGGTGACCGGCTGCATGGTCCGGGCCCGCCCCGGCGACGAAGCTGGTGAGTAAGAGGGGCGGCGCGCGGCCGCGCACCACAGGCGATGGACGGACGGGACCGATGACCATGGACACGGAGTACGGGTACGGCGTGACGCGGTCCCGCGAGCCGCGGCGGCACCTCCTTCCGCAGGCGCTGCGCGCGCCGTTCGAGGCGCGGACCTTCCGCGAGTTCGGCTACCTGCTGCTGAGCATGCCGATCAGCATCGTGCTGTTCGTCTGGGCCGTCGCCACGGTGTCGGTCAGCGCGGGCCTCCTGGTCACCTTCATCGGCATCCCGCTCATGGCGGTGGCGCTGCTGGGCTGCCGCGCGTTCGGCGTGATGGAGCGGGCCCGGGCGCGGCTGCTGCTCGGGGTCGAGATCGCCGAGCCGCAGCCGGTCCGCTCGCGCGGCGGCCTCATGTCGTGGATCGGCGGGGTGCTCAAGAGCGGCGTCTCCTGGCGCCACCTGCTGTACTCGGTCCTCCACTTCCCGTGGGCGCTCTTCGCCTTCTGCACCACCCTGCCGATCTGGCTGACCGGCTGGGCGCTCTTCACGTACCCGGTGTGGCAGTGGGTGTTCCCGATGTACGCGGGCCAGGCCGGCCTCCAGCTCTACGGGGACGACCACCACAACGTCTACCTGGACTCGCCGGGCGAGATCGCTCTGACCTCGCTGGTCGGGCTGCTCATCACGCTGGCCGTGCCGTGGCTGATCCGCGGGTTCGCGATGATGGACCGGGTGATGGTCATCGGCCTTCTCGGCCCCTCGCGCCTGGAGGAGCGGGTCACCGAGCTGGAGTCGGACCGCGGGGTCGTCGTGGACACGTCGGCCGCCGACCTGCGGCGCATCGAGCGTGATCTGCACGACGGCGCCCAGGCCCGCCTCGTGGCCCTCGCCATGGACCTGGGCCTCGCCAAGGAGAAGCTGACCGAGGACCCGGAGGCGGCCGCGAAGATGGTCGACGAGGCGCACGGCGAGGTGAAGGTCGCCCTCCAGGAACTGCGCGACCTGGCCCGCGGCATCCACCCGGCCGTCCTCACCGACCGCGGCCTCGACGCCGCCCTCTCCTCCGTCGCCTCCCGCTGCACCGTGCCGGTGCAGGTCGAGGTGGACCTGCCGGCCCGGCCGGTCCCGGCCATCGAGGGCATCGCGTACTACACGGTCTCCGAGCTGCTCCAGAACGTCAGCAAGCACAGCGGCGCGAGCCGGGCCTCCGTCGATGTGTGGCGGGCCGGCGACCGGCTGATGCTCCAGGTCGGCGACAACGGGCGCGGCGGCGCGGACGCCACCGCCGGCTCGGGCCTCGCGGGCCTCGCCGAACGCCTCGACGCGGTGGACGGAATCCTGGTCGTCGACTCCCCGCGCGGCGGCCCGACGACGATCACGGCGGAGCTTCCGTGGCGCGCGTAGCCCCCGAAGTGCACTAGCCCCCGCCCGCACCTCCCGGCCCTCAAACACGGGGTCGGGGGGTTTTTGCCTGGCGGGGGCCGATTCTTGCCCGAATGCTGGGATGCTGGATGGGCACAACGCCATGGCTTGCACAGAGCTGTGGGGCGCGCGCCCCGACGGCACGCGCCTGGGGAGCCAACGAAGCCCGGGGGGCTGCAGAGTCGTGGAGGACAGGGTGCGGGTGGTCATCGCCGAGGATTCGGTACTGCTTCGGGAGGGCCTGACCCGCCTTCTGACCGACCGGGGGCATGACGTCGTCGCGGGTGTGGGCGACGGGGATGCGCTGGTCAAGACCGTAGGAGAGTTCGCCGACCAGGGCGCGCTGCCCGATGTCGTCGTCGCGGATGTGCGGATGCCGCCCACCCACACCGACGAGGGCGTGCGCGCGGCGGTGCTGCTGCGCAAGCTGTACCCGGGGATCGGGGTGCTCGTGCTCAGCCAGTACGTCGAGGAGCAGTACGCGACCGAGCTGCTCGCCGGGTCGAGCCGGGGCGTCGGCTATCTCCTGAAGGACCGGGTCGCCGAGGTCAGGGAGTTCGTCGAGGCCGTCGTCCGGGTCGCTCAGGGCGGCACCGCGCTCGACCCGGAAGTCGTGGCGCAGTTGCTCGGCCGCAGCCGCAAGCAGGACGTGCTGGCGAACCTCACCCCGCGCGAGCGGGAGGTCCTAGGACTCATGGCCGAGGGACGGACGAATTCCGCCATCGCCAAGCAGCTGGTCGTCAGCGACGGCGCGGTCGAGAAGCACGTCAGCAACATCTTCCTGAAGCTGGGGCTCTCGCCGAGTGACGGGGATCACCGGCGCGTACTCGCGGTATTGACCTACATCAATTCATGACGAGCTGCCACCCTGTCGAGGATCGAGCGGGACCCAGCCGACAGGGCCGAAAGTCGGTCACCGGGCCGGATTGAGTCACCGCTCGCGGGGCTCCCGACACGGTGAGACCTAGAACCGAAGAAGGATTGCTGGGCGTCTTAGCAGAAGGGGCCGGGGGGCGAGTAAATCGTGGCAATTCAGGGCATTAAGGCGTCTCAAAAGAGCGTCCAACATATGAGCGGTCCAGGGAAGGCGACCCTTACCGACGTAGGGTGGGCCTTGGCGCTACCGGTCGGCCGGATGCGCCCGAGCAGCCCGCCCGAGGGAGGTCCAGTTCAGTGACCAGCCAGGTCAGTAGCCCAGCCGAGCAGGCCGACGGAGCCGATGAGGCCGTCGTCGGGGAGCAGCGCAGGCCCACCGGGGAGAAGGAAATCCGGCGTCTCGACCGCGTGATCATCCGTTTCGCGGGTGACTCGGGCGACGGCATGCAGCTCACCGGGGACCGGTTCACGTCGGAGACGGCTTCGTTCGGCAACGACTTGTCGACGCTGCCGAACTTCCCCGCCGAGATCAGGGCGCCTGCCGGAACGCTGCCGGGCGTGTCGAGCTTCCAGCTGCACTTCGCGGACCACGACATCCTCACTCCGGGTGACGCGCCGAACGTGCTGGTGGCGATGAACCCGGCGGCCCTGAAGGCCAACCTGGGGGACGTGCCGCGCGGCGCCGAGATCATCGTGAACACGGACGAGTTCGCCAAGCGCGCGATGGCCAAGGTCGGCTACGACACCTCCCCCCTTGAAGACGGCTCGCTGTCCGCGTACAACGTGCACCCGGTGCCGCTGACGACGCTGACGGTCGAGGCGCTCAAGGATTTCGGGCTGTCCCGCAAGGAGGCGGAGCGCAGCAAGAACATGTTCGCGCTCGGCCTGCTGTCGTGGATGTACCACCGGCCCACCGAGGGCACGGAGAAGTTCCTGCGGACCAAGTTCGCGAAGAAGCCGGCCATCGCCGAGGCGAACGTCGCGGCCTTCCGGGCGGGCTGGAACTTCGGTGAGACCACCGAGGACTTCGCGGTCTCCTACGAGGTCGCGCCGGCCACGAAGGCCTTCCCGGCCGGTACGTACCGCAACATCTCCGGGAACCTGGCGCTGTCCTACGGCCTGATCGCCGCCTCGAAGCAGGCGGACCTGCCGCTCTACCTGGGCTCGTACCCGATCACGCCCGCCTCGGACATCCTGCACGAGCTGTCGCGGCACAAGAACTTCGGTGTGCGCACCTTCCAGGCGGAGGACGAGATCGCCGGGATCGGCGCGGCACTCGGTGCCGCGTTCGGCGGCTCGCTCGCCGTGACGACCACGTCCGGTCCGGGCGTGGCGCTGAAGTCGGAGGCGATCGGTCTGGCGGTGTCCCTCGAGCTGCCGCTGCTGATCGTGGACATCCAGCGCGGCGGCCCCTCCACGGGCCTGCCGACCAAGACCGAGCAGGCCGACCTGCTGCAGGCGATGTACGGCCGCAACGGCGAGGCGCCGGTGCCGGTGGTCGCGCCGAAGACCCCGGCGGACTGCTTCGACGCGGCCATGGACGCGGCGCGGATCGCGCTGGCCTACCGCACGCCGGTCTTCCTGCTCTCGGACGGCTATCTGGCCAACGGCTCCGAGCCGTGGCGGGTTCCCGAGATCGACGAACTCCCGGACCTGCGCGTCCAGTTCGCGACGGGACCGAACCACACGCTGGCCGACGGCACCGAGGTGTTCTGGCCCTACAAGCGCGACCCGCAGACCCTGGCCCGCCCGTGGGCGGTGCCCGGCACCCCGGGCCTCGAGCACCGTATCGGCGGTATCGAGAAGCAGGACGGCACGGGCAACATCTCCTACGACCCGGCCAACCACGACTTCATGGTCCGCACCCGCCAGGCCAAGATCGACGGCATCGAGGTGCCCGACCTGGACGTGGACGACCCGGACGGCGCCCGCACCCTGGTGCTCGGCTGGGGCTCCACCTACGGCCCCATCACCGCCGCCGTCCGCAGGCTGCGCGCCCTGGGCGAGCCCATCGCCCAGGCCCACCTGCGCCACATCAACCCGTTCCCGAAGAACCTCGGCGAGGTCCTGAAGAGCTACGACAAGGTCGTCGTGCCGGAGATGAACCTCGGCCAGCTCGCCACCCTGATCCGCGCCAAGTACCTGGTGGACGCCCACTCCTACAACCAGGTCAACGGCATGCCGTTCAAGGCCGAGCAGCTCGCCACCGCTCTCAAGGAGGCCATCCATGCCTGACGCGAACGAGCTCCTGCAGCTGGTCCCCAAGGCAGAGGGCAAGCAGTCCATGAAGGACTTCAAGTCCGACCAGGAAGTGCGCTGGTGCCCGGGCTGCGGCGACTACGCGATCCTGGCCGCCGTGCAGGGCTTCATGCCCGAGCTCGGCCTGGCCAAGGAGAACATCGTCTTCGTCTCCGGCATCGGCTGCTCCTCCCGCTTCCCGTACTACATGAACACCTACGGGATGCACTCCATCCACGGCCGCGCCCCGGCGATCGCCACCGGGCTCGCCTCCTCGCGGCGGGACCTGAGCGTGTGGGTGGTCACCGGTGACGGCGACGCCCTGTCCATCGGCGGCAACCACCTCATCCACGCGCTGCGCCGCAACGTCAACCTCAAGATCCTGCTGTTCAACAACCGGATCTACGGTCTGACCAAGGGCCAGTACTCCCCCACCAGCGAACTCGGCAAGATCACCAAGTCGACGCCGATGGGCTCCCTGGACGCCCCGTTCAACCCGGTCTCCCTCGCGATCGGCGCCGAGGCCTCGTTCGTGGCCCGTACCGTCGACTCCGACCGCAAGCACCTCACCGAGGTCCTGCGCCAGGCGGCCGAGCACCCGGGCACCGCGCTGGTGGAGATCTACCAGAACTGCAACATCTTCAACGACGGCGCGTTCGAGGTCCTCAAGGACAAGGACCAGGCCGAAGAGGCCGTCATCCGCCTCGAACACGGCGCCCCGATCCGCTTCGGCGCCGACCGGTCCAAGGGCGTCGTCCGCGACCCGGCGACCGGCGACCTCAAGGTCGTCCCGGTCACCCCGGACAACGAGGCCGACATCCTGGTCCACGACGCCCACAGCACCTCGCCGACCACGGCGTTCGCGCTGTCCCGCCTCGCCGACCCGGACACCCTGCACCACACCCCCATCGGTGTGTTCCGCTCCGTCGACCGCCCGGTCTACGACACCCTGATGTCCGACCAGCTCGACACCGCCATCGAACAGAACGGCAAGGGCGACCTGGCCACCCTGCTCGCCGGCAAGGACACCTGGACCGTCGTCGGCTGAACCAGCGGCATGAGAGCCGGGTGCCCGGCCGGGGAGTCTGCATGGACCCTGGGCCGGGCACCCGTTCTCATAGGGGGATGGACCGTCTCGCGTACCGCGTCAAGCGACGCCTGCTCGGCAAGCCCCTCACCACCGAGCGGGTCGGTGAGGAGAAGCTGGACAACCGCACGGCGCTCGGCGTGCTCGCATCGGACTGCATCAGCTCGTCCGCGTACGGCTCCGAGGAGATGCTCCGGGTCCTGGTCCCGGTGGCAGGGGCCGCCGCGTTCTCCCTGCTCATGCCGGTGACCGGGGCGATCCTGCTCGTCCTGCTCCTGCTGACGCTCTGCTACAGCGACGTCGTCATGATCTACACCCGGGCGGGCGGCTCCTACGTCGTGGCCCGCGAGAACTTCGGCCCGACGATCGCGCAGATCGCGGCGGTCGCGCTGCTCGTCGACTACATCGTGACCGTCGCCGTCCAGGTCTCGGCGGGCACCAACGCCATCATCTCCCTCGCGCATCTCGTCGGCGGCGGCCCGACCGCCATGGACCACCTCCAACTCCCCATCTCCGCCGGGGTGATCCTCTTTCTCGCGTACGGAAATCTGCGCGGGGTGCGCGAGGCGGGGCGGCTCTTCGCGCTGCCCGCGTATCTGTTCATGGCGGCCGTCGGCCTGGTGCTCGCGGTCTCCGCCGCACGCGGCCTGACCGGCGGGCTGCCCCGGGCCGATCTGCACGCGTCCGGCGTGATCCCGGTCGGCACCCCGGGGAACGGCTGGCTGTACGGGGCCTCGCTGTTCATCGTGCTGCGCGCGTTCGCCAACGGCGGCTCCTCGCTGACCGGCCTGGAGGCGATCTCCAACGGCATCTCGGCGTTCCGCGAACCGCAGGGCCGCAACGCGCGGCGCACCCTCATCACGATGAGCTGCGTGCTCGGCATCCTGGTCCTCGGCGTCTCGACGCTCGCCCACTTCACGCACGCGGTCCCGTACCGCGACGGCACCCCGACCGTGATCGCGCAGGAGGCCCATTTCGCCTTCGGCGGCGGGGTGCTGGGAACGGCGGGCCTGGTGTTCGTCCAGCTGGCGACGGCACTGGTCCTCTACACGGGCGCCAACACCCCCTTCACCGGCTTCCCGTTCCTGGCCAGCTTCGTGGCCGAAGACCGGTTCCTGCCACGGCAGTTGACCCGCCGGGGCCATCGCCTGGCCTTCTCCAACGGGATCATCGCGCTCACCGTCGTGGCGATGGCCCTGCTGCTCGTGACGCGGGCGAGCGTGGACAAGCTGGTGGCCCTGTACGCGATCGGGGTGTTCACGGCGTTCACGATGGCCGGGGCGGGACTGACCGCGTACCACTGGAGGCGCCGCGAGCGGCACAGGCGGCTGAAGATCGGCGTCAACGCGCTTGCGGCCGTGGTCTCGGCGGCGGTCGTCCTGGTCTTCGCCGTCACCAAGTTCACCGAGGGCGCCTGGCTGGTGGTCGTGGTGTTCCCGCTCGGGGTGTGGGCGCTGACCCGGATCAACCGCGAGTACCGGCGCGAGGCCGAGGTGCTGACCACCATCCAGGCGCCCGGCGCCGACCGGCCGCACGCCCGGCGGCACTTGGTGTTCGTCCTGGTCGAGACGCTGGACCTGGCGACCATCAAGGCCCTGCGGTACGCGCACGAGGTGCGGCCCGACGAGATCAGGGCCATCCACTTCGCGATCGACGAGGCGCACGCGCGCAGGCTCGCGGCGTCCTGGGAGGCGACGGCCGCGACCTCGGTGCCGCTGGAGGTGGTGGAGTGCCCCGACCGGCGGCTGCGGCACGCCATGGTGGGACTGGCCGGCCGCACCACCGAGGACGGCGCGACCTCGCTGACCGTCCTGGTCCCCCGGCGCCTCTACACCAACGCGCTGGGCAAGCTGCTGCACCGGGGCACGGCCGAGGAGATGGCGAAGGCCCTGGAACACCTGCCGTCGGTGGCGGTGACGATCCTGCC
Source organism: Streptomyces mauvecolor (assembly GCF_039532965.1). Classification (NCBI taxonomy): domain Bacteria; kingdom Bacillati; phylum Actinomycetota; class Actinomycetes; order Kitasatosporales; family Streptomycetaceae; genus Streptomyces; species Streptomyces mauvecolor. Next base: position 2,867 of record NZ_BAAASQ010000010.1, on the reverse strand, counting down.
CTTCGACGTGTCGCGCGCCCTGCGCTCCCTGGAGGCGGGCCGCGAGCCCCAACCCGATTGATCTAGTGGGGAGTTGACTCGCGCGCCGCGTCATAGGCGGCCCGCGCCCGCTCCACGTCGTCCATCCGTACGTCGGTCCAGCGAGCAAGCGCCCGCACCTGCTCGGCGGCCTCGCGGCCGAGCGGGGTGATCGAGTAGTCGACGCGAGGCGGGATCACCGGCTTGGCGTCCCGGTGCACGAAGCCGTCGCGCTCCAGCGTCTGAAGCGTCTGGGCGAGCATCTTCTCGCTGACCTTGCTCACCCTGCCGATCTGGCGCCGCAGCTCACTGAACCGGTACGAGCGGTCGAGCAGCGCGTCCAGGACGAGGACGCCCCAGCGGCTGGTGACGTGCTCCAGGACGAGCCGGTGCGGACACATGGCCTCGCGCTTGGCCCAGGCCTCCCTCTCACTTACTCCCATACCAGTACCTTACTTCAGAGTGGGTACTTACGAAAGGTTAGCGCACTCCGTAGGGTGGAGCCGAAGCAAGGAAATACCCCCTCACCTCCCCCCAAGGAGCCTTCCCATGAGCATCGTCGTCACTGGAGCCACCGGAGCGCTGGGCCGTCTCGTCGTCGACGAGCTGCTCGCCCGGGTCCCGGCGAGCGAGATCGCCGCCGTCGTACGCGACAAGGACAAGGCCGCCGACCTCGCCGCGCGGGGCGTGGAGCTGCGCATGGCCGACTACAGCGAGCCCGCCACCCTGGCCGGGGCCTTCCGGGCCGGCGACCGGGTGCTGCTCATCTCGGGCAGCGAGGTCGGCCGGCGGGTGCCGCAGCACACCGCGGTGATCGAGGCCGCGAAGGCCGCGGGCGTGGCGCAGCTCGCCTACACCGGCATCCTCGGCGGCCCCGACGCCGACTTCGCGCTCGCCGACGAGCACAAGGCCACCGAGCAGCTGATCCTCGACTCGGGGCTGCCGTACACGTTCCTGCGCAACGGCTGGTACACCGAGAACTACACGGCCAACCTCGCCCCGGTTTTGGAGCACGGCGCGGTCGTCTCCAACGCGGGCGAGGGCCGCATCGCCTCGGCGGCCCGCGCGGACTACGCGGCGGCCGCGGCCGCGGTGCTGACCGGCGAGGGCCACCTGGGCAGGGCGTACGAGCTGAGCGGCGACGTGGCGTGGTCGCTGGCGGAGTACGCGGCCGAGGTCGCGGCCGCCTCCGGCAAGCCGGTGGTGCACACCTCCGTCGCCCCCGAGGCCCACCTCGCCGTCCTGACCGGCGCGGGCGTGCCGGCGGGCTTGGCGGAGATCCTGGTCGACGTCGACCACGCCATCGGGCGGGGCCGGCTGGCCGGCACCTCGGGCGACCTGACCCGCCTGATAGGCCGCCCGACGACGCCGCTGGCGGCGACGGTGCGTGCGGCGCTCACCGCATAACCGGGACCGTCAGGACCGTATCGCGGAACGGACATGACACCGCGGCTCCTTCGGCGCTACCTTCTGCCTTCGATGGGATCGCCTTCTGTGGGATCGAGCGCGCGCAGGGAGGGCCAGTGGCCAAGGAGTCGGCGGGACAACAGCGGACCGGACTGCTCTACGGGATCGGCGCGTACGGAATGTGGGGGCTCGTCCCCCTGTTCTGGCCGCTCCTCAAGCCCGCCGACGCCATCGAGATCCTGGCCCACCGCATGGTGTGGTCCCTGGCGCTCGTTGTCGTGGTGCTGCTCGTGATGCGGCGCTGGGCGTGGATCGGCGAGCTCGTGCGCCAGCCGCGCAGGCTCGGCCTGATAGCCGTGGCCGCCGTCGTGATCACGGTCAACTGGGGCGTCTACATCTGGTCGGTCAACTCCGGCCACGTGGTGGAGGCGTCGCTCGGCTACTTCATCAACCCGCTCGTCACCATCGCGATGGGCGTGCTGATCCTGAAGGAGCGGCTGCGGCGGCCCCAGTGGATCGCGGTCGGGATCGGGGCCGCGGCCGTGGTGGTCCTGACGGTGGGCTACGGGCGGCCGCCGTGGATCTCGCTGACGCTGGCGTTCTCGTTCGCGACGTACGGCCTGGTCAAGAAGAAGGTGAACCTCGGCGGCCTGGAATCGCTGGCCGCCGAGACCGCCGTGCAGTTCCTGCCCGCGCTCGCCTACCTGCTGTGGCTGAGCGGCCAGGGGCGGGCCACGTTCGGGTCCGGGGGCCCGGCCCATGCGGCCCTCCTTGCCGCGACGGGCGTCGTGACGGCCATCCCCCTGATCTGCTTCGGCGGAGCGGCGATCCGGGTCCCGCTCTCGACCCTCGGCCTCCTCCAGTACCTGGCCCCGGTCTTCCAGTTCCTGCTCGGCATCGTGTACTTCCACGAGGCGATGCCGCCGGAACGCTGGGCGGGCTTCGCGCTGGTGTGGCTGGCCCTGACGATCCTGACGTGGGACGCCCTGCGCACGGCCCGCGCCGCCCGCAGGGCGCTGGCGCAGGCGATCACGAGTGTGCCGGGGACGCCGAGGGTGCACGGGCTGATCCCGCCAGCCCAGCGGGAACCGAGGACGCCGGAGGCGCAGGGGTCCTAGCTCTTCGAGGCCCGGGCCGCGAATCTGCTGCGGTACGCGGAGGGGCTGGGTGGGTTGGGCGGATGTGCGGGGGCTCCACTGCGGGCAGTGCGTGGCTGGACGCGCCGTTCCCCGCGCCCCTGACGGGGTCCTGGTGGGGTGGCTCTGCGGGTATTCCCAGGCGTCGGGCGATCAGGGCCGTCGGCCCGACTCCAGCCTGTCATGGGGGTCCCCCTGACCCTTGAGGCCTTGGGGGGCGAGGACGAGCGCCCTTCAGGCGCGATCGGGGGTCCGGGGGCGGAGCCCCCGAAAGGGGTGCAGGGGACGGAGTCCCCGCAGGGGGTC